>NZ_CP019038.1:4800000-5112524 GCF_001941825.1 Massilia putida
CGAACAATGACTCTCGACCAGCTCCGCATTTTCGTCGCCGTCGCCGAACGCCAGCACCTGACGCAGGCGGCGGATGTCCTCGCGCTGACGCCGTCCGCCGTCAGCGCATCGATCCGCGCGCTGGAGGAGCGTTACGGCACACCCCTGTTCGACCGGGTGGGAAGGCGCATCGAAGTCAATGCGGCAGGGCGGATCTTTCTCGACGAGGCGCGCGCGACCCTGGCCCGCGCCGCCGGCGCCGAGCGCGTGCTGGTCGAACTGGCGGGACTGGCGCGCGGTGCACTCGCGCTGCAGGCCAGCCAGACCATCGCCAGTTATTGGCTGCCGCCGCTTCTCGTGCGCTTTCGCGCGACGCATCCCCAAATCGACGTGCGGCTGGATATCGGCAATACGCAGTCCGTGGCCGATGCGGTGCGCGACGGGCAGGCCGATCTCGGCCTCGTGGAGGGCGGCGTCGACGACGCGGCGCTCGTCGTCGACAGTGTCGGGCAGGACCGCATGGCCATCGTCGTCGCGCCCGGTCATCCGTGGACACGCAAGCGCAAGTTGACCGTCGCCGATCTGCAGGCGGCGCGCTGGATCATGCGCGAGCCGGGATCGGGCACCCGTTCCGCGCTCGAAGAAATGCTGGTGGAGCAGGGTGCCGACCTGGCCGCGCTGCAGGTCGCGTTGACGCTGCCGTCCAACGAAGCCGTGCGCGCGGCCGTCATGAGCGGAAGCGATGTGGCCGGATTATCCGAACTGGTCGCGGCCCCGTACATCGCGGCCGGGCTGCTGGCCAAGGTCCGCATGCATCTGCCGCCGCGCGACTTCTTCCTGCTGCGTCACCGCGAGCGTTACCGCAGCCGCGCATCCCAGGCGTTCGAGCAACTGGTGCGCTCCGTGCCCGCTGCCTGATCCTCGCAAGATCGGCAGGATCGGGCAATCCTTCGTCAGTATCCTGCTACCGCCGGGTGCGTCCGGGCTCCTATGATGGATTCATCGTTTACGAGGAGTCCAGCCATGAAAACTATCGACACGATCTATATCGACGGCCAGTTCGTCGCCCCGCACGGACGCGAGCCGCTCGTCCTGCTCGACCCGGCCACGGAGCGCGAAACGACCGCCGTGATCCTGGCCGACGAAGTCGACACGCAGCGCGCGGTCACCGCGGCGAAGGCGGCCTATCCGGCCGTGTCCCGCACGACGCGCGACGAGCGCATGGCGTGGCTGCAGCGCCTGCACGACGCCGTCGCCGCCGCCGAACAGGACATCATCGATGTCATGGTCGCGGAATACGGCGGCACGATGGCGATGGCGACGGGCACCGCGCGCCGCGCCGCCGCGTCGTTCGCGATCGCGCGTCGGCTGCTGGCCGAGTACCCGTTCGAGCGCGAAGTCGGCGGGGCGCGGGTGACGATGGTGCCGCACGGTGTCGTCGGCATGATCACGCCATGGAATGCGAGCATCGGCTTCATCGCGAGCAAATTGTCGATGGCGATCGCCGCGGGCAGCACGGCCGTCATCAAGCCCAGCGAACTGAGTGCCGCGCAGACGGCACTCATCACGCGGGTGATGCGCAGCGCGGGACTGCCGCCGGGCGTCTTCAATATCGTCACGGGCCGCGGCGAGGTGGTCGGTGCGGAGATCACGCGCCATCCCGACATCGCCAAGATCTCGTTCACCGGATCGACCGCCGTCGGCAAGGCGATCGCGCGCGGTGCCGTCGACACGATGAAGCGGGTGACGCTGGAACTCGGCGGCAAGTCGCCGACGGTGCTCCTCGACGATGCGGGCTTCACCAAGGCGATGCCGCTGGCGGCGATGGCCGCGGTGATGAACAGCGGCCAGGCGTGCATCGCCGGAACGCGTCTGCTGGTGCCTTTGAACCGCGTCGACGAAGCGCACGAGTTGGCGGTCCGCGCCTTCCGCGATCTCGTCGTCGGTCCGACGGTCGACCCGCGCGTGAACGTGGGGCCGATGGTCACGCGCAAGCAGTACGAGCGGGTGCAGGACTATATCCGCAAAGGGATCGAGGAAGGCGCTACGCTGCTGACGGGCGGTCTGGGCCGGCCGGCGGGGCTGGAGCGCGGCTACTTCGTGCGGCCGACCGTGTTCGGCGACGTCCGCAACGACATGACCATCGCACGCGACGAGATCTTCGGGCCGGTCCTGTCCATCATCCCGTATCGAGACGACGACGATGCCATCGCTATCGCCAACGACACGCCCTACGGCCTACACGCCTATGTGTTCGGCGCGGACCTGGCGCGCGCGAACCGCGTCGCAGCAAGCATCCAGGCCGGGCGCGTGTTCGTGAATGGCTTGTATGATGCACCGGAGGCGCCGTTCGGCGGCTTCAAGCAATCGGGCATTGGGCGCGAGTTCGGCGTCTTCGGCCTGGAAACCTATCTCGAACCCAAAGCGACCATGGGCCATGACAAAGGACTCTGAGTTGACTCTTCTCGGCCAGTTGCGCGGACTGGTCGAAAAAGCGATGCGCGGAGCCGGCGCGGGTGTCCTCGACCTGGCCACCGATCTGCCCTGGCTTTGGCTCGTGCGCCGGCCCGCGCCGACGCCGGCCGGGCGTGGGATCCTGTCGCCGTCCGTGTGCCTGCTCGTGCAGGGCGAGAAGGAGATGCTCGTCGGCCAGCGCGTGCTGCGCTACGGCCCCGGGTGCTATGTACAGGCGGGCGTGGCGATGCCGGTGTCCGGCCAGGTGACGCGTGCCAGCGCAGAGGCGCCGTATTACGGCATCCGCGTCGAGATCGATCCCAAGGAAGTCGCGGCCTTCGTGCTGGAGATGCGGCTGCAGCTGCCGATCGAGGAGGCGGACCCGCCCGCGATCACGGTCGAGCGCGCGGACGAGGCCATGCTGGACGTCTTCGTGCGCCTTCTGCGCCGGCTCGGCCGGCCGCGCGACTTGCCCGTGCTGGGCCGCCTGCTCAAGCAGGAACTGCTCTATCACCTCGTGACGGCGCCAGGCGGCGCGACGTTGAGCCACGGCGTGGTCGGCGGACAGCGTGAGCGCGCCGTCGGCGAGGCCACTCAGTGGATTCGCACGCATTACAACGAACCGCTGAGCATCGACGCGCTGGCGCGCACAGTGCACATGAGTCCATCCGTGCTGCACCGCCGCTTCAAGGCGGCGACCGTGATGAGCCCCCTGCAGTACCAGAAGCAGGTGCGCCTGCTCGAGGCGCGCAAGTCGCTGATGAGCGGCGACATCGAGGCGGCCAGCGTCGCGTATGAAGTCGGCTACGAAAGTCCGTCGCAATTCAGCCGGGAATATCGCCGGTTGTTCGGTGCGCCGCCATTGAAAGATGCGGAGCAGTTGCGGCGGCAACCGGCGGCTGGGCAGCCCTGATGAAGGTGAACGCGATGATCGAAGCAGACCTGGTCCTGGATGATGGGCGTACGCTGCACGTCTACGATCGAGGGCCGACCGATGCAGGACCCGCGGTCTTCTGGCTGCATGGCACGCCCAACGTCGGCGCGCCACCGGAACCGTTGTTTGCCGACGCCGCCCGGCTCGGCCTGCGTTGGATTGGCTACGATCGCCCCGGTTATGGGGGCTCGACATCCCGCGCGGGCCGCGACGTGGCCTCGGCTGCCGACGATATTGTCCGTATCGCCGACCGGTTCGGCATCGAGCGGTTTGCAGTGGTGGGACATTCCGGCGGCGGTCCGCACGCGCTGGCCTGCGCGGCGCTTCTGCCTGGACGTGTGCTGGCGGCTGTCAGCATCGCCGGTCTGGCACCGTATGGCGCCGAGAACCTCGACTGGTTTGCCGGCATGCGGCCGTCCGGCCAGGCGGGACTGCGTGCGGCGCTCGCGGGGCGGGCGGCCAAAGCCGCGCACGAGGCATCGCAGCCGGAGTTCGACCGTGCGCTGTTCACGGAGCGCGACTGGGCTGCCTTGTCGGGGCAGTGGGCCTGGTTCGACAGCGTCGTCGGCCCGGCGCTGGCCAATGGCCCCGGGGGATTGATCGACGACGACATCGCCTACGTGACGCCTTGGGGTTTCGATTGCGCACAGATATCCCGGCCGCTGCTCCTGTTACATGGCGATCAGGATCGCATGGTGCCCAAGGGGCATGGCGAATGGCTGGCGCGGCACTGTCCTGCGGCGGAGCTGTGGTTGCAACCAGGGGATGGGCATATCTCCGTGCTGAGTGCCGCGCCCTGTGCTTTGGAATGGCTGAGGAAACAGGCGTGAACTGGGGCTTGCGGAGCGTGGCGGCGATTGCTATACTGCGCGTCCGCTTCACGACACGTTGAAATCCAAGGAAATCGACGCGACGAAGCGAAAAAAAGAAGTTGACGATCATCGCGAAACACTGCATAATCTCGCTTCTCTGCTGCTGACGAACAAAACGATTCGCAGGCGCAGCAAGGCAGTACCGAACACGAAGTTCTTTAACAATCAACAGTCGATAAGTGTGGGCGTTTGATGAGGTGCCAGTATCGCTTCGGCGATACTGAATGCTTAAATTATCAAATGTTCACGCAAAAGAAATACGTTGCTCAGCAATGAGTGACGGTCAGTATTTTGAGTGAGCGACATGACACGAAAGTGTCAAAACAGAGATTAAACTGAAGAGTTTGATCCTGGCTCAGATTGAACGCTGGCGGCATGCTTTACACATGCAAGTCGAACGGCAGCGCGGGGCAACCTGGCGGCGAGTGGCGAACGGGTGAGTAATATATCGGAACGTACCCAAGAGTGGGGGATAACGTAGCGAAAGTTACGCTAATACCGCATACGATCTACGGATGAAAGTGGGGGATCTTCGGACCTCATGCTCCTGGAGCGGCCGATATCTGATTAGCTAGTTGGTGAGGTAAAGGCTCACCAAGGCGACGATCAGTAGCTGGTCTGAGAGGACGACCAGCCACACTGGGACTGAGACACGGCCCAGACTCCTACGGGAGGCAGCAGTGGGGAATTTTGGACAATGGGCGCAAGCCTGATCCAGCAATGCCGCGTGAGTGAAGAAGGCCTTCGGGTTGTAAAGCTCTTTTGTCAGGGAAGAAACGGGGTTGGCTAATATCCGACTCTAATGACGGTACCTGAAGAATAAGCACCGGCTAACTACGTGCCAGCAGCCGCGGTAATACGTAGGGTGCAAGCGTTAATCGGAATTACTGGGCGTAAAGCGTGCGCAGGCGGTTTTGTAAGTCTGACGTGAAATCCCCGGGCTTAACCTGGGAATTGCGTTGGAGACTGCAAGGCTGGAGTCTGGCAGAGGGGGGTAGAATTCCACGTGTAGCAGTGAAATGCGTAGAGATGTGGAGGAACACCGATGGCGAAGGCAGCCCCCTGGGTCAAGACTGACGCTCATGCACGAAAGCGTGGGGAGCAAACAGGATTAGATACCCTGGTAGTCCACGCCCTAAACGATGTCTACTAGTTGTCGGGTCTTAATTGACTTGGTAACGCAGCTAACGCGTGAAGTAGACCGCCTGGGGAGTACGGTCGCAAGATTAAAACTCAAAGGAATTGACGGGGACCCGCACAAGCGGTGGATGATGTGGATTAATTCGATGCAACGCGAAAAACCTTACCTACCCTTGACATGTCAGGAACCTCCGAGAGATTGGAGGGTGCCCGAAAGGGAGCCTGAACACAGGTGCTGCATGGCTGTCGTCAGCTCGTGTCGTGAGATGTTGGGTTAAGTCCCGCAACGAGCGCAACCCTTGTCATTAGTTGCTACGAAAGGGCACTCTAATGAGACTGCCGGTGACAAACCGGAGGAAGGTGGGGATGACGTCAAGTCCTCATGGCCCTTATGGGTAGGGCTTCACACGTCATACAATGGTACATACAGAGGGCCGCCAACCCGCGAGGGGGAGCTAATCCCAGAAAGTGTATCGTAGTCCGGATCGCAGTCTGCAACTCGACTGCGTGAAGTTGGAATCGCTAGTAATCGCGGATCAGCATGCCGCGGTGAATACGTTCCCGGGTCTTGTACACACCGCCCGTCACACCATGGGAGCGGGTTTTACCAGAAGTAGGTAGCTTAACCGCAAGGAGGGCGCTTACCACGGTAGGATTCGTGACTGGGGTGAAGTCGTAACAAGGTAGCCGTATCGGAAGGTGCGGCTGGATCACCTCCTTTCTAGAGTGGCACCGCGAGCGCAAGCTCGGTCATCAAGCGCCTACGCTTATCGGCTGTTATAAAGTTAAACGAGAACAGTTCGGGTCTGTAGCTCAGTCGGTTAGAGCACCGTGTTGATAACGCGGGGGTCGTTGGTTCGAATCCAACCAGACCCACCAGTTACCAAAATGGGGGATTAGCTCAGCTGGGAGAGCACCTGCTTTGCAAGCAGGGGGTCGTCGGTTCGATCCCGTCATCCTCCACCAACTCTCTGTTCACTGCATTTATCCAAGCTTGGCAACACTGAGTTTCGATAAGTGTAGTTCTCGTTCTTTAACAATCTGGAAGAAGTAAAGTTTTCTTTAAGCGTGTAGCTAACGAAAGTTAGATGCACACTTAGGGTAGTAATCTGTATGTATCAACAAACAAAGTAAGCTGAATCCTTGTCGATATGACGTTCCCTGACACTCATGCAGGGGCCAACGTTATAGGGACAAGCGAATAAGTGCACATGGTGGATGCCTTGGCGATTACAGGCGATGAAGGACGTAGTAGCTTGCGATAAGCTGCGGGGAGTGAGCAAACACACTTTGATCCGCAGATTTCCGAATGGGGAAACCCGGCCTTTTAGGTCATCGCATACTGAATACATAGGTATGCGAAGCGAACGCGGCGAACTGAAACATCTAAGTAGCTGCAGGAAAAGAAATCAACCGAGATTCCCAAAGTAGTGGCGAGCGAAATGGGATGAGCCTTGTACGTGATAGTCGATCGGATAGTGGAAGTCTTTGGAAACAGACGCCATAGCGGGTGATAGCCCCGTACACGAAATCCGAACGGTGGTACTAAGCGTACGACAAGTAGGGCGGGACACGAGAAATCCTGTCTGAAGATGGGGGGACCATCCTCCAAGGCTAAATACTCGTAATCGACCGATAGTGAACCAGTACCGTGAGGGAAAGGCGAAAAGAACCCCGGGAGGGGAGTGAAATAGATCCTGAAACCGTGTGCATACAAACAGTCGGAGCCTCTTCGTGGGGTGACGGCGTACCTTTTGTATAATGGGTCAGCGACTTACATTCAGTGGCGAGGTTAACCGAATAGGGGAGCCGTAGAGAAATCGAGTCCGAACAGGGCGACAGTCGCTGGGTGTAGACCCGAAACCAGGTGATCTACCCATGGCCAGGATGAAGGTGCGGTAACACGCCCTGGAGGTCCGAACCCACTAATGTTGAAAAATTAGGGGATGAGCTGTGGGTAGGGGTGAAAGGCTAAACAAACCTGGAAATAGCTGGTTCTCTCCGAAAACTATTTAGGTAGTGCCTCAAGTATCACCATCGGGGGTAGAGCACTGTTATGGCTAGGGGGTCATTGCGACTTACCAAACCATTGCAAACTCCGAATACCGATGAGTGCGAGCTTGGGAGACAGACGTCGGGTGCTAACGTCCGGCGTCAAGAGGGAAACAACCCAGACCGCCAGCTAAGGTCCCAAAGATTGGCTAAGTGGAAAACGAAGTGGGAAGGCTAAAACAGTCAGGATGTTGGCTTAGAAGCAGCCATCATTTAAAGAAAGCGTAATAGCTCACTGATCGAGTCGTCCTGCGCGGAAGATGTAACGGGGCTAAGCCAGTCACCGAAGCTGCGGATATGTTTCTTAGTATTTATACTTTGATCCATATGGTAGGAGAGCGTTCCGTAAGCCTGAGAAGGTGTCTTGTAAAGGATGCTGGAGGTATCGGAAGTGCGAATGCTGACATGAGTAGCGATAAAGAGGGTGAAAAGCCCTCTCGCCGAAAGCCCAAGGTTTCCTGTTCAACGTTCATCGGAGCAGGGTGAGTCGGCCCCTAAGGCGAGGCAGAGATGCGTAGCTGATGGGAAGCAGGTTAATATTCCTGCACCGTCGTATGATGCGATGGGGGGACGGATCGCGGAAGGTTGTCCAGCTGTTGGAATAGCTGGTTTTTGACTCATAGAAGGCGCTTAGGCAAATCCGGGCGCGTAATTCAAGGGGTCGAGACGGGTGTCCTTGCGACACGAAGCAATCGGAAGTGGTTCCAAGAAAAGCCTCTAAGCTTCAGTCATACGAGACCGTACCGCAAACCGACACAGGTGGGCGAGATGAGTATTCTAAGGCGCTTGAGAGAACTCGGGAGAAGGAACTCGGCAAATTGGTACCGTAACTTCGGGATAAGGTACGCCCCGGTAGCTTGAATGGTTTACTCCATGAGGGTGAAAGGGTTGCAATAAACTGGTGGCTGCGACTGTTTAATAAAAACACAGCACTCTGCAAACACGAAAGTGGACGTATAGGGTGTGACGCCTGCCCGGTGCTGGAAGATTAAATGATGGGGTGCAAGCTCTTGATTGAAGTCCCAGTAAACGGCGGCCGTAACTATAACGGTCCTAAGGTAGCGAAATTCCTTGTCGGGTAAGTTCCGACCTGCACGAATGGCGTAACGATGGCCACACTGTCTCCTCCCGAGACTCAGCGAAGTTGAAATGTTTGTGATGATGCAATCTACCCGCGGCTAGACGGAAAGACCCCATGAACCTTTACTGTAGCTTTGCATTGGACTTTGAACCAATCTGTGTAGGATAGGTGGGAGGCTTTGAAGCGGGGACGCCAGTTCTCGTGGAGCCAACCTTGAAATACCACCCTGGTTCGTTTGAGGTTCTAACCTTGGCCCGTGATCCGGGTCGGGGACAGTGCATGGTAGGCAGTTTGACTGGGGCGGTCTCCTCCTAAAGTGTAACGGAGGAGTTCGAAGGTACGCTAGGTACGGTCGGACATCGTGCTAATAGTGCAATGGCATAAGCGTGCTTAACTGCGAGACCGACAAGTCGAGCAGGTACGAAAGTAGGACATAGTGATCCGGTGGTTCTGTATGGAAGGGCCATCGCTCAACGGATAAAAGGTACTCTGGGGATAACAGGCTGATTCCTCCCAAGAGTTCATATCGACGGGGGAGTTTGGCACCTCGATGTCGGCTCATCACATCCTGGGGCTGTAGCCGGTCCCAAGGGTATGGCTGTTCGCCATTTAAAGTGGTACGTGAGCTGGGTTTAAAACGTCGTGAGACAGTTTGGTCCCTATCTGCCGTGGGCGTTGGAAATTTGAAGGGGGCTGCTCCTAGTACGAGAGGACCGGAGTGGACGAACCTCTGGTGTACCGGTTGTCACGCCAGTGGCATTGCCGGGTAGCTAAGTTCGGAAGAGATAACCGCTGAAAGCATCTAAGCGGGAAACTCGCCTTGAGATGAGATTTCCCGGAGCCTTGAGCTCCTTGAAGGGTCGTTCGAGACCAGGACGTTGATAGGTCGGGTGTGGAAGTGCAGTAATGCATTAAGCTAACCGATACTAATTGCCCGTACGGCTTGTCCCTATAACCTTGGCAGTCATTGCCAATGCAAGGGTTCGGCTGTTTGTTGACACAACAGATTAAAACCACTTCTTCCAGATTCAGAGTGACGCATGCATTCAAGCTGCGGCACTCGTACAAGTTATGCCTGATGACCATAGCAAGTCGGTACCACCCCTTCCCATCCCGAACAGGACCGTGAAACGACTTTGCGCCGATGATAGTGCTGCAACCAGTGTGAAAGTAGGTTATCGTCAGGCTAGTTATTCCGCAGAAGCCCGCTCAGTTCAGTCTGAGCGGGCTTTTTGCTTTTGGTAACACGAAGCCCGCCCGGCCGGATCGGCACCGCCCATCCTCGCCTGAGCGGGCTTTGTGCTTTTGTAGCTCAATAAAAATATTTCTGTAACGCCACGCGTATGTACGGTAGCATTCCGGTCTTTATGTTTACGCAAACCGTATGAGCGCCTCCAGACCTTTCCGGCTCGCGGCATTGATCGTGTCGTTTGCCTGCCTGACGGTGGCGATCACGGCGTTTCTGCAACTGAGCCTCGTTGATCACTTCGCCATCCGCCACGCGTCGGAAGAAGCCGCATTACGACTGGAACAGCTGTCCTGGCAGATGCGCGATTCCCTCGACCGGACACTGGACCAGACGGTCCACGACGTGTCTTTTTTGTCGACCTCGTCGGACGTCCGCGCCGCCCGCGACCCGGCAGCAGCCAGGCAAGTGCTCGAGAATTTCCAGCGTAATTTCCCCGACTATGCGTGGATCGGCATCGCGAAACCGGACGGCAGGGTGCTGGCGGCGACCGGCGGCTTGCTGGAGAACCGCGACGTCAAGGCGCGTCCCTGGTTCCACGCAGGGCAGCTGACGGTCACCGCGGAGGACTATCACCCGGCCGCCATGCTGGGCAGCCTGTTGCCACGCGCGACAGACCCGTGGCGTTTCGTCGACGTGGCGGGACCGATCCGCGAGGCCGACGGCACAATGCGCGGCGTTCTTGCCATTCACCTGAGCTGGCAGTGGGCGCGTACGCTGGCGGAGGACCTGCTGACGCCGGCGCTGCGGGCGTACGGGGCTGAAATCATCGTCGTCCGTAGCGATGGCGTCGTGCTGCTCGGGCCGGGAGACATCCTGGAAAAGCCCATCGCGACTGAGAGCCTGCGCCACGCCCTCCAAGGCGGGACGGGGACCGTCATGGAACGGTGGCCCGATGGCCGGACGTATATGACCGGTTACAGCCTGACAGGACGCGACCGTGACCGCGCCGGCCTGCGCTGGGCCGTGCTCGCGCGCCAGACGGAAGCCGCGGCGCTCGCGTCCGCACATGAATTCGAACATCGTGTGCAGTGGTTATGCCTCGGACTGGGCCTCGTCCTCGCAGCCGCGGCGGCCCTGCTGGCGCGGCGCATCGTCGCGCCGCTCAAGGTGCTCAGCAGCGCGATCGAAGAGCTCGCTCACGCGCCCGCGCAGGGAATGCCGGCGCGGATTCCGCATATAAACAGTTTTCATGAGGCGCAGGTGCTGTCGGACGCGATGCGCAATCTCGTCGCCAGCGAACGCGCGCACCGCGACGCCCTGGAGAGGATGAATGCGCAACTCGAGGTGACGGTAGCGGCGCGCACGGCCGAGCTGCAGGAATTGCTGATGCGCGACATGCTGACCGGCTTGCCGAACCGGCGCGCGCTGATGCAGGCGTTGCCGGAGGCGATGGCGCGGGCGGGGCGTGTGGGCCGCCCGTGTGCGGTGCTGTTCCTCGATATGGACGGCTTCAAACAGGTCAACGATACGCGCGGCCACGAAGAGGGCGACGAATTGCTGCGACAGTTCGGCATGCGTCTGCTGAACGGCATCCGCGAGACCGATATGGCCGCGCGGCTGGCCGGCGACGAGTTCGTGGTCGTGCTCGAGCTGTTGACCGATGCGCAGGACGCCGAGAACAAGGCGCATGTGCTGCTGGACCAGCTGTCCCGTCCCTATATGTTGGCCGGCGGCAGCGTGCAGGTGGGCGTGAGCATCGGCGTGGCCTTGCAGCTGCCGCAAGAGCCGCAAGAGCCGGCCCGCCTGCTGGCCCGCGCCGACCAGGCGATGTATGACGCCAAACGTCGTGGCAAGGGCCGCGTCGCGTTGACGGCAGCCGAGCCCGAGCGGGAAACGTCCTAGCCGCTCAGACGCCCCAGAGCACGTCGGTGTGCTGGTCGCGCGCGGCGCGCAGCATTTCCAGCAGCGGGAAGGCGCGGGTGGAGAACGTCACGGTCTCGATCGCCTCGTGTTCGGTATCCTCTTCGTCATGATGGGCCTTGACGTCCTGCTCCATCTCGTCCGTGGCCTGGTGCTTGCGGCTTTCCTCGATCTCGTTTTCCAGCAGCTTGACCGCCCGGGGCGCTTCTTCGGCGGTGATGACGCCCAGTTCACTGTCCTTGTGCAGCAGGTCGAGAATCCGCTTGGCGTGATCCTGGTACATCATGACGTTGGGGTAGGCTTTGGATTTAAAGGTAATTAACATAGCTGTCTCATTCTATTGTGAGTGACTAAACGATAACACGAGTGGGACTTTCAGGTCAGTGCGCTCTCTCTCACATGGGGCTGCGCCGGAGCGATCGGGCGAGCAGTAATACGCCCAGTCCCGCTGCCAGCACCGCGGCGGACGCGAACACCATCCAGGTCGCGCCGTCCGTGGTCAGGGCGACGAGCAGCCAGCCGAGTCCCGCCCAGCAGAGGCTGCTGGTCAGTTCCAGCATCGTGCTCAGGAAATTTCCTTTGGCACGTGTTTTAAAATCACTGCGGGGCGCGGCACGCCCCGTCCACAACACGATCAGGCCGGCGCTCAGTACGGCCGCGCTGATCGTGAACGCGAAGAGCAGGCCGGCCAGCGGTGCGCGCACGATCAGCCACAGCAGCGGCAGCGCGACGACCAGCAGCGCCGGCATCGTGGCGGCGGCCAGCTTGGCCAACTGCACGGTGCGCCGCGGCGCCGGTGCCGCCAGCAGCAGGTCGGGCGCGTCCTCGGCCGAGATCACGATCCAGGTCAGGCTGCCTGTCAGCGAACTGCACAGCAGCGTGAGGCCGGCGCCCAGCGCGGGACCGGTCGTGTCGCCGCGCAAGATCGGCAGCAGCATGGGCACGAGATAAATCAGCTGCAGCAGCACCTGTGCGATCAGGTGCGGGTCGCGCGCGATCAAGCGCCATTCCTTGATGACGATGGTGTCGAACAGGCTGCGGCGGAAACGGAAGCGCGGGGCGTCCGCCGGACGGGCGCGCACGCGGCCGATGCCGGCCGCCTGCTGCAGTCCGTGGACGAAGAAGCGATGCGTGCGGTTCACCGTCAGCGCGAACGCGAGCGCCGCCAGCAGCGCCGCGGCTAGCAGCGGCAGAGGCGCGCCAAGGATGGCCCGGCCGGGCAGCCACAGCGCACTCCCCGGGGCGAACAGGTGCCGGTTGGCGAATATGCCGAGGAGTTGCGGGCCGGCGCTGCCGTCGTGGCGCGTGAAGTTATACGCCTGCGACAACAGGAACACGAACGCCCCGGCGATGGCGGCCACGACCTGGGCCACGACGCGCGTGCGGCGGGCGCCGAGGATGCGCACGAGGGCCAGCGTCAGCAGCATGCCGGCGCAGGCCATGAGCATGGCGCAGGCGCAGATGATCACGTACAGGCCGAGCCAGCCCGGATGCCCCAGCACCAGGGCGATGTTGGCGAAGGGGCCGCCCAGGAACAGATACGGGGTCGCGGTGGCGGCGGCGATGCCGAGCAGGCGCACGGCGAAGACGCTGCGCGATGGAAGCGGAGAAGAGAGCAACAGGTCCAGGTCGCCGCGCTCGAACATCGCCATCACGCAGCCCGACAGCGCGCTCGACAGCATGAAGGTCGCGCACACGAGCAGCATGGCGGTGAGCGGAATGGCCAGGAATACCTCGTCCATGCCGTCGCGGTCCAGCGCACGCAGCATCGCGAACGCGACCAGGTGCAGCAGGGCCGACGCGACGATCCCGACGATCATGCCGACGTTTCCCCGGCCGCGCTTGCCGTTCTTGTTCAGCCCGGTGCCATACCAGGCCATGCGCAATTCGTAGCCCAGCAGCCAGAGGATGCTTCCCGGTGCGGCATTCATCCCGGCTGCCCTTCCGTCAGTTGCAGGAACACGTCTTCCAGGCTGCCGCCTTGCGTGCGTGCGCGCAGCTCGGCCAGCGTGCCCTCGGCGATGAGGCGGCCCTGGCGAATGATGCCGATGCGTTGCGCCAGGCGTTCCGCCACCTCGAGGATGTGCGTCGTCAGGATCACGGTGCCGCCTTGCTCGACGTGCGACACGAGCAGGTCCTTCACCTGACGTGCGGCGGCGGCGTCCAGGCCGGTCAGCGGTTCGTCCAGGATCAGCAGCTCCGGATCGTGGATCAGCGCGCCGGCCAGCGCCAGCTTCTGCTTCATCCCGCGCGAAAAACCCTCGGTCAGTTCGTGCGCGTGTTTCGTCAGGTCGAGCCAGTCGAGCAGGCGGCGCGCGCGCGGTTCGGCGTCTTGCGCACGGATGCCCCACAGGCCGGCGACGAATTCCAGGTATTCCGTCGGCTTGAGTTTCCCATACAGCAGCGGATCGTCCGGCAGGTAAGCCATGCCGCGCTTGGCGCCCGCCGGATCGCGCGCGAGGTCGATGCCGAGCACCTCGACGCTGCCTTCATCGGGCGCCAGCAGGCCCGTGACCATGCGCAGCGTCGTCGTCTTGCCGGCACCGTTGGGGCCCAGCAGCGCATACAGTTCGCCGCGCCGTACCGTCAGGTCGAGACCGTCGACGGCTGGGCGGCCGAAGGATTTGCGCAACGCGGACAGGCGCAGGGCGGGAGACGCTGTAGTCATGTCAGGGCAGTTTGAAGGACGTGAGGAATTGTTCGACCTGCTCGGCCGGCAGCGCTTGTGTCTTGCCGAGCACGATCACCTGATAGAAGCGCTTGCCGCGCGATTCGAAATGGCCGACAAGGCGCATCGGCACGCCCTGGCTGGTTCCGCTGGCATCGACGTCGCGCGTGGCGCGGTCGAGGTCCGCCGTCGCCTTCTCGCTGGTGACGGTGGCGCCGATGTTGCGCACCAGCGCGACCTGCATCGCTTCCAGCGCGGCCTGGGCGCGCGCCGCATCCGGCGCCTCGGCCGCGCCGACGGCGAACGTGGCGCCGTCGATCTCGGCCGCCGTCATCGTCATGGCGACCCGCATGCCGTCCAGGTCGATGTTGCGGGTGAAGGTGCTCGGCTTGGCCGGGAACATGACGCGGTACGGGGCGTCTGGACTGGCATAGTCGCGCCAATTGTATTTGGGAGAGCAGGCCGCCAGCAGGCACAGGGCGGCCATGCGCACTACGAAGAGTCGTCTTGTCATGACGACATGGTAACAGGGCTTGCCCTGTGGCGAAACTGGGTCGCCCGTGAGTTCGATGGATATTCTCCAGTGGGCTGCAGAGGAGAGAAGTTGTCTTCCAGGATCTATGTTCACGCAAACATATTTGTCCTGAATACCAAGTAACCCTTAAATCAGGATGGTTGGTGTGTACACACCACAAATTCTTCTCCTATCTACCTTGTCAGTTGTTTTTGGCTGGGGCTAAGCTGGTGTCGTATGATTATCATCATGCACTGCAGCAGACGCTGTGATCCGGTCCATCCGGCAAGCCTAATATCACTGAGGACAACATGAAACGCAGAATCGGACTCTTGCTGCCCCCCGGCTTCCAGGCTCTGGACTTGATGGCAACGACGGTTTATGAATTCGCCAACGCCCTGTCCGACGAACCTTGTTACGAAGTCACGATCCTGTCCGAGCACGGCGGCTCGATGACCAGCTCGTCGGGCATCAACGTGCTGACGGAGGCCGTCATGCGTTACGATTACGACACCCTGCTGGTGGCAGGGCAGATGGTGCCGCGCCGTCCGTCGTCGCCGGGCTTCATCGAGATCTTGCGCCAGGCCAGCGTGCACTCGCGCCGCGTGGGCAGCATCTGCACGGGGGCGTTCCTGCTGGCCGAAGCGGGCCTGTTGGATGGCAAGCGCGCCACCACGCACTGGGCGCTGGCGCGCGACCTGCAGCGCATGTATCCGAAAGTGCGCGTCGAGGAAGACCGCATCTTCATCAATGAGGGCAATATCTGGACGTCCGCCGGTATGACCGCGTGCGTCGATCTGTGCCTGGCCCTCGTCGAAAGCGACCATGGCATCGAGCTGTCGCGCAACATCGCCCGCAAGCTGGTGGTCTACCACCGCCGCAGCGGCGGCCAGTCGCAGTTCTCGGCCCTGCTGGAACTGGAGCCGAAATCCGACCGCATCCAGCAGGCATTGGCCTACGCCAAGACCCATTTGCGCAAGCCGCTGTCCGTGGACGAGTTGGCCGAAGCGGCCAACCTGAGCACGCGCCAGTTCAGCCGCACCTTCCGCATCGAGACGGGCCAGTCGCCCGCGCGCGCGATCGAGGTGCTGCGCGTGGAAGCGGCACGCGCCATGATCGAGGGCAGCAACCACTCGATCGACGTGGTGGCGCGCGAGACCGGCTTCTCCGATCCCGAGCGCATGCGCCGCGCCTTCCTGCGCGCCTTCGGCCAGCCGCCCCAGGCCATCAAGCGCGCGGCACGCGAGCAGGCATCGGCCGGGCTCGCCTGATTCCCCGTATCAGCGATCGCGTAAGCCGCGCCGGTACTGGATCGCCTCGGCCACGTGGGCGGGCTTCACCGTCTCGGATTCCGCCAGGTCGGCGACCGTGCGCGCCACCTTGAGCACGCGGTGGTAGGCGCGCGCCGACCAGTGCAGGTGCTGCATAGCGTCGCCCAGCAGCCGCTCGGCGGCGTCGTCGAGGCGGCAGTGGGTGTCGATCTCGCGCGTCGTCAGCTTTTGATTGGCCTTGCCCTGGCGCGCCAGCTGGCGCGCATGCGCGCACGCGACTCTTTCCGCGATGGCCGCGCTCGGCTCCCCGTCGGCCAGTTGGGCCATCGTGTCCGGCGCCATCGCCGTCATGGGCACCTGGATGTCGATGCGGTCGAGGAGGGGGCCGGAAATGCGGTCCTGGTAGCGCTGGACGGCGTCCGGCGTGCAGCGGCATTTATTTGATGGATGGCCCAGCCAGCCGCACGGGCACGGATTCATCGCCGCGATCAATTGAAAGTTCGCGGGGAAGTCGGCCTGGCGGGCAGCGCGCGAGATCGTGATGGCGCCCGTTTCCAGCGGTTCGCGCAGTACTTCCAGCACCTTGCGGTCGAATTCCGGGAGCTCGTCCAGGAACAGGACGCCGTGATGGGCCAGCGAAATTTCTCCGGGCCGCGGCACTTGTCCCCCGCCGACGAGGGCCACGCCGGAACTCGTGTGGTGCGGATTGCGGAACGGCCGCCGTCGCCAACGTTCGATGGCGAAGCTGCCGGCCAGCGACTGGAGCGCGGCCGTCTCCAGCGCTTCGTCCTCGCACATCGGCGGCAGCAGGCCGGGGAAGCGGGACGCCAGCATGCTCTTGCCGGCGCCCGGCGGTCCGATCAGCAGCACGGAGTGAAGGCCCGCGGCCGCCACCTCGAGCGCGCGCTTGACCTGCTGCTGGCCCTTGACGTCGGCGAAGTCCGGGTACACGGGCGCATCATCGGACGACGCGGGCCGGTAGCGCTGCAAGCGCGCGTCGTCGGCCTTGGCGGCGAAGTGCGCACACACCTCCAGCAACGAGCGGGCGGGATAGATGGCGGCGTCCGTCACGAGCGCCGCTTCGTCCGCGTTCGCCCAGGGCAGCACGAAGGCGCGCGCCGGCGCGTCGCCATCGGTGTGCCGGCGCAGCATCGCGAAACTCATCGCCAGCGCGCCACGCACGGGGCGCAGTTCTCCCGACAGCGACAGTTCGCCGGCGAATTCATAGCCGTCCAGCGCCGCGGCCGGGATCTGTTCGGACGCGGCCAGGATGCCCAGCGCGATGGGCAAGTCGAACCGGCCCGATTCCTTGGGCAGTTCGGCCGGCGCGAGGTTGATCGTGATGCGCCGGCTCGGGACCTCGAAGCCCGAGTTCTGCAGCGCGGCGCGTACGCGGTCCTTCGACTCGCGCACCTCGGCGTCGGCAAGACCCACGATATTCATGGCCGGCAGCCCGTTGGCCAGGTGGACTTCCACGCTGACGGCGGGCGCTTCCATGCCGGCGAGGGCGCGGCTCCTGAGGACGGCGAGGCTCAATCGGGTTCCTTCAGCGGTGGACGAGGCCTCATCTTAGGCAAG
Source organism: Massilia putida (assembly GCF_001941825.1). NCBI lineage: Bacteria > Pseudomonadati > Pseudomonadota > Betaproteobacteria > Burkholderiales > Oxalobacteraceae > Massilia > Massilia putida. Next base: position 4,817,653 of record NZ_CP019038.1, read on the forward strand.
CGGAACGGATGCCTGTTGAGAGGGGACAGGCATGGACACCGAACTTTTTTCGCGTGCGCTCTGGTAATGTAGCGGGCCCGGCCGCCTGGCCGGCCTTGATCCTATCGACGCATGCCCAGACTGATTCTTGCCCTGCTTGCCCTCGCGCTCCTGTTCTGCCTGCTGTGCGGGCCTGTGACGTGGGTGGCGCTGCGCCTGTGGCGGCGCGGGGATCCGGGCGCGTTCCGGCCGCTGCGGGCCGTATGGATCGCGCAAGTGGCGCTGGCGTGTGCGTTGGTCTTTGCAGCGGACAGCGCCGGGTTGACCAATCCGGTGGGCTGGATGGTGGCGATCGTGCTCGCGGTCAGCCTGGGCGGCGCGGCCTTGTTCGCGGCGTGGCGGTTGATGGTGCGGTTCGCGAGGTGAGGGCGGCGCAAGGCCGCCCGTAGGGCTCAAGCCTTGGTATCGGCGGCCGCCAGCTTTGCTTCCAGTTCGGCCACGCGCAGTTCGAGCGCGTCGAGCTTGGCGCGCGTCTTCGCCAGCACCTGGGCCTGGATGTCGAACTCTTCGCGCGTCACGAGGTCGAGCTTCGAAAAACCCTGGGTCATCATCGCCTTGACGTTGCGTTCGATGTCCTTGGCGGGCGAGTTCTCGAAGACTTCGTTGAGCTTGCCCTGCAAATCATTAAAAAAATTGTTCATTTCACACTATTCCTTGAGTCGGCGCGCCGCACCAATGTGGTGCGCATGGTCCTGAATTGGTGCGTGCACCGTGACGGCGCACGCGTCCTGGTCTCGTTTGTTTTTTGAAACCAAAAAAGTGGGGGCATAAGGCGCGAAAAACAAGCGAGTACCGGGGCCGACAAGGGGTGGCACGCATCCTGCTAATCAACCATAAACCATAACGAGGTCGCGATCCCGGATTGTAAACCGCAACTCAAGAATATGTTCAACTACAAGGGAGTGTGTATGAAGCGTCGTAACAGCAATTGGCCCCACGTTGCAGTATTGGCCGTCAGCCTGTGGAGCCTTGGCATCGGGCTGGCCGGCGCCGAGGAGCAGAAGCCGGACAATGAGGTGAGCTTCAATGCGGCGCTGACGAGCGATTATCGCTACCGCGGCATTTCCCAATCGCGTCTGGACCCCGCGCTGCAGGGCGGCGCCGACTACACCCACAACCCGACCGGCCTGTACGCGGGCACCTGGCTGTCCACCATCAAGTGGACCAAGGATGCGGGCGGCAGCGGCGACGTCGAATGGGATTTCTACGGCGGCAAGCGCGGCAACATCACCAGCGACATCACCTATGACGTGGGCGGCCTGTACTACTTCTACCCGAGCAACGGCCTGCATCCGAATGCCAACACCTTCGAACTGTACGGGCAGCTCGGTTTCGGCCCGGCCTACGTCAAGTACTCGCATTCGCTGACGAACCTGTTCGGCACGGCCGACAGCAAGGGCAGCGGCTACCTGGACATCGGCGCCAACGTCGACGTCGGCAGCGGCTTCACGCTGAACCTGCATGCCGGCCGCCAGAACGTGCGTCATAACGGTTCGCTTTCCTACATTGACTACAAGCTCGGCGTGACCAAGGACCTGGGCGTCTGCTCGGTGGCCCTGGCGTGGATCAAGGCCGACACCAGTGCCTACCGGAGCCCGTCCGCGGAAAACCTGGGCAAGTCCGCGGCCCTGCTCACTGTTTCAAAAACTTTCTGAAGAGGCAATCGTATGAAAATGATTACCGCCATCATCAAACCCTTCAAGCTCGACGAGGTGCGTGAAGCCCTCTCGGAAATCAACGTCCAGGGTATCACCGTGACCGAAGTGAAGGGTTTCGGCCGCCAGAAGGGCCATACCGAGCTCTACCGCGGCGCGGAATACGTCGTCGATTTCCTGCCGAAGACCAAGATCGAGGCAGCGGTCGACGACGCCATCGTCGACCAGGTGATCGATACGATCCAGAGCGCCGCGCGCACCGGCAAGATCGGTGACGGCAAAATTTTCGTCTCCAACCTGGAGCAGGTAGTCCGTATCCGTACCGGTGAAACCGGCAACGAAGCGCTGTAAGGGGAATCCGATGATCCACACCATCACAAAACTGATCGCAGGCGTATCCGTCGCCATGGCGCTGGCCGCATCCGCCCCGGCCCTGGCCCAGGATGCCGCCAAACCGGCAGCAATCGCCGCTGCCGCACCGGCCGCCAGCGCACCGGCCGCCCCGGCGGCCGCGGCACCGGCAGCATCGGCGCCTGTCGCTGCGGCCGCTGCCGCCCCGGCCGCCCCGGCCGCCGCCGCCGCACCGACCCCGCAGAAGGGCGACACCGCCTGGATGATGGTCGCCACCCTGCTGGTGATCATGATGACGATCCCGGGCCTGGCCCTGTTCTACGGCGGCCTGGTCCGCTCCAAGAACATGCTGTCCGTGCTGCTGCAGGTCTTCATGATCTTCGCCGTCATCATCGTGCTGTGGTGCCTGTACGGCTACTCGCTGGCGTTCACGGAGAACACCGCGTTCATCGGCGGCTTCGACCGTCTGTTCCTGAACGGCATCTGGGATCCGGCCAAGGCCACGTTCGCGACGGCGGCCACCTTCAGCAAGGGCGTCGTCATCCCCGAGTTCGTCTACGTGGCGTTCCAGGGCACGTTCGCGGCCATTACCTGCGGCCTGATCATCGGCGCCTTCGCCGAGCGCGCCCGCTTCTCGGCCGTGCTGCTGTTCGTCGTGCTGTGGTTCACGTTCGGCTACCTGCCGGTCGCCCACATGGTCTGGTTCTGGACCGGTCCGGACGCCATCACCGCCGCCACCCTCGACGCCGAGACCGCCAAGGCCGGCTGGCTGTTCCAGAAGGGCGCCCTCGACTTCGCGGGCGGCACCGTGGTGCACATCAACGCCGCTATCGCCGGCCTCGTCGGTGCAGTCCTGATCGGCAAGCGCGTCGGCTACGGCCGTGAATCGATGGCGCCGCACTCGCTGACGATGACCATGATCGGCGCCTCGCTGCTGTGGGTGGGCTGGTTCGGCTTCAATGCCGGTTCGGCCCTGGAAGCGGGCGACGTCGCCGCGCTGGCCTTCATCAACACCCTGCTGGCCACCGCCGCCGCCACCGTGTCGTGGGTCTTCGGCGAGTGGATCACCAAGGGCAAGCCGTCGATGCTGGGCGGCGCCTCGGGTGCCGTCGCCGGCCTCGTCGCCATCACCCCGGCCTGCGGCTACGTCGGTCCGATGGGCGCACTGATCATCGGCCTCGTCGCCGGCATCGTCTGCCTGTGGGGCGTGAACGGCCTGAAGCGCATGATCGGCGCCGACGACTCGCTGGACGTGTTCGGCGTGCACGGCGTGGGCGGTATCCTGGGCGCGCTGCTGACCGGCGTGTTCGCGGCACCGCAACTGGGCGGCCAGGGCATCTTCGACTACGTCACCAACAAGATGTCCGCCGATCCGTACTCGATCGCCCACCAGGTGCTGGTGCAGGCGGAAGCCGTCGGCACCACCATCGTGTGGTCGGCCGTCGTCTCGTTCATTGCCTACAAGATCGTCGACGTCGTGGTCGGCCTGCGTGTCCCCGAGGACGAGGAGCGCGAAGGCCTGGACATCACGAGCCACGGCGAGCAGGCTTATCACTCCTGATTGTCAATCCGTTAATTCGGTTCAAAAAAGCGCCTTTCGGGGCGCTTTTTTATTTCCTGAACGAATAAGGGACTTTAAAAAACGTTCGTCAGCCCCAATCTCGGCTTACCATATCGCCAAGAAGCCCGAAGGACGTCATTTTTATGGTTCCCCACCTCGCCACTGCCCTGACCGGTCCCCTGCTGGACCTGGAAAAGAAAATCCTCGAAGCCACGCCTGCCATCGAACGCTGGTTCCGCCTCGAGTGGCAGGAGCACACGCCGCCGTTCTATTGCTCGGTGGACCTGCGCAATGCCGGCTACAAGCTGGCGCCGGTGGACACGAACCTGTTCCCGGGCGGCTTCAACAACCTGTCGACCGAGATGCTGCCGCTGACGGTGCAGGCCGCCATGGCCGCGATCGACAAGTATTGCCCGGACGCCCGCAACCTGCTCTTGATCCCGGAAAGCCATACGCGCAATCCGTATTACCTGCAGAACGTGCAGCGGCTGATGCAGATTTTCCGCCAGACCGGCTTGCACGTGCGCCTGGGCTCGCTGTCGCCCGAGGTGACGGAACCGACGCCGCTTGCGCTCCCGGACGGGAATATGCTCGTCGTCGAACCGCTCGTGCGCTCGCCCAACGGCCGCCGCGTGGGCCTGGCCGACTTCGACCCGTGCACGATCCTGCTGAATAACGATCTGTCCGCCGGCATCCCGAGCATCCTGGAAAACGTCCACGAACAGTCGCTGCTGCCGCCGCTGCACGCCGGCTGGGCCGTGCGCCGCAAGAGCAACCACTTCAAGGCGTTCGACGAGGTCGCGAAGAAGTTCGGCAAGCTGATCGACATCGACCCATGGCTCGTGAACCCGCTGCACAGCAAATGTGGTGAGGTCGACTTCCAGGAAGGCGTCGGCATGGAATGCCTGGCCGACAACGTGTCGGCGCTGCTGTCGAAGATCAAGAAGAAGTACAAGGAATACGGGATGAAGGATCAAAAACCCTTCGTCATCGTCAAGCCGGATGCCGGCACGTACGGCATGGGCATCATGACCGTCAAGGATGCGAGCGAGGTCAAGGACCTGAACCGCAAGCAGCGCAACAAGATGTCGGTCATCAAGGATGGCGTCACCGTCACGGACGTGATGATCCAGGAAGGCGTGCCCACGTTCGAGTCGATCAACGACGCGGTGGCGGAGCCGGTCGTGTACATGATCGACCGCTACGTCGTCGGCGGCTTCTACCGCGTGCATGCGGAGCGCGGCGTCGACCAGAACCTGAATGCGCCGGGCTCGCAATACGTGCCGCTCGCGTTCGCGCAGCAGCATGCCGTGCCGGACCTGAAGGCTAAGCCGGGCACGGCCGCGCCAAACCGGTTCTATGTGTACGGCGTCGTGGCGCGTCTCGCGCTGCTGGCGGCGTCGCTGGAGCTGGAACGGACCGATCCGGATCCGGAGATTTATTAAAGGCACGTCGAAAAACCCGCTGCGCGTTGCATATCTGGTCTGCGATGCGCCGCTACGGCGGACCGGCTGTACTCCGCGTACAGCTGCGCTTCTCGACCAACTCTGCTGCCGCGCGCGACGGTTTTTCGAGGTGCCCTGAAGTTCATTCCGCCCGGTCGGTCTCGGGCTTGCGCGCCATGTAGATGAAGTGGGAGCGCAGCGGCGGCAGCAAGGTCGCCAGCGTTTCCGGGATCAGCCAGGGCAGGGCGGCAAAGGTGCGGCCCAGCTGCGGGATGAGCACCAGCGTGCGGTAGTGCCGGCTGGCGGCGGGCCAGAAGCGCAGCAGCTCGACGTCCGTCACCTTGCGCACGTGGGTGTTGCGCGGGCTGCTGTAGCGGAAGTCGAACAACAGCGTCCAGCCGCCGGGACGCAGCACGCGCCACATCTCGGCGGCCAGGCCGCGCCGCAGGTCCTCGTCGAGGATCGAGGAAAACACGGTGTGCGCGCTCACGAGATCCATGCTGGCGTCGGGAAAGGCGTCGAGCTGCCCCAGGTGCCAGCGCACGCCGGGCGCCGTGCGGGCCCTGGCCTGGTCCAGGCGGTCTTGCTGGAGTTCCGTGCCCGCCAGGTGGGCAGGCGTGGCGCCCCAGTCGATCAGCTGGCGCAGGAAACTGCCGCTGCCGCAGCCGACGTCGAGCGCGCGCACGGCGGACAGGTCGCGTCCCACCGTCAGCGGCAGCAGCTCGGCCAGCACGCGCGACCGCGCCGCCGTCTGGCGCACGATGTCGGGCCGGTGCCAGGCATATTTCGCCAGCGCGGCGCCACCATGCCATTGGCGATAGACCTGATTGATGCGTTCCTGCTCGGCTCGGTCGCTCATCGTGTCCTCCTGGGACGCATCTTCCCAAGCGGGCCGGTGGCACGTTTGACGGTTCGCAAATGCAGGTTGAATAGATGACTTTTTGCTAATGGGAAGCTGCCTCGGTAACTCGTCCGGCGGCCGCGGCCGCCTTTCCGCGAACATCCGCGTTTCCGGCTAAAATCGAGGCATTGTCTTCATTGGGACCATCATGAAAATCGCTTTTCTCGCCGATCCGTTGTCCGGCTTCAAAATCTACAAGGACTCGACGTTCGCGATGATGCGCGAAGCGGCGCGGCGCGGTCACCGGATCTATGTCTTCGAACAGCGCCACATGGTGCTGGAAGAGGGCGTCGTGACGGCCGAGGCCACGGAGATTGCGCTGACCGGCGACGCCGACGACTGGTACCGCGAGGGCGACACCGATACGGTGCCCCTGTCCGAATTCGACGCCGTCATCCAGCGCAAGGATCCGCCGTTCGACATGGAATACGTGTACGGCACCTATCTGCTGGAACAGGCCGAGCGCCAGGGCGCGCGCGTGTTCAACAAACCGCAAGCGATCCGCGACCACAACGAAAAGCTGTCCATCGCCCAGTTCAGCCAGTTCACGTCGCCCACGCTCGTCTCGTCGTCCGGCACGCGCCTGCGCGCCTTCCACGCCGAGCATGGCGACGTGATCTTCAAGCCGCTGGACGGCATGGGCGGCGCCGGCATCTTCCGCGTCAAGGACGACGGCCTGAACCTCGGTTCGATCATCGAGACGCTGACGGAAAACGGCGCGCGCACGATCATGGCCCAGAAATACATCCCCGCCATCGTCAAGGGCGACAAGCGCGTGCTCGTCATCGACGGCAAGCCGGTCCCGTTCTCGCTGGCGCGCATTCCGCAGGCCGGTGAAGTCCGCGGCAACCTGGCGGCCGGCGGCACGGGCGTCGCGCAGCCGCTGTCCGAGCGCGACCGCGAGATCGCGGAAACGCTCGGCCCCGAACTGGCCGCGCGTGGTCTGTTGCTGGTAGGATTGGATGTGATCGGCGATTTCCTGACCGAGGTGAATGTCACCAGCCCCACCTGTTTCCAGGAAATTACCGACCAGACCGGTTTCGACGTCGCTTCGATGTTCGTCGACGCCGTCGAAAAACGAGTCACGAGCAACTGAGCAGGAAACTGAAAACATGGTAGGCATTCTGCTGATGACCCACGCTCCGCTGGGCCAGGCATTCATCGCCGCGGTCGCGCACGTGTTCCGCGGTCCCACCGAGCGCTTCGAAGCGATCGACGTGACGGCGGACCAGGACACGAACGAGATCAACGCCCTGGCCAAGAGCGCGATCCAGCGCCTGGACGAAGGCGACGGCGTGCTGGTCATCACCGACATCAAGGGCGGCACGCCGTCGAACTGCTGCAATTGCCTGGCCGAGCCGGGGCGCGTGGAAATCATCGCGGGCATCAGCCTGCCGATGCTGCTGCGCGCGATCACGTACCGGCGCGACACGCTGGACGTCGTGGTCGAGATGGCACTGGCCGGCGCGCAGAACGGCGCCGTCAGGGTGGACAACAGGATCCGGCTCGGCACCTGACCGGGGGCCGTATCTCACGAGAAAACGACAACTAGAATATGATTCAACAGGAACTCGAGATCATCAACAAGCTGGGCCTGCACGCCCGCGCTTCCGCCAAATTCACCCAACTGGCCGCCAAGTTCCAGAGCGACGTCTGGCTGACCCGCAACGGGCGCCGCATCAACGCCAAGTCGATCATGGGCGTCATGATGCTGGCCGCCGGCAAGGGCGCCAAGGTGACGCTGGAAGCGGACGGCGCCGACGAACAGGACTGCATCGCCGCGCTCACCGGCCTCATCAACGATAAATTCGGCGAAGGCGAGTAATGCCGGATAGCCGAGCTGGCCGTCACCCGGGACCTTCCATGGCATCGTTCACATTGCACGGCATTCCGGTCTCGCGCGGGATCTCGATCGGGCGCGCGCACCTGCTCACGCCGGCCGCGCTCGACGTCAAGCACTACCTGGTGCCGGAAGAGCAGGTCGAGGCGGAAGTGAAGCGCCTGCAGGACGCGATCGCCGAAGTGCACCGCAACCTGCAGGAGCTGTGGACCGAGCTGCCGAAGGAAGCCCCGACGGAACTGGGCGCGTTCATCGACGTGCACGTGCTGATCCTGTCCGATCCCATGATCTCGGAGGCGCCGCTCGACATCATCCGCAGCCGCCACTACAACGCGGAATGGGCGCTCGTCACGCAGATCGACGAGCTCTCGGCGCAGTTCGACGAGATCGAGGACGAGTACCTGCGCGAGCGCAAGCAGGACATCCAGCAGGTGGCCGAGCGCGTGCTCAAGGTGCTGATGGGCACCGCGCTGTCGGCGCCGCCCGCGCCGCCCGGGGAAGATCACTTCCAGCCGCAGATGATCGTCGTCGCGCACGACATCTCGCCGGCCGACATGCTCGCGTTCCGCGACCGCTCGTTCGTCGGCTTCGTGACGGACGTGGGCGGCCAGAACTCGCACACGGCGATCGTCGCGCGCAGCCTGGACATCCCGGCCGCCGTCGGCATGAGCCAGGCGTCGCGCCTGATCGAGCAGGACGACTGGGTGATCGTCGACGGCGATGCCGGCGTCGTCATCTGCAATCCGAGCGCGCTCGTGATGGAGCAGTACCGCGCGCGCCAGGCCAACCTGATGAAGGCGCGCAAGCGCCTGCTCAAGCTGAAAAAGACGCCGGCCGTCACGAAGGACGGCACGCCGATCACGCTGCTCGCGAACATCGAGCTGCCGGACGACTGCGGCCCGGCGCTGGAGGCGGGCGCCGTCGGCGTCGGCCTGTTCCGCTCCGAATTCCTGTTCATGGGCCGCGGCGCGCAAGGCCTGAAGGTGCCGGGCGAGGACGAGCAGTTCGAGCAGTACCGCAACGCCGTGCTGGCGATGAAGGGCCGCCCGGTCACGATCCGCACGCTCGACGTGGGCGCCGACAAGCCGCTCGACCAGACCGAGCACACGGCGCTGAATCCGGCGCTGGGCCTGCGCGCGATCCGCTATTGCCTGGCCGAGCCGCAGATGTTCCTCACCCAGCTGCGCGCGATTTTGCGGGCGTCCGCGTTCGGCAAGGTGCGCATCCTGATCCCGATGCTGGCGCACGCGTTCGAGATCGACCAGACCCTCAGCATGATCGAACAGGCCAAGGCCCAGCTGCGCGAGCAGCACGTCAAGTTCGACGACAGCGTGGAGGTCGGCGCCATGATCGAGATCCCGGCCGCCGCGCTGGCGCTGCCGATGTTCGTCAAACGCCTGGACTTCCTGTCGATCGGCACCAATGACCTGATCCAGTACACGCTGGCCATCGACCGCGTCGACTACGAGGTGGCGCACCTGTACAATCCGCTGCACCCGGCGGTCTTGAACCTGATCGCGATGACGATCGAGGCCGGGCACAAGGCCGGCATCGACGTGGCCGTGTGCGGCGAGATGGCGGGCGACGTCAAGCTCACCCGCCTGCTGCTGGGCATGGGCCTGCGCGAGTTCTCGATGCACCCGGCCCAGCTGCTGGCCGTCAAGCAGGAAATCCTGTCGAGCGACCTGACGCGGCTCGTGCCGCGCACGAAGCGCATCCTGCGCGCGATGGAGCCGGCGGCCATCGCCGAAGCCGTGGAGCAGCTGCAGTCTATCTAGCCATTCAAGGTGCCGCGCGCGGAGCGCGGCGCTCACAATTTAAGAGTCTTCATGGGATCGATCGGAATAGTCTCCCCCCAGGCGATGCAGTTCGCCGAACCACTACGCCTGCGCAGCGGCGCGGCCATCGGCGATTACACGCTGATGTATGAAACGTACGGCACGCTGAACGCCGACAAATCGAACGCGGTACTGATCTGCCATGCGCTGAACGCGTCGCACCACGTGGCCGGCCACTACGCCGACCAGCCCAAGAGCACCGGCTGGTGGGACAATATGGTGGGCCCGGGCAAGCCGGTCGACACCGACCGCTTCTTCGTCATCGGCGTCAACAACCTCGGTTCCTGCTTCGGTTCCACGGGCCCGATGCACACGAATCCGGCCACCGGCAAGCCGTACGGCGCCGCCTTCCCCGTCGTGACGGTGGAGGACTGGGTCGCCGCGCAGGCGCGCCTGGCCGACCGCCTCGGCATCGAACAATTCGCGGCCGTGATGGGCGGTTCGCTGGGCGGCATGCAGGCCCTCGCGTGGAGCATCATGTTCCCCGAACGCCTGCGCCACTGCATCGTGATCGCGTCCACGCCGAAGCTGTCCGCGCAAAACATCGCGTTCAACGACGTGGCGCGCCAGGCGATTCTGACCGATCCGGATTACCGCGGCGGCGATTTCTACGAATACGGCGTCGTGCCCAGGAACGGCCTGAAAGTCGCGCGCATGGTCGGCCACATCACGTATTTGTCGAACGACGACATGGCGGAAAAATTCGGCCGCAAGCTGCGCAACGCGGCCGAGCGCAACGAGTACAAATTCGACTTCGGCGTCGATTTCGAGATCGAATCGTACCTGCGCTACCAGGGCGACAAGTTCTCGGAATACTTCGACGCCAACACCTACCTCCTGATCACGAAGGCGCTCGACTACTTCGATCCCGCGCGCGAGCATGGCGGCAATCTGGCCAAGGCGCTGGAGAATACGAGCGCTCAATACCTGGTCGCCTCGTTCAGCACCGACTGGCGCTTTTCGCCGGAGCGCAGCCGCGAGATCGTCGAGGCGCTGCTGGCCAACCGCCGCAAGGTGACGTATGCCGAGATCGACGCGCCGCACGGCCACGACGCCTTCCTGCTGGAGGATGCGCGCTACATGAGCATCGTGCGCGCCTACTTCGAGCGCATCGCCGGCGAGAAGAAGGAGACCGCATGAAATTCGAAGACCTGAGCACCCTGCGTCCCGACCTGGCATTCATCGCGCACTGGGTGGGCGACCGCGCGCACGTGCTGGACGTCGGCTGCGGCGACGGCGCGATGCTGCGCTACCTGGAGCAGGCCAAGCGCTGCACGGGTTATGGCGTCGAGATCGCCGACGACAAGGTCCTGGAAAGCACGCAGCGCGGCATCAGCGTGATCCAGCACGACATGGAGCAGGGCCTCGACCTGTTCGCGGACGACGCCTTCGACATGGTCCTGTGCCTGTCGTCGCTGCAGATGATGCAGCACGTGGAGGCGCGCCTGCGCGACATCGTCCGCGTGGGCAAGGAGGCGATCGTGTCGTTCCCGAACTTCGCCTACTGGCCGCACCGCGCCGCGCTGCTCAAGGGCCGCATGCCGGTGTCGCGTTCCCTGCCTTACCAGTGGTTCGACACGCCGAACCTGCGCTACGCGACGATCTACGATTTCAAGGAGCTGGCCGAGAAATGCGGCCTGGAAGTGCTGGAATACGTCGCGCTGGCGGAGGGCAAGCCGGTGTCGTTCCTGCCGAACCTGCGCGGCAGCCTGGCGGTGTTCCGCCTGCGCAAGCGCGATCTCGTGAGCCAGGCCTGACGCGTTTCGCGCCCGCATGCCCGCGTATCGTGTTGTACGTACGCGCCAGTCGCGGGCATGATGTCGTCAGAACCCAGCAGGAGAAAACCATGAACCCATTTTTCAAGCGCAGCGCGGCCGTCATGTTTGCCGTTTGCGCCGCCACGCAGGGCGCGTACGCCGCGCCGCGCCAGGACGAGCGCCCGAACCAGGACCAGGTCGTGCAGGACGGCATCGCCGTCAAGCCGCTCAACCGCAACCGCATCGGCAGCGTATGGCGCGACATCGCCGCCCCCGAGGAAGCGGTCAACGAGCAGGCGGCCCAGCAATACCTGGCGCTGATGAGCAAGGCGAAGCAGGAAGGCGCGCTCGTGCCGGAATCCGATCCGCAGGTACAGCGCCTGCGCGCCATCGCCCGGCGCATCATCCCGAACACCATCCGCTGGAACCAGGACGCCCAGCAGTGGAAGTGGCAGGTCAACCTGCTGAAGTCCGACGAAGTGAATGCCTTCTGCATGCCGGGCGGGCGCATTGCCTTCTATACCGGCATCATCGATAAGCTCAGGCTCACGGACGACGAGATTGCGGCCGTGATGGGCCACGAGATCGCGCACGCGCTGCGCGAGCACGGGCGCGACCGCCAGAGCAAGGCGACGGCGACGGGCCTCGCGAGCCAGCTGGGCGGCGCCGCGCTGTCGGCCTGGCTCGGCGTGGACGTGCGCGGCGCGACCAATGCGGCCGGCCAGCTCCTCGTGCTGAAATTCTCGCGCGACGAAGAGCGCGAGGCCGACCTCGTGGGCCTCGACATCGCCGCGCGCTCCGGCTTCGACCCGCGCGCCGGCATCGCGCTGTGGAACAAGATGGCGGTGCTGAACCAGAGCGGCGCGCCGATCGAACTGCTGTCCACGCACCCGGGCGGCAGCGAACGCATCGAGCAGATCGAGAACCACATGAACGTGCTGTTGCCGCTGTACGCGCGCAGCAAGGGCGTGCCGGTCGACCGCCTGCCGCCTTACCGCAGCAACGTCGCCCAGCGCTGATGAGGAAATAAGGGACCGATGGCACGTTTCGTCAGGAAGGGCCACCAGGCCGCCGCCAATGCCGTCGTGCCGCTGCCCGTGCGTGACGGCGTGGCGCCCAGCTATCTGTGGATCACGGAAACCCGCGCCGGCGGCATGCTGGCCTTCCTGGAAGCGCGTTTTCCCGACATCGCCGGCCCGTCCTGGGCCGCGCGCCTTGCGAAAGGCGACGTCGTCGACGCGCAGGGCGAGCGTCTGGGCCCCGACAGCCACGTGCGCCAGGGCATGCGCATCTGGTACTACCGCGAGCTGGAACACGAGACGACCATCCCCTTCGAGGAACGGATCATCTTCCAGGACGAGCACCTGCTCGTCGTCGACAAGCCGCACTTCCTGCCGATGATCCCGACGGGACGCTTCCTGCGCGAGACCCTGCTCGTGCGGCTGAAACAGACATTCGACCTGCCGCACCTGACCCCGATCCACCGCCTCGACCGCGAGACGGCCGGCGTCGTCATCTTCTCGCACAACCTGGCCACGCGCGGGACCTACCAGTCGATGTTCCAGAAGCGCAGCATCCGCAAGGTGTACGAGGCGCTGGCGCCCGTGCTGCGGGGGCGGGAATTCCCGTTCACCTACAAGAGCCGCATGGTCGACGGCGACAAGTTCTTCGTGATGCGGGAAGAAGAGGGCGAGCCGAACTCTGAAACGTTCGTCGAGCTGCTGGAAACGCGCGGCGACGTGGCGCGCTACCGCCTGCACCCGCACACGGGCCGCAAGCACCAGCTGCGGCTGCACATGGCGTCGCTGGGCGTGCCGATCCTGAACGATGCGTTTTATCCCGTCGCGCTGCCGTGCAAGGGCGACGATTTCTCCGCGCCGCTGCAACTGCTGGCGCGCTCGATCAGCTTCGCCGATCCCCTCTCGGGCGAGGCGCGCACCTTCGAAAGCAGCCGCGCGCTGGACTGGCCTGCCGCTTGACGATGCGTCAGAGCGACGGGCCGACGTAGAAGTCCGAACTGCCGATGATGGCGATGTTGCCCGCCACGTCCTGGACCGCGTTGCTGTTCTCGATCATGTGATAGAAGCCGACGAGCGTGCCCAGGTTGAGCTCCAGGGTGTTCTGCACACCCTGCGCGTTCGTCGTGATGTCCCAGTTGGTCATCGCGTTCCACGCGTGATGCGATTTGCCGTTGTTGGAGCTGTCCAGCACGTCGATCGTGCCGTTGGTGGCGAACACGATCTTTTCGCTGAATTCGAGGCTGTGCCAGTTGGCCGACGACTTGGTATACGACTTGTCCAGCGTGACCGTCGGCGCGGCCGTGTCGATCGTGATGGCGAGCGACGCGGAGGGAGCGCTGCGGTTGCCCGCGGCATCCACCTGGCGCACGGTCAGCGTGTGCACGCCGTCCGCGAACGCCTTCGCGTCGTCGAGGGTGAACGTCCAGGCGAGGTCGGTGCCGACGTTCGCGCTGCCCAGCAGCGTGTCGCCTTCGTAGACTTCGATCTTGCCCCCGGCTTCCGCCGCCGTGCCCGTGAGGGTCGGCGTCTTGTCCATCGTGATGCCGTCCGTGGCCGAGACACCCGTGTCGCTGCTTGCGTCCAGTACCGGCTTGCCCGGCGCGCCCGGCGCGTGGGCATCGACGTTGATCGTGACAGGGTAGCCGAGGGTGTTCCCCAGGTAACCGAAGGTGATGTGCTCCGCGTCGAGCAGATGGCCGGCGCCGTCGGTGAAGTGGCCGACCAGGCCGCTCTTGTCGGTTATGTTGAGACCGGCGATGTCCTGGTCGCCGGCGGCCACCGTGTAGGCGAATACGGCCGTGCGGTGATCGTCGCTGAGGTTCTGGAAGGTCGCCTTGGCGCCATTGTTGAGGAGCAGGACGGGTGCGCCGACCACGTTGACCGCTTCGCTGAACGCCACGCGCATCTCGACGGTCGCGCCGATGCCGACATACCCGGCGGCGACAGGCGTGGTCAGGGCCGTCGCGCTGGGCGGCGTCACGTCCACGTAGGGGCCGGCCGTGTGGAAACCGATGCTGCGTTCCGCCACCATATTGCCGGCCAGGTCGGTCAGCGAGGAGGACAAGGTGAGGGTATAGCCGTTGCCGGTGCCGAGGTGCAGTTCGGCGGGAGTGAGCGTGACGGTCTTGTGGTCGCTCGAGAAGTCGCCGTCGGCGAGGTTGACGTACGTGGTGCCACCGTCATCGTTGTGGAACTGCAGGCCGTAGTACTTGTTGTCGGTGTTTTTCCAGTAGACGGCCTTGTCGAACGTGAGGACGAGGTTGCCCGTCGTGTCGAACGCGGTGGCGCCGTTGGGCGACCCGGTCAGGTGCGGTGCCGTCATGTCGATCGTGAACTGTTTCGACACCGTGACGCTGGCGTGGCCGGTGTCGTCGACGATGCTCGCGGCGTACGTGTGGGTACCCGCGGACAGGTAGCCTTCGCTGCCGTAAGTCCAGGCTGTCAGGCTGCCGACCGGCGTGCCGAAGGTCGTGCCGGTCGCGTTGACCGGCTGGCCGTCGAGCGTGACCTGCAGGTGCTGGCTCGTGGTCAGCGTGCCGAAGAAGTAGCCCGCGGCGGTTGGGTTGCCGATGTTCGTGATGCCGTCGTGATCGTACGGACCGTTGTCGCTGCCCTCGCTGATCCCGATCTCGGAGACATACGCCGCCACCGTCGTGTCGAACGTGTAGTTGCCCGAGCTGGCCGTGCCGCTGCCCGCATTGCCGAGCGTGTCGTGGACCTTGGTCAGGTCCACGCTGACGGCGTTGGTGCCGGCGAGGGTTCCCGCATCGGCCGCGGACAAGGTCGCGTACCATGTCAGGTTGTCGTCCGAATGGTGCAGGTCGCCGAGCGTGGCGTGCGGCGTGTTGAGGACGCCGGCATCCAGTGTCGTCACCGGTGCCGAGAACCGGATCGTGACGCCGACGGTGCCGCCGCTGACCAGCGCGGTGCCGTCCAGGCTGACAGAGGCGGTCAGCGCATCCGTGTTCACGTCGTAGTGCGACAGCGAGGTCGCCGTGCCCGCGCCCGCGTTACCGGCCGCGTCGTGCACCTGCGTCAGGTCCACGCCCAGCACGTTGTTCTTGCTGCTCGTCGCGCCATCCGCGACCGTCAGGATGCCGGTCCAGGTCTTGCCGCCGTCGATCGTCGCGAGTCCGCTCACCTTCGCGTGCGGGGCCTGCAGCGCGGCCGTCGTCAGGCCGGTTACGCTTTCCGAGAACGTGATCGTGAAGGCGACGCTGTGGGTCGGGCCGAGCGTCGTGCCGTCGAACAGGATGTCGGCCACGGTGGGGGGCGTGGTGTCGGCCGGCGCCGCGGCGCCGGCCGTGATCGTGCCGCTGCCCGCGTTGCCGAAGGCGTCGTGCACCTTCGCGAGGTCGAGGCTGACGGCATTGCCGCCGCTGGCGGTAAGCGGCGTCAACGTCGCCGTCCATGTCAGGTAGTCGGCCGAGTGCTGCAGGTTGGCGAGCGTCGCGTTCGGTGCCTGCAGCGCGGCCGCCGTCAGGTCCGTCACGGCTTCGTTGAACTGGACCGTCAGGCCGCTGCCGTTCAGTGCCAGCGTGGCGCCCGGGCCCTGCGTATCGACGGCGTACATGGCACTCATGGCGGATCCGCTGCCCGTGTTGCCGGCCAGGTCCGCTACCCTCGTCAGGTCGACGCCGACGGCATTGCCGGTCCAGGTGCCGCTGCCGTCCGCCGTGAGCGTCGCCGTCCAGGTCTTGCCGCCATCCTGCGTCGCGATGCCGGCGACGTGCGCATGCGGGGCGCTGATCGCGGCCAGCGGAAGATCGCGCACGCTTTCGGCGAACGTGAACGTGGCGTGGATGCTGTTGCCGCCGCCGAGCGCGGCGCCGTCGAGGGCGATCGTGACCGCGCTCGGGCCCTGCGTGTCGACGGCGTAGTTGCCGGAGAACGCGCTGCCGGTGCCGGCATTGCCCGCCGCGTCGTGCACCTTCGTGAGGTCGAGGCTGATGGTGTTGCTGGTGACGGTCACGCCGGCCTGCGGGGTGAGCGTGGCCGTCCACGTCAGGTAATCGGCCGAGTGCTGCAGGTTGGCGAGCGCCGCGTTCGGGGCCTGCAGCGCGGCCGCCGTCAGGTCGGTCACGGCTTCGCTGAAATGCAGCGTCAGTCCCAGGCTGCTGCCCGTGTGCATGGCGGCGCCGCCCAGTGCCACCGTCGCGGTCGGGCCCTGCGTGTCGACCGTGTACGGCGCGCTGACGATCGATCCGCTGCCGGCATTGCCGGCCAGGTCCACCACCTTCGTCAGGTCGACGCCGATGGCGTTGCCGGTCCAGGTGCCGCTGCCGTCCGGCGTCAAGGTCGCCGTCCACGTCTTGCCGCCGTCGCCGGTGGCGATGCCGGACACCAGCGCATGTGGCGTGTTGAGCGCGGCCAGCGGCAGGTCTTTCACTGCTTCCGCGAACGTGAACGTGGCGTGCAGCGCCTTGGCGTTCGCGAGCATGGCGCCGTCGAGGGCGATCGTCACCGTGGATGGCCCCTGGGTGTCGACCGTGTAGGCGGCCGACGCCGCGCTGCCGCTGCCGGCATTGCCGGCCAGGTCGCGCACCTGGCCCAGGTCGACGGCGAGGACGTTGCCGCCTGCGGTCGTGGCGCCATTGCCGCTCAGGGTCGCGAGCCAGGTCGTGCCGCCGTCCGTCGTGTACAGGTTCGAGACCGTCGCGTGCCCGGCGCTCAGGGCGGCGGCGGTGAACCCCGTGACGGCTTCGGAAAACCGGATGGTCGCGACGGCATCATGCCCCGTCGCGAGCAGCGTGGCGTCCAGCGCGACGGTGGCGGTGGGCGCCTGGGTGTCGACCGCGTAGCTGGCCAGGTTGCTGATGCCGCTGCCGTGGTTGCCGGCCGCATCGAGCACTTTGCCCATGTCCAGGCCGAGCACGTTGCCGGCCGCCGTCGTGGCATCCGCGGGCGCCTTCAGGGTCGCATGCCAGGTAAGGCCGCCGTCGTTCGTCGTCACGCCGGAGATGCTCGCATGCGGCGCGCTCAGGGCGTCCGCCGTCAGGTTCGCCACGGCTTTCGAGAACGTCAATGTGACGGCGATGCTGCCGCCCGCCTTGAGGACGGCGCCGTTCGTATCGACCGAGACGAGCGCCGGGCCCTTGGTATCGGGCGCGGCCGGCGTGGTGAACGTCAGCTGCGACGTGGACCGCAGGCCGCCAAACGCCACGTGGCCGCTCGACTGCAACACGTCCGCGCCCATCACCACGCTGTACGTGTGGCCGGCCAGCAGGCCCGTGACGTCCAGCTTGACGTGAGTCCCTTCGATGACGAGGCTGGAAGCGGACAGCGTGTGGGTATCGGTCGCGCCGACCACGCGCACGGTGGGCTGGCCCGTTTCGCGGTCGATCACGGTCTGCACGGCACCGTCCGTGACGATGATGGTGCCGTTGGCGGCCGCCATTGCCGTGTTGAAGTCCAGGGCGATGCTCATGTCGCTCGCCGTGCCGGTCGGCGTGGCGCTCAGCAGGATCGGAGGGACGACACTTGCGGCGGTGTCGGTCGTGGCAGGGGCGGTGGTCTGGGTGGGCATGATCGTTCGCGACGTTTTCTTGATGCCGTGGAAAAAAGATTCCACAAGGAAAGCCTAGTGAACGATCATATCAACAAACCACCTTCTTGACTTTGGGAAAGTGGCTAAGTTGATGTTTTTACGACATTCTAGGTATCAACTCCCCCAAGAAAGGGGGAATCCTGCCGGGCGGGATTCCAAGAGCGAAGCGATTGATCAGGCTGCGTAATCGATGATCAGCGGCGCATGATCCGAAAACCGCTCGTCCTTGTAGATCGAGACGGCGTGCGCCTTGGCGGCGATGCCCGGGGTGGCGACGTGGTAATCGATGCGCCACCCGACGTTCTTCGCCCATGCCTGGCCGCGGTTGCTCCACCACGTGTACTGCTCGGGGCGCTGGTCGATGCCACGATGCACGTCCACGAGGCCCAGCTCGTCGAAGATGCGCGTCATCCAGGCGCGCTCCTCCGGCAGGAAGCCCGAATTCTTCTGGTTGCCCTTCCAGTTTTTCAGGTCGATTTCCTTGTGCGCGATGTTCCAGTCGCCGCAGATGACGATCTCGCGGCCTTCCGCTTGCAATTCCTGCAGGTGGGGCAGGAACACTTCCATGAAGCGGAATTTGGCTTCCTGGCGCTCCGGCGACGACGAGCCGGACGGGCAGTACACGGAAATGACGGTCAGGTTGCCCACGTCGGCGCGGGTGTAGCGGCCTTCGTTGTCGAATTCGACGCAGCCGAAGCCCGTCCTGACGGCATCCGGCTTCGTGCGGCTGTAGACGCCCGTGCCCGAGTAACCCTTCTTCTCGGCATAGTGGAAGTGGCCGTGGTAGCCGTGCGGCGCAAGGAATTCCTCGGTCATGTCCGCCTGCTGGGCCTTCAACTCCTGAACGCAGATGAAATCGGCGTTCTGGTTGGCCATCCAGCTAAAAAAACCTTTTTTGTGGGCGGAACGGATGCCGTTCAAATTCGCGGAGATGATTCTTGGCATAATCGAAAGCGGTTGGGGATGGAACGAGGGCGATAGTGTAGCGTGTTTTGACTTGCGTCAACACATTCATAATTGTTAAGCGCTAACGCAGAACATGTTAAACTTTTAGGCTGTGCCCGATGTGCGGGCGCTTTCACTCATGCACAAGGAGTCAGCGTGCTGATCAGATCCGATGACCTCCTGTCAGGTAAATACGGCAGGAGCGGGCATTTCGTAAGGTTTTACGACGACGGCGACGTCATGCTGGACGAAGTCGCGAGCTTTCTCGGCCAAGCCGTGCGGTCGGACGGTAAAGGTATCGTGATCGCCACGCAGGACCACGTCGACGTGCTGCGCCGGCGCCTCGGCCGGGCGGCCGTGCGGGTCGCCTGGATGGATGCCGAGGCCGTGCTGGCGCAGTTCATGGTCGAGGGCTGGCCGGATCCGGCACGCTTCGAGGCCGCGGTCGGCACCGCGGTGGCCGCCGCCTGCGCCGGCGGCGCCACCCTGCACGCCTTCGGCGAAATGGTGGCGCTGTTGTGTGCGCGCGGCTGCCACGACGCCGCGCTCGAACTCGAGGCGCTGTGGAACGGACTGGCGGCGCGGTACGACTTCTCGCTGTTCTGTGCCTATCCCTGGGACGCGTTCCCGACGCCGGACCTCGCGCACGCCTTCCGCCACGTGTGCGCCCAACATGATCACGCCTGCGCCGACCAGGCACTGGACCTGCCGGCCGAAGGCGACGCCGACATCGGCCGCATCCGGCTCGAGCAGGAAGTGCGGGCGCTGCGCGCCGACGTGGCGCGGCACAAGGAGAACGAGCAGACACTGCGTCTCAGTGAACGGGAACTCGCGGACTTCGTCGAGAACGCGGTCGAGGGCCTGCACCGCGTCGGCGCCGACGGCACCATCCTGTGGGCGAACCGCGCGGAACTGCAGATGCTCGGCTACACCTGGGAAGAATACGTCGGCCACAACATCGCCGAGTTCCACGCCGACACGCCGGTCATCGGCGACATCATCTCGCGGCTGGTGCGCGGCGAAACGCTGTACGACTATCCTGCGCGGCTGCGCTGCAAGGACGGTTCGATCCGCCACGTGCTGATCCACTCGAACGGCAGCTTCGAAGATGGCCAGCTGCGCTTCACCCGTTGCTTCACGCGCGACGCCACCGAGCGGCGCGAGCGCGACATCGCGCTCCGGCAGCGCGACCGCATGCTGCTCGACGCCCCGGTGGCGGCGGCCCTGCTGACGGGGCCGGACTTCGTCTTCCGCCTGGCCAACCGCCGCTACTGCGAGCTGGTCGGCCGCGGCGGCATCGAAGGACAGCCCTTGCTGCAAGCCTTTCCGGAATTGCGCGGCAGCGAGATCCACCATCTGCTGGAACAAGTCCACGCCACCGGCCAGGCGGCACGCGTGGAAGAGTTGCACGTGCACGAACGCTTCCTCAAGTTCAGCGTCGAGCCGCTGGCGGTGGAAGAGGGCGAGGAGCGCGGCATGATCGTCGTTGCCGTCGACGTCACCGAACAGGTACGCATCCGCCAGGAGATCGAGCATGCCCACGCCGAGCGCGAAGAACTGCTGGCCGAACTGACGACCGCCAACCGCGCCAAGGACGAATTCCTGGCCATGCTCGGCCACGAACTGCGCAACCCGCTGTCGCCGATCGTCAGCGCGCTGGAGCTGATCCGCATGCGCGGCGAGACCGGCTCGCTGCGCGAGCGCGAGGTCATCGAGCGCCAGGTGCAGCACCTGGTGCGGCTGGTGGACGACCTGCTGGACGTGTCGCGCGTCACCCGCGGCAAGGTGGAGCTCAAGTGCGAGCGCGTCGAGATCGCCCAGCCCCTGGGCAAGGCCATCGAGATGGCCCGGCCGCTGCTGGAACAGCACCGTCACCGGCTCGACGTCGACATCGAACCGGCACTCGTCTGGGAAGGCGATCCGATGCGCCTGGCCCAGGTGGTGGCCAACCTGTTGACCAACGCGGCGCGCTACACGCCGGCCGGCGGCCATGTCATGGTGCGCGCGCGCGGCGCGGACGGCGAACAGGTGCGCATCGACGTGACGGACACCGGCATCGGCATGACGCCCGAACTGCGCGCCCAGGTGTTCGACCTGTTCTTCCAGGGGAAGCGCAACATCGACCGCGCCGAGGGCGGCCTGGGCATCGGGCTGGCCCTCGTCAAGAACATCGTCGAACTGCACGGTGGCCGCGTGGAAGCGCACAGCGACGGGCCGGGCAAGGGCAGCGCGTTCGTCGTGCTGCTGCCCCGGCGCACGCCGGCCGCCGGCGCGGTGGAGGACGTGCCGCGCGTGCCGTCCGCCCCGGCGGCGGCACGGTGCCGCGTGATGCTGGTGGACGACAACGTCGACGGCGCCGACACGCTGGCGCGCCTGCTCGCCGCGCACGGCCACGAGGTACGCGTCTTCCACGAACCGGTGGCCGCGCTGGCCGCCGTGCCGGGCTTCCTGCCCGACCTGGCCGTGCTCGACATCGGCCTGCCCGTCCTCGACGGCTATGAAGTGGCGCGCCGCCTGCGCGTGCTGCTGGATGGCCATCCGTGCCGTCTCGTCTCGTCGCGTTGACCGGCTATGGCCTGGACGCGGACCGCGAGCGCAGCGCCCGGGCTGGGTTCGACGCGCACCTCGTCAAACCGGTCAATCCCGATCTCGTCGTGCGGTTGGCAGCGGGTACCGAAAGCGGCGTGTGTTGATCTAAATCAACGCGACGGCGACATGTCCGAATGTTGTGGTTTTCCTAGTTAGAATGACATCTTTGAAGATGTTTTCTGCGCGACATCAACGTTATTTCGGATAAGGACCCATGTGCTGATCAAGACCGACGACCTGTTGTCCGGCAAACACGGCAAGACCGGGCATTTCGTCCGTTTCTACGATGACAGCGACACGCTGCTCGACGAGGTCGCATCCTTCCTCGAGCGGGCATTGCGGGCGCGGGGCCGGGGCGTCGTGATCGCCACTGGCGCGCACGTCGACGCGCTGCGGCGGCGCCTGGACGAGCTGGCGCGCCCCGAAGGGCGGGCGCCGCCGTCGTCGTGGGACGTCACGTGGCTCGACGCTGAAACGACGCTGGCGAGCTTCATGGTCGACGGCTGGCCCGACCGGACGCGCTTCGCGGCCGAGGTCGGCCGTGTTGTGGCCGCAGCCGGCGCCGGCGGCGCGACCGTGCATGCGTTCGGCGAGATGGTGGCGCTGCTGTGCGCGCGCGGCCGCTACGATGCGGCCCTGCATCTGGAGCGGCTGTGGAACGACCTCGGGCGCAAGCACGATTTTTCGCTGTTCTGTGCCTATCCCTGGTCCCTGTTTCCGTCGGCCGACGTGGCGCACGTGTTCCGGCAGGTGTGCGGCGAACACGACCATGCCTGCGCGGACGCCGCCGCTTCTCTGCCGCCCGGACAGCCCGTCGACATCAACCTGGTCCGGCTGGAACAGAAGGTCCATGCGCTGCAGGCGGAGGCGGCGCGGCGGCGCCAGGCGGAAAAGGATTTGCTGCGGCGCGAGCGCGAGTTGGCCGATATCGCCGAGAATGCGGCGGAAGGCCTGCACCAGGTCGGCGCCGACGGCACCATCCTGTGGGCCAACAAGGCCGAGCTGCAGATGCTCGGCTACCGCTGGGAAGAATACGTCGGGCACCACGTCGCCCGCTTCCACGCCGATGCGGACGTCATCGACGCGATGATGGCCAAGGTGGCGGCTGGGGAGACGGTGGTCGACCAGCCGGCGCGCCTGCGCTGCAAGGACGGCACGATCCGGCACGTGATCATCCGCTCGAACGCCTGTTTCGAGGACGGCCGCCTGCGCTATACCCGCTGCTTCACGCGCGACACGACCGAGCATGTGCGCAACCTGGACGAGATCGCGCGCACCCACGCGCGCCACGCGGCGCTGGCCGCCGCGCTGGAGGACGCCCGCCGTGCCGAGGACGCGTTCCTCGCGATGCTCGGCCGCGCGCTGCGTGCCCCGCGCACCGAACGGCGGCTGCAGCGGCTTGCGCGGCTGGTGGAGAACCGGCTTCGCGGGCGCGCGCGGGGCGGATTACAATACCGGTTTTCACAGTTCGAGGGTCGTGTCGTGGACAATCTGCGCCAACAGTTCATTGCGTTTTCAGTCGAAGCCGAAGTCTTGAAGTTCGGCCAATTCATCACCAAGGCGGGCCGCCAGTCGCCGTACTTCTTCAACGCGGGCCTGTTCCACGACGGTGCCACGCTCGGCAAGCTGGCCGATTTCTACGCCCAGACGCTGCTCGATTCCGGCCTCGAATTCGACATGCTGTTCGGCCCCGCCTACAAGGGCATCACCCTGGCATCGAGCACCGCGGTGGCGCTGGCGGCGAAAGGCCGCAATACGTCGTTCGCCTACAACCGCAAGGAAGCCAAGGACCACGGCGAAGGCGGCACCATCGTCGGCGCCAAGCTGGCCGGCCGCGTCGTCATCATCGACGACGTGATCTCGGCGGGAACGTCCGTGCGCGAATCCGTCGCGATGATCCGTGCCGCCGGCGCCGAACCGGCCGCCGTGCTGATCGCGCTCGACCGCATGGAGCGCGGCGGCAAGGACGGCGTGCTGTCGCCGCTGTCGGCCGTGCAGGAAGTCAGCCAGAACTACGGCATCCCCGTCATCTCGATCGCCAGCCTGGCCGACCTGTTCGGCTACCTGGAAACCGATCCGTCGCTGGCGCAGCACAAGGACGCCGTCGCGGCGTACCGTCACCAATACGGCGTGGCCTGAGCCCCTGGATTGTGATGTAATGGCGGCAACCATTCCGGAGCTGCCATGAACAACATCGCCCGCGGCATCCTGACCGTCATCCTGTGCGTGGTGCTCGTGGGCTTTGGCGTCTGCGGCGCCATGGGCGCGTTCGGCGGCCTGGCCGGCCTGGCCCGCGGTTCCGGCGACGGCAGGAGCTTCGCGCCCATGCTGATCGGCCTGGGCCTCGTCGGGCTCGGCATCGCCTGGGTCTGCGGCATGGCGGTCGTACGCCTGTGGCGCAAGCGCCCGCCTGCCGGCGAATGAATCGCAAATGAGCGGCCCCGTGCTTCCCGCCGCGGCGGCGCAACCGGTTCACCTCGTGTTCGAATGGCTGGCGCTGGCCGGTGGCGTGCAGCTGTACCGCTGGCAGCGCCGGCGCGCGCATCAGCCCGCGCTGCTGCAGCCGGGCTCCTTCGCCATCGTCGTCGGCTGCATCCTCGGCGCCGCCATCGGCAACAAGCTCGTGTTCTGGATCGAGATGCCGCACCTGTGGCGCGGCGCCATGCCGGACTGGCGCCTGATCGCGTCGGGCCAGTCGATCGTCGGCGGACTGCTGGGCGGCCTGCTCGGCGTGGAGGTCGCCAAGAAGCTCACGGGCATCCGCCGCTCGACGGGCGACCAGTTCATCCTGCCCCTGGTCGCCGGCACGGTCGTCGGCCGCATCGGTTGCTTCCTGGCCGGCCTGCACGACGGCACCTATGGCGTGCCCACGCGCCTGCCGTGGGGCGTCGACTTCGGCGACGGCGTCCCGCGCCATCCGACCCAGGTCTACGACATGCTATTCGTGCTGGCCGTGGGCGCCTTGCTGTGGCGTTGGCATGCACCGCTCGCGCGCCGTCCGGGCCTCGCGTTCAAGCTGTACCTCGCGTCCTATCTCGCCTGGCGCCTGCTCGTGGACGGCATCAAGCCGGTGCCGTATGCCTATGCGTTCGGGCTGTCCGGCATCCAGTGGGTGTGCATGGTGGCGCTGGCGTGCTATCTGCCGCTCGTCATCGCACAACTTCGCAGGGAGACCGCATGACCCGCAAATCCCGCCCCTACCTGTTCTACGACACGACGACGTCCGTGTGCTCGCGCTGCCTGCATCCGGTCGAGGCGAAGATCGTGTTCAAGGACGACAAGGTCTACATGGACAAGTGGTGCGGCGCGCACGGCTTTGAACGCGTGCTCGTCAGCGACGACGTCGCGTACTACCGCCTGTGCCGCGAAGTCTTCGTCAAGCATCCGGAGATGCCGCGGCAGTTCAACACGACGATGGCATACGGCTGCCCGTACGACTGCGGCCTGTGCCCGGACCACATGCAGCACTCGTGCCTGTCGGTCGTCGAGATCACGGACAACTGCAACCTGAACTGCCCCGTGTGCTATGCGGAGAGTGGCACGCACCGCGAACGCCACCGCCCGCTGGAGGACGTGATCCGCATGCTCGACGCCATCGTCGCCAACGAAGGCGAGGCCGACGTGATGCAGCTGTCCGGCGGCGAGCCGACCCTGCATCCGCAGTTCTGGGACATCCTCGACGCCGCGAAGGCGCGGCCCATCAGGCACGTGATGATCAACACGAACGGCATCGTGCTCGCGCAGGACAAGGATGTCGTACGACGCCTGGCCGGCTACGCGCCCGGCGTCGAAGTCTACCTGCAGTTCGATTCGCTGCGTGCCGAGGTCCATCGCGCGTTGCGCGGCGCGGACCTCACGCGCATCCGCCGCCAGGCGCTCGACAACCTGAACGAGGCCGGCCTGTCGACGACGCTCGTCGTCACGCTCAAGAAAGGCTTGAACGACGGCGAGATCGGCGCCATCATCGACTTCGCGCTGCAACAGCCCTGCGTGCGCGGCGTGACCGTGCAGCCGATCCAGGACGCCGGCCGCGTGGAAGACTACGACCCGCGCCTGCACCGCCTGACGGTATCCGAGATCCGCCGCCGCATCGCCGAACAAAGCCGCCTGTTCACGCTGGAAGACGTGGTGCCGGTGCCCTGCAACCCGGACACGCTGGCGATGGCGTACGCGATCAAGACGGAACAGGGCGCCGTGCCGCTGACGCGCTGGCTCGATCCGCAGACGCTCGTCGAAGGCGGCGGCAACACGATCGTGTTCGAACGCGACCCGAGCCTGCACGGCCTCGTGAAGGACCGGATCTTCGAACTGTTCGCGACGAACCACTCGCCGGAATCGCAGGCCAACTGCCTGTCGGAGCTGATGTGCTGCCTGCCGCTGGTCAGCGCGCCGTCCGCGCTCCGCTACGACAACGTGTTCCGCGTGCTGATCGTGCAGTTCATGGATGCGTATGCGCTCGACGTGCGGGCGCTGAAGAAGTCGTGCATCCATTTCGCGCTGCCGGACGGCCGCCTGGTCCCGTTCGAAAGCTACAACCTGCTGTACCGCGACGGACGCCGGCTGGAACACATCCGCGCCGGCATCGCGAACGATTTCGCGCGCCGGCGCGAGCGGACTACGATACCGCTGGTGCCGGCGCCGCCATCTGCTGCTTGACGGCCATCGCCAGGAACGCGTCCAGCGCGGTGCCGCGGCCGTCGCTTGATCCCACCTGGATCGACGGCACGAGCGCCACGTGGCCGCGCTCGATCGCCTCGGCGAAGCGCAGCAGGACGGTCTGCTGGAACTGCAGTTCCGGGCCGCCGTAGGCCGCCACGTTCAATTCCGTCGCCTTGGCCTGCGCCTGGCCGACCGCTTCCAGCTGGAAGGCTTCCGCCTCGGCCAGGCGGCGCTTGGCGTCGGCCGCGCCGGCCGCGTTCTGGCGCGCTTCCTCGGCCGCCTTGATCGCCTTCTGCACGGCGGCGCTGCCCTGGTTTTCGGCGATGCGCACGGCGAGTTCCGATTCCGTGATCGACGTCTGCTGCTTGGCGCGCGCCTCCGCCTCGCGCAGGATGCGTTCCTGCTGCGCGGCCGCTTCCTTGGTGCGGTAGGTCTCCAGCTGCTCGCGCGAGACCTGGCGTTCGCGCAGCTGGCGCAGGATCGTCTCGATCTGCGTGTCGCCTTCCTTCGCGCGCGGCGTGCCGATCAGGACTTCGTTCAGCGTGAGGTTATAGCCTTCGAAATTGCGGCGCATTTCCGCCATCGCCCGTTCCTGGATATCCGAGCGTTCCTGCAGCAGTTCGATGAGTGTCTTGCGCTGGCCGACGTTCTTGAAATACGCGGCCACCATCGGATCGAGCGTCTGCTCGACCAGCCTGCGGATGTCGCCGAAGCGCTGGATCACGAGCGGCGCCATCTTGTAGTCGATGTTGACCACGACCGACAGCGGCAGGTCCGGCTCGAACGCGTCCTTCGTGATCAGCGACACTTCCGACAGATGCTTGTCCAGCTCATGCGAGCCGATCGCGCCCGCCTGCCATTTCAGGATGAAGTTCGTGGTCGGCACCTCGATCACGCGTTTCGCGTACGGATTCAGCGCATATTTCCCCGGCAGCAGGGGCGTCGCCTGCACGCCCTTTTCGTCGGTGCCGACCAGTTCCCCGTGGCGGTACGCGTCGCCCGTGATGTCCGTGCCGGCCTTGCCCGTGTACGACACGACCACGCCGACGAAGCCCACCGGCACCTCGGTCTTCGGCACGATTTCCCACGACGCGAAGCGCGCGTTCAGGTAGTACGTGCCTTCGACGAGCACCTGCAGCTGACGGCCCTTGTAGCCGCCGGCGTCGATGAACGTTTCCGGATTCTGGTAATCGTGGTGGTAGCGCGCCGCGTCGGCCGGGTCGGCGCCGACGATGGGCGCGACGATCGTCCCTTCCGGCAGCGACAGGCCTTCGTGCGTCGTGACGACGGCCAGCTTGTCGTCGCGGATCACGAGCGGACGGAAACCGCCGCGCGCGACGAGGTCGTCGTGGACGGCCGCGAGGATGCCGCCGATGCCGCCCTTCGCATCGACGTCGGCGTCGCCCGGCAGCGGCAGGGCGTACACGCGGTCTTCGGCCAGCACGACGAATTGCGCAAGGTTGATGGCGTAGGTGCCCTCGCGCAGGATCTTGCGCTGCAGGCCTTTCTGGCCGCCTTGCGCGAGGAACGCGGCGACGTCGGTGAAATCGTTGGCGACCTTGTTGCAACCGAGGTTCTGGCTCGGTGCCATCGGCAGGCCGTCGCGCGCGAACACGTAGGCGAGGGTGCCCTGCTGGATGGTCACGAGGTTCTCGCGGTGCACGCGGTACTGGAACGGCGGGAAGAAGTGAAAGCCGCCGCGCAGCACGGCCGGCTGGAACCCGGCCTCGCCCTGCAGCGCGATGAAGCCGGCGTGCACCGACCCGCGCCCCGACCATTTCTTTTCCACGATCCCGATCTTGTCGTTGGGGATGTAGACCACGCAGCTGCGCACGAAGACCAGGATGGCGGCGGCAAGCAGGCCTGCGGCCGCGACGGCGATAATCTCGAACATACGGCGTCCTTTCGACGATGATGACGAGACCAGCGTAGCCGCGAAGCGCGTAAACGCGGTGTATAAAGATCGGGGCCGGTTGCAACGGCCCCGTAAAAACTCAAGCGGCGGCAACCTCCGCCGCGTACTGCGCCACCTGGGCCGCCAGCGCCTTGCGGTAGGCGGGGCGCGCCGTGCAGCGGTCGCGCCAGGCCGTCAGGCGCTCGAAGCGCTCGACATAGCCCATGCCGTCGAGCAGGCGCACGACGGTCGTCATGAGGATGTCGGCCGCGCTGAAATCGCCGGCCAGGTACTCCCGGCCTTCCAGCCAGTCGTCCACCTGGCCCAGGCGCTTGAGCGCGATCTGTTCCAGCACGGGGCGCTGCGCGGCGGCCCACGGTTCGTTCATCGAGAACGCGACGAGGTTGGCGAGGTTGCCGACATAGGGCTCGACCGAATTCAACGCGGCGAACATCCACATCGTGACGTGCGCACGGCCGTCCGGATCACGCGGCAGCAGGACGGGATGACGCTCGCCCAGGTGCAGCAGGATCGCGCCGCTTTCGAACAGCGTCAGGTCGCCGTCCTGCAGTACGGGTACCTGGCTGAACGGCTGCTCGCGGCGGTAGGCGGCCGACTCTTTCTCCTCGAAGCCGATCAGGCGCAGGTCGTACGGTTGGCCGGCTTCCTCGAGGGCCCAGCGCACACGCAGGTCGCGCACGTGGCCGACGGCAAACGAAGGAACGGAACGGAAGGTGGTCAGGGTAGGCATCGGTCGTCTCCTTGGGGTGAATGTCGGGAAGCTTACGCCGGTCCAAAATATGTTCAAGAACATAATGTGGATACGCGCATAATGCCGCTCTCGAAAGGAGACCCGTGATGCCCTACAGTAGCGAACACAAGGCCCAGACCCGCGAACGCATCGTCCATGCGGCGCGCAGGCTGTTCAACCGCCATGGCTTCGAACAGGTGTCGATCGACCGCGTGATGTCCGAGGCCGGCCTGACCCGTGGCGGCTTTTATCACCATTTCGACAGCAAGGACGACCTGTACGCGGCGGCCGTCGCCAGCTTCAGCACGTGCAATCCGTTCAAGCCCGATTTCAAGGACACGCCGCCGCCCGCGCCGCGCGAGCTGGCGCGCATGCTGGTCGATATCTACCTGAGCGACGAGGTGTTCGACAATATCGAGGCGCACTGTCCGCTGTACGCGCTGCCGGGCGACGTGGCGCGCGCGGGGCTGTCGCCGCAGAAGGCGTACACGCAGCTGATCCGCAATCTCGTGCACGTGTACGCGGGCGCGCTCGCGCACGAACCCGACGGCGAGCAGCGGGCGCAGGCCATCGTGGCGCTGTGCGTGGGCGGCATGGTGCTGGCGCGCACGACGGACGATGCGGCGCTGCGCGCATCGTTGCGGGCGGCCGCGCGCGAACAGGCATTGGCGTTGCTCGAGACGATGTAAACGCCGTGTATAAAGTTGGGCGCCGCTTGCAACGGCGGCGTAAACAGAAAGCGCGGTTCCAGAGTGAAGACGCGGTTTACCAGGCGGCGCGTCATGACAATTGGTGAGTTTTTTCGTGGCATAAACATCTAGACTACCGGCTGTCGTGCAGCAGGTGCTGCCCTACGACAAACACTAGGGAGTCAATCACATGGCCACGCAGGCACTTTTCGATATCGGTAACGTCATCCTGGAACCTTCGCCCACTTTTACGCGCCTGAAGGACAAGCCGCGCGCCTGGGTGCCGCTGCTGGTGCTCGTGCTGCTGACGCTGGGCGTCACCTTCTGGTATGTCTCGACGCTCGATTTCGCCTGGTTCCGCGAGCACATGCTGGCCACGCAAGGGCACGTCAAGCCGGAAGAGCGGGCCGCGCTGGAGCACTTCCTGACGCCGAAGACGATGATGTGGAGTTCCGGTGCGGGCGCCGTGCTGGGCACGCCGCTCGTGTGCGCGCTGGTGGCGCTGTACTACCTGTTGGCGGGGAAGGTGATGGGCACCGGCATCGGCTACGGCAAGTGGTTCGGCTTCGTCGTCTGGACCAGCATTCCGCGCCTGCTGGCGCTGCCGCTGTCGGCGCTGCAGATCGTGACGTCGGGCGGCCGCCTGGCGCCGGAAGACATGAACATGGTGTCGCTCAACTACCTGTTGCTGCACCTGCCCATGTCCAGCCCTTGGTTCGGCTTCGCCACCAACCTCGACCTGACGTCGCTGTGGGCCATCGCGCTGGCCGTGATTGGCCTGAAGGCCTGGACCGGACGCTCGACCGGCGCCTGCGTGACGGTCGCCGTCCTGCCGTATGCGCTCATCTACGGCATCTGGGCCGCGAAGATCGCCTTCCTCGGGTAAGCGCATGAAAAAGAAAGCGATAGGCGCGGCCGTCGTCGCGGCGTTCCTGCTCGTCCCGGTGGCGATCAAGTTCGCGGGCAAGCCGACGCGCCGCGAAGCCGAGCTGGCGGCCGTGCAGAAGCTGGCGATCCACCCGTCCATCCTCGCCACCGGCAACCTCGTGTTCCGCCAGGAGGTGCAGTTGTCGGCGGAGGTGATCGGCAAGGTGGCCGGCGTGCTGGTCAAGGAGGGCGACCAGGTGACGCGCGGCCAGATCCTGCTGCGGCTCGATCCGACCGTGTACCAGGCCGAGGTGGCGCAGCAGGAAGCCAGCCGGCGCAACGCCGCGATCGCCATCGAGCGCGCCCAGATCAATCTCGCTAACCAGCAGCGCAACCTGGACCGCACGGGCCAGCTGTACAAGGCGAAGTACATCGACATCTCGAAGTACGACGATGCCGTGCACCAGGTGGACCTGGCGAAGGTCGAACTGCGCGCCAGCCGCGAGTCGCTCGAGCAGGCCAGCGCGCTGTTGTCGCAGTCGCGCGAGCACCTGGCCAAGACCGAGGTGCGCGCACCGATCGACGGCACCGTCACGGCCGTGCCGATCAAGATCGGCGAGACCGCCGTCGCCAGCGCGACCGGCATCGCGGGATCGTCCCTGATGACGATCGCCGACGTCGGTTCCATCATGGCCGAGGTGAACGTCGACGAAGCGGACATCGCGCGCGTGGCCGTCGGCCAGCAGGCCAAGGTCTTCCCCGCCGCGTTCCCCGACCAGCCGGTGACGGGCCGCGTGGAAAGCGTGGCGATGGCGCCGAAGACCACGCTCGGCGCGCAGGCGCAGGGCCGCAGCTACGTCGTCAAGCTGCGCCTCACGGATGCCAAGCTCGCGCTACGCTCCGGCATGACGTGCCGCGTCGAGATCGTCGTCGGCAACGGCGCGGCGCGGGCCGCGGTGCCGATCCAGGCCGTGCTGAGCGAGGAAATCCCGGGCGCGAAGGACAAGGTGAAAAACGCCAGCTATGTGTTCGTCGTGCAGGACGGGAAAGTCAAGAAGACCAGCGTGGAACTGGGCCTGTCCGACGACGCCAACCAGGAAGTGACGAAGGGCGTGACGGTCGGCCAGACCATCGCCGTGGGCCCGGCGCGCCTGCTGCGCGAACTGCACGATGGCGATGCCGTCACGGCGAAGAAGGCCGACGTGAAGGTCGCCGACCTCAAGCCCGCTGACGGAGGGCGCCCGTGATCCGGCTCGAAGGCGTGACGCGGCAGTACCAGATGGGCGACCAGACCGTGCACGCGCTGCAGGGTGTCGATCTGCACATCCGCGCCAATGAATTTGTCGCGTTCATCGGCGCGTCCGGTTCGGGCAAGTCGACCATGATGAATATCGTCGGGTGCCTCGACCGGCCCAGCAGTGGCGCGTACTGGCTCAACGGACGCGAGGTCGCGACGATGTCCGGCGACGAACTGGCGCGCGTGCGCAACCAGGAGATCGGCTTCATCTTCCAGAGCTTTCACCTGCTGCCGCGCGCGAGCGCGCTCGACAACGTGGCGCAGCCGCTGATCTACCGCGGCATACCGCTGCGCGAGCGTCTCGCGCTGGCGGAACGGGCCTTGCAGCGCGTGGGCCTGGGCGGGCGCGTGCACCACCGGCCGAACGAGCTGTCGGGCGGCCAGCGCCAGCGGGTGGCGATCGCCCGCGCGCTCGTGGGCAAGCCGTCGATCCTGCTGGCCGACGAGCCGACGGGGAACCTCGATTCGGCCACCAGCCAGGAGATCCTGGAACTGATCCGCGAACTGCACGCCGGCGGGCAGACGGTCGTCATGGTGACCCACGAACCCGAGATCGCCGAACAATGCCGCCGCATCGTGCGCCTGCGCGACGGGCGGATCGTGTCGGACACGAGGAACGATGCGGAGAACGCGGCATGAACCTGTTCCTCGAAAGCCTGCGCTCGGCGCTGGCGTCGATCCGCGCGCACCGGCTGCGCAGCTTCCTCACGTCGCTGGGCATCGTCATCGGCGTGGCGTCCGTGATTACCGTGATCTCGCTGATCCAGGGCCTGTCCAAGAGCGTCAGCGACCAGTTCGAGGGCCTGGGCGGCAACGGCCTGACGATCCGGCCGCACAACGAATTCAAGGACGTCATGCGCGGCAAGGTGAACTACCTGAATTTCGAGGACGTGGCGCAGCTGCACCTGCGCGTGGACGGCATCCGCAACCTGAGCCCGGTCTTCACGCCCGGCTTTTCCGAGGTGCGCTTCACGGGCATGTCCGCCACGGCCCAGGTATTCGCCACGTCGGCCAGCTACCAGGAGGTGAACGGACGCTATGCGCGCCTGGGCCGGTTCCTCAGCGATTCCGACGACGCCGGCGCGCGCCGCGTGGCCGTGATCGGCGAGAAGCTGATCGACGACCTGCACCTGCCGCCCAACCCGGTCGGGCAATTCGTCCTGTACGCGAACGAGTGGTTCAAGATCGTCGGCGTGATGGAAAAGCGCGGCGAGATCTTCGGCATGTCCCAGGATAACTACATGATCATCCCGTTCAAGACCGGGAGAAGCATCATCGGCAACAACACGCGACCGCAGCTGCAGATCACGGTCGCGGTGCGCGATCTGGGCCGGCTGGATGCGACGCGCAGCCACATTCGCATGGTCATGCGCCAGGCCCATCGCCTCAAGGCGGAGGACTCGGACGATTTCGAGATCGAATCGGCCGACCAGATCGCGAAGTCGTTCGACAAGTTGAGCAGCACCGTCACGCTCGTCATGAGCGGCGTGGTCGGCATCGCGCTGCTGGTGGGCGGGATCGGCATCATGAACATCATGCTGGTGTCGGTGAAGGAGCGTACCCGCGAGATCGGCATCTGCAAGGCGATTGGCGCGCGCAGCCGCGACATCCTGCTGCAATTCCTGATCGAAGCCGTCACGCTGTCGCTGCTGGGCGGCCTGCTGGGCCTCGCGATCGGCTACGCGCTGGGCGTGGCGATCGCCGCCATGATCCCCGACTTTCCGCCGGCCGTCGTGCCGTGGTGGGCGGTCGCGCTGTCCGTGCTGTTTTCGGGCTCGGTGGGCGTCGTGTTCGGCGTCGTGCCGGCCAGCCAGGCGGCGCGGCTCGATCCGATCGACGCGCTCCGCTATGAATGACACCGGGGTCAGAGCCCGTTTTTTGGCACGATCTCAGGGGTAATAGCTCAAAACCGGGCTCTGACCCCGGTTTTGGGCAATTGGCGGGCGAAAAAAAACCGGAGCGCGCTCCGGTTTTTCGTGGGCGTGACCGGGTCAGGCCGCGAGCTTCTTCTTCAGCAGCTCCGTGACCTGCGCCGGATTCGCCTTGCCTTTCGACGCCTTCATGCACTGGCCGATCAGCGCATTGATGGCGGCTTCCTTGCCGGCGCGGTACTGCTCGACCGATTTCGCATTGCCCGCCAGGACCTCGTCGACGATCGCTTCCAGCGCGCCCGTGTCCGAGATCTGCTTGAGGCCTTCGCGCTCGATGATGGCGTCGGCCAGGTGCTCGTCTTCCGATTTCGCTTCCCACATCAGGCTGAAGACCTTCTTGCCGGCGTTGTTCGAGATCGTCCCGTCGGCGATGCGCTTCAAGAGCAGCGCGAGTTGCGACGCTTCGACCGGTGAATCCTCGATGGCGACGTCGGCACGGTTCAGCGCGGACGACACGTCGCCCATCAGCCAGTTGGCGGCCGCCTTGGCGTTCTCCTTGCCGGCCTTGGCGACGACGGCTTCGTAATACGTGGCCATCGCCTGCGACGACGTCAGGATCAGGGAGTCGTACTCGGGCAGGCCGTAGTCGCGGATGAAGCGCTCGCGCATCGCGGCCGGCAGTTCCGGCATGTCGGCCTTCACGCGGTCGATCCAGTCCTGCGAGATCATGAGCGGCGGCAGGTCGGGGTCGGGGAAGTAGCGGTAGTCCTGCGCGTCTTCCTTGCTGCGCATCTGGCGCGTTTCCTTGCGGTCCGGGTCCCACAGGCGCGTGGCCTGCACGACCTTGCCGCCGTCCTCGATCAGCTCGATCTGGCGGCGCACCTCGTAATTGACCGCTTCTTCGATGAAGCGGAAGGAGTTCAGGTTCTTGATCTCGCAGCGGGTGCCGAATTCCTTCTGGCCGACGGGGCGCACGGACACGTTGACGTCGCAGCGGAACGAGCCCTCCTGCATATTGCCGTCGCAGACCCCCAGCCACATCACGAGGCCGTGCAGCGCCTTGGCGTACGCGACGGCTTCGGCCGCGCTGCGGATTTCCGGTTCGGAGACGATCTCCAGCAGCGGCGTGCCGGCGCGGTTCAGGTCGATGCCGCTCATGCCGTGGTAGTCCTCGTGCAGCGACTTGCCGGCGTCTTCCTCGAGGTGGGCGCGGGTCAGGTTGACGGTCTTCGTTTCCAGCTTGCCGTCCTTCTCGAACGCGAACGTGAGGCTGCCGCCTTGCACGACCGGGTCTTCGAACTGGCTGATCTGGTAGCCCTTCGGCAGGTCGGGATAAAAGTAGTTCTTGCGCGCGAAGACGGACTGCGGCGCGATCTTGGCGCCGACCGCGAGGCCGAAGCGGATGGCGCGTTCGACGGCGCCCTTGTTCATCACGGGCAGCACGCCCGGCAGCGCCAGGTCGACGGGGCTGGCCTGCGTGTTCGGCTCGGCGCCGAACTTGATCGAGCTGCCGCTGAAGATTTTGGAGTTGGTCGTGAGCTGGACGTGGTTCTCAAGACCGATGACGACTTCCCATTGCATAGTGTTCTCTCTTATCAAACGCCTTCGGGCGCGCGCGTATGCCAATCGGTGGCTTGCTGGTACTGGTGCGCGATGTTCAGCAGCTTCGCCTCGGCAAAGTAATTGCCGATGATTTGCAGGCCCACCGGACGGTTCGCATTTTTCTCGCCCTGGCCGAAGCCGACCGGGATCGACATGCCGGGCAGGCCCGCCAGGCTGGTCGACAGCGTGAAGATGTCGGCCAGGTAGTTCGCCACCGGGTCGTTCGCCTTCGAGCCCAGGTCCCATGCGACGCTCGGGGCCACCGGCCCCATGATCACGTCGCACTGGTCGCGGAACGCGGCCTGGAAGTCGTCGGCGATCAGGCGGCGGATCTTCTGCGCCTGCACGTAATAGGCATCGTAGTAGCCGTGGCACAGCACGTAGGTGCCGACCATGATGCGGCGCTGGACTTCCTTGCCGAAGCCTTGCGCCCGCGTTTTCTTGTACATGTCCTGCAAGTCGGTGTACTCGGGGGCGCGGTAGCCGTAGCGCACGCCGTCGAAGCGCGACAGGTTCGACGAGGCTTCCGCCGGCGCGATGATGTAGTACACGGGAATCGACAGCGACGTCTTCGGCAGCGAGATCTCGACCAGGGTCGCGCCCAGCTTCACGAATTCGTCCAGCGCGGCGCGCACGGCCTGCTCGACGTCGCTTGCCAGGCCTTCGCCGAAGTATTCCTTCGGCACGCCGATGCGCAGGCCGGTCAAGGGCGCGTTCAGGTCGCGCGTGAAGTCCTCGCGGGCATTGCCCTGCTCCGGCGTGAGGCTCGTCGAGTCGCGCTCGTCGAAGCCGACCATCTCGTTCAGCAGCAAGGCGCAGTCCTCGGCCGTGCGGGCCATCGGGCCGCCCTGGTCGAGCGACGACGCGAACGCGATCATGCCGAAGCGCGACACGCGGCCGTACGTCGGCTTGATGCCGGTGATGCCGCAGAACGCGGCCGGCTGGCGGATCGAGCCGCCCGTGTCGGTGCCGGTCGCGGCCGGCGCCAGGCGTGCGGCGACCGCTGCGGCCGAGCCGCCCGACGAGCCGCCCGGCACGGCCAGCGCATCCCACGGATTCTTGACGGCGCCGAACGCCGAGTTCTCGTTCGACGAGCCCATCGCGAATTCGTCGCAGTTGAGCTTGCCCAGCGTGACCATGCCGGCGTCCGCGAACTTCGTCACGACGGTCGCGTCGAACGGGCTCACGTAATTGCCGAGCATCTTCGAGGCCGCGGTCGAGCGCCAGCCTTGCGTGACGAAAATGTCCTTGTGGGCGATGGGGATGCCCGTCAGCGGGCCGGCGTTGCCTTCCGCGATGCGCGCGTCGGCGGCCTTGGCTTGCGCCAGCGACAGGTCCGGATTCACGTCCAGGAACGCGTTGTGCCGGCTCGCGGCGATGCGGTCGAGGTAGTGCTGCGTCAGCTCCGTCGCCGAGACTTGTTTCGAGTGCAGGAGCGCGGACAGCTCCTTGATGGTTTTTTGATGCATCATGATGGTCGACGTTCGCTGCGGGTTATTCGATGACTTTCGGCACGAGGTACAGGCCGTCCTGGGTGATCGGGGCGGGGGCCTGGTAGTCGTCGCGGTGGTTTTCTTCCGTGACCACGTCCTCGCGCAGGCGCAGGGGGAGGGCGAGCACGGCTGCCAGGGGTTGCGACAACGGCGCAACACCCGTGGTGTCGACGGCTTGCATCTGCTCGGCCAGGGCGAAGATCCCGTTCAGCTCGTTCAAGGCGATCTCGGCGTGGGCTTCATCCATATCGAGCTGGGCCAGGTTGGCGATCCGTTTTACGTCTGAAAGTGTCAGGGACATGGCAAAAGGCGCGGTTCGGCACCGCGTTCAAAAGATGAGTGTGTAGACAATGAAATTTGGACAACGGCGCGTTAAAGCGGATAAAAGCTTTCTAATACCGTCGATCTCGCAGGCTGATATGGGCATGAAACCACCCGTTTTTCAGCGTTTAATCGGCAAATTATAAGGTAGAATGGCGGGCTAATGCGTTCTCCGGGCGAAACCGCCCCTTCACCTACGCATGAAAAGCCCGCGATGCGGATTCGGCAGTCGCGGCAAGGATTCCCCGATTAATGTTAAGGCGCACTGGGCTGCGCGCATCAGGACACACATGTTTGGTTTTTTACGTAGCTATTTCTCGAACGACCTGGCCATCGACCTGGGTACCGCCAACACGCTGATCTACGTGCGTGGCCTGGGCATCGTGCTGGACGAGCCTTCGGTTGTCGCGATCCGCCAGGAAGGCGGCCCGAACGGCAAGAAGACGATCCAGGCGGTCGGCAAGGAAGCCAAGCAGATGCTCGGCAAGGTTCCCGGCAACATCGAGGCGATCCGCCCGATGAAGGATGGCGTGATCGCCGACTTCACCGTCACCGAGCAGATGCTCAAGCAGTTCATCCGCATGGTGCACGACTCGAAGTTCTTCCGTCCCTCGCCGCGCATCATCATCTGCGTGCCGTGCGGCTCGACCCAGGTCGAGCGCCGCGCGATCCGTGAATCGGCGCTGGGCGCCGGCGCGTCGCAGGTCTACCTGATCGAAGAGCCGATGGCGGCCGCGATCGGCGCCGGCCTGCCGGTGTCGGAGGCAACCGGTTCGATGGTCGTCGACATCGGCGGCGGCACCACCGAGGTCGGCATCATCTCGCTGGGCGGCATGGTCTACAAGGGTTCCGTGCGCGTGGGCGGCGACAAGTTCGACGAAGCCATCGTCAACTACATCCGCCGCAACTACGGCATGCTGATCGGCGAGCAGACCGCCGAGTCGATCAAGAAGGCCATCGGTTCCGCGTTCCCGGGCTCCGAAGTCAAGGAGATGGAAGTCAAGGGCCGCAACCTGTCGGAAGGCATCCCGCGTTCCTTCACCATCTCGTCCAACGAGATCCTGGAAGCGCTGACCGACCCGCTCAACAACATCGTCTCGGCCGTCAAGAACGCCCTCGAGCAGACCCCGCCGGAACTGGGCGCGGACATCGCCGAGAAGGGCATGATGCTGACCGGCGGCGGCGCGCTGCTGCGCGACCTCGATCGCCTGCTGATGGAAGAAACCGGCCTGCCGGTGCTGGTGGCCGAAGATCCGCTGACCTGCGTGGTGCGCGGCTCCGGCATGGCGCTCGAGCGCATGGACAAGCTGGGCTCGATCTTCTCGTACGAGTAACCCGGCAGTGGCAACGCGGACATGGCGTGTGATGGTCCCGGCG
Source organism: Massilia putida (assembly GCF_001941825.1). Lineage (NCBI taxonomy): Bacteria > Pseudomonadati > Pseudomonadota > Betaproteobacteria > Burkholderiales > Oxalobacteraceae > Massilia > Massilia putida. The sequence continues at coordinate 4,855,962 of NZ_CP019038.1, forward strand.
ATCCCGTGGCCCCACGCGCCGTTTGCGTTTTTTGCATTCAGCGCTGGCGACGCTCGGCGACCGCATCCCGGCACCAAGCGTCCACATTGACGCGGGCCCACTGCGCCCGCATTATTGGAAGTCATGCAATACAGTCCTCCGCCGCTTTTCAAGCAGGGCGCCCCCGCAAGGGTCAAGGTGACCGTGTTCGCCCTGCTCTCGATCGCGCTGCTCGTGGTCGACGCCCGCCTGCATGCGCTCACCGCCGTGCGCCAGGTGGCGGCAACGGTCCTGTACCCGTTCCAGATGGCGGCCCTAATGCCGCGCGACGCGCTGGCCAATATGGGCACGTATTTTTCCTCGATCTCCGCGCTGCAGAAGGAAGTGCGCGACCTCAAGAGCCAGCAGGTCGCCATGGCCCAGGCCATGCAGCAGGCCCAGCTCCAGATGGCCGAGAACGCCCAGCTGCGCCGCCTGATGGACGCGCGCGAGCACCTGCCCGTGCGTTCGCAGATGAGCGAGATCTTGTATGACGCGCGCGACCCGTCCACGCGGCGCGTCGTGCTCGACCGCGGCACCCGCAACGGCGTCAAGCTCGGCCTGCCCGTGATCGACAACGCCGGCGTCGTCGGCCAGGTCACGCGCGTGTTCCCGTTCACGTCCGAAGTCACGCTGCTGACCGACAAGGAGCAGGCGATTCCCGTGCAGGTGCTGCGCAACGGTTTACGCAGCGTGGCGTACGGCCGCGGCCAGTCCGGCTTGCTGGACCTGCGCTTCGTCGCGCCGAACGCGGACATCCAGGTCGGCGACGTGCTCGTGACGTCGGGCCTGGACGGCATCTATCCGGCCGGGCTCGCGGTCGCGAAGGTGATCCAGGTCGAGAACGTGGCGCAGGGCGCCTTCGGCCGCGTCGTGTGCCAGCCGCTGGCCGGCATCGACCGCCACCGCCAGCTGTTGATCGTGATGTCCGACCAGCCGCTGCCGCCACGCCCGCCCGCGGAGCCGGCCAAGGCCGCCGCGACCATGGCGTCGAAGAAGAATCTGCCGCGCATGGAGCCGGTGCCGCCACCGCCGCTGCCGCCGCAGCCGCTGGCGCCCGCCGTCGCGCCGGCCGCGGGTGCCGCGGGTGCCGCGAACGGGGCCCGCGTGCCCGCGCGCGCGACCGCGGGCGTGGCGGCGGCGCAGGTGCCCGCCGCCGCTGCCGTCCACGCCCCGGCGGCCGGAGCGCCGGTCGCAACCACCGGCACCGCCGCGCGCCAGCCGGCCGCCGTCGCGCCGGCGCCCGCGGCTGCCAACGGCGCGCCCCGGCCGAAGGAGGGTAACTGATGCCGGCGACGAACCGTCCGCACTACATCCTGCTGCCGGTCAGCCCGCTGTTCATCGCCTTCAGCCTGGTCTGCGCCTTCATGCTCAACCTGCTGCCCTGGGGCCGCTGGGTGGGCGCGCCGGACTTCGTCGCACTGGTCCTCGTGTTCTGGGGGATCCACCAGCCGCGCAAGGTCGGCATCGGCATCGCATTCTGCATGGGCCTGCTGATGGACGTGCACGACGCGACGCTGCTGGGCGAGAACGCCCTCGCATACACGCTGCTGTCGTACCTGGCGATCATGATCCACCGCCGCGTGCTATGGTTCCCGCTTGTCACGCAGGCGATGCACGTGTTTCCCCTGCTGCTGCTGACGCAGGCCATCCAGGTGATGGTGCGCTTCTTCGTCACGGGCCGCTTTCCCGGCGCGCTCGTGTTCATCGAAAGCGTCATCGCCGTCGCGCTGTGGCCCGTGATCACGTGGCTGCTGCTGGCGCCGCAGCGCCGCGCGGTCGACAAGGACCACACGCGTCCGATCTGATCCGAAGAATACTCCCGTAACATAAGCCGAATGACCGAGATTAAAGACAGCGATCGCGAGATCCACCTGTTCCGCATGCGCCTGACGGCGATCGCGCTGTTCGTGTTCATCTGCTTCGGCCTGCTCGTCGCGCGCTTCGTCTGGCTGCAGGTCGTCAAGCACAGCCAGTACATGGCGCAGGCCGAGGACAACCGCATCGCGCTCGTCCCCATCGTCCCGAACCGCGGCCTGATCGTGGACCGCAACGGCGTCGTCCTGGCCAGTAACTACTCGGCCTACACGCTCGAGATCACGCCGTCGAAGCTGGAAGCGAACCTGGATTCCGTCATCGACGAGCTGGCGAAGCTCGTCACGATCGAACCGAAAGACAGGAAGCGCTTCAAGCGCCTGATGGAAGAGTCGAAGAATTTTTCCAGCGTCCCGATCCGCACCCGCCTGACGGACGACGAGGTCGCGCGCTTCACCGCGCAGCGTTTCCGCTTCCCCGGCGTGGAAGTGCAGGCGCGCCTGTTCCGCCAGTATCCGCTGGGCGAGGTGGCGTCGCACGTGCTGGGCTATATCGGCCGCATCAACCAGGCCGAGGCCAAGGTCATCGAGGCCGGCGACGATGCCGCCAACTACACGGGCACGGACCACATCGGCAAGGAAGGCCTGGAAAAGAGCTATGAACGGCAGCTGCACGGCCAGACAGGCTACGAGGAAGTGGAGCGCTCGGCCGGCGGCCGCGCGATCCGGACCTTGTCGCGCACGCCGCCGACGCCGGGCAACAACCTGATCCTGTCGATCGACATCGAGCTGCAGAAGGTCGTCGAGCAGGCGTTCGGCGATTACCGCGGCGCGCTGGTCGCCATCGAACCGTCGACGGGCGACGTGCTCGCCTACGTGTCGCGTCCCGGCTTCGACCCGAACCTGTTCGTCGACGGCATCGACTCGCAGAGCTGGACGGAGCTGAACACGTCGCTCGACAAGCCGCTGATGAACCGTCCGCTGTCCGGCACGTATCCGCCCGGCTCGACGTTCAAGCCCTACATGGCGCTGGCCGCGCTCGAGTACGGCCTGCGCCGTCCCGAGTACGGCATCAGCGACCCGGGCTTCTTCGTGCTGGGCGGGCACCGCTTCAACGACGACAAGAAGGGCGGCCACGGCTACATGGACATGTACCGCTCGATCGTGATGTCGTGCGACACGTATTACTACCAGCTCGGCAACGAGATGGGCATCGACCGCATCCACGATTTCATGCAGCCGTTCGGCTTCGGCGAAAAGACCGGCATCGACCTCGAACATGAGAAGACCGGCGTGCTGCCGTCGCAGGCGTGGAAACGCGAGCGCTTCAAGCGCAGCCGCGCGGCGCAGAAGTGGGTGGGCGGCGACACGATCTCGATCTCCATCGGCAACGGCTTCAACAGCTACACGCCGCTGCAGATGGCGCACGCGGTGGCCACGCTGGCCAACGACGGCGTCATCATGAAGCCGCACCTCGTCAAGCTGCTCGAGGACGGCGGCAATCACGCGCGCACGCCGACGGTGCCGAAGGAATCCGGCCGCATCCCGATCAAGCAGCAGAACATCGACGTCATCAAGCGCGCGATGGCCGGCGTGACGTCGGACCAGAGCGGCACGGCATTCATCCCGTTCCGCGGCGTACAATACACGGTGGCCGGCAAGACGGGTACGGCGCAGGTCGTGGGCCTCAAGGGCCAGAAATACAATGCCGCCGCGACGCCGGAACGCCTGCGCGACAACGCGTTGTTCATCGCGTTCGCACCGGCCGACCATCCGCGCATCGCGCTCGCGCTCGTCGTGGAAAACGCCGGCTTCGGCGCGGCCGTGGCGGCGCCGATCGCGCGCAAGGCGCTCGATTACTACCTGCTCGGCAAGCGCCCGGGCGACGCCGACAAGCCGGCGCCGAAGGCCGTCGATCCGGTGCCGGCGGACGAAGACCAGGTGGCGCCCACGGCCGGCGCCGACTTCAGGCCGGGCGGCGAGACCCCCGGCAACAAGGACTGAACCATGGCGCATTTTCCCGAACGCCGCTCGCTCAGCCGGCGCCTCAAACCGTATTTCACCGTCTTCGACCCGGCGCTGTCGCTGATCCTGTTCCTGCTGCTGTGCGTGGGACTGGTCACGCTGTCCTCGGCCGGCCACGACTTCCCGGGCCGCCTGGAAGGCCAGATGCGCAACATCCTCGCGGCCTTCGTGTTCATGTGGCTTGCTGCCATCGTGCCGCCGCAGACGCTGCTGCGGCTGGCGGTGCCCGTGTACACGTTCGGCGTCGCGCTGCTGCTGGCCGTGGCGGTCGCCGGCACCATCAAGAAGGGCGCGCGGCGCTGGCTGCACGTGGGCGTCGACATCCAGCCGTCCGAGATCATGAAGATCGCCACGCCGCTGATGCTGGCCTGGTATTTCCAGACGCGTGCCGGCGCCCTCAAGTGGAAGTCGTTCGTGGTGGCGGCACTGTTGCTCGGGGTGCCGTTCGGCCTCATCGCCAAGCAGCCCGACCTGGGCACGGCGCTGCTGGTGGGCGGATCGGGCTTCTACGTGATCTTCCTGGCCGGCTTGTCGTGGAAGGCGCTGGCCGCGTTGTTCGTGGCCGGCTGCGGCGCATTGCCCGTGGCCTGGTCGATGATGCACGACTACCAGCGCGAGCGGGTGATGACCCTCATCGATCCGACGTCCGACCCGCTCGGCAAGGGTTTTCACATCATCCAGTCGACCATCGCGATCGGCTCGGGCGGCGTGTCCGGCAAGGGGTATATGAAGGGCACACAGGCGTATCTCGAGTTCATTCCCGAGCGCACCACCGACTTCATCTTTTCGGTATATTCCGAGGAATTCGGTCTGATCGGTAACCTGGTGCTGCTGTTCCTGTACCTGCTGCTGATCGGACGCGCGATGATGATCGCGGCCAATGCGCCGAACCTGTTCACGCGCCTGCTGGCGGGCGCGGTCGCGATGATGTTTTTTACGTATGCTTTCGTCAACATGGGCATGGTCAGCGGCATCCTGCCCGTGGTCGGAGTTCCGCTTCCTTTCATGAGCTATGGCGGTACCGCGTTGATTACTTTGGGCCTCTGCAGTGGTATATTGATGAGTATTCAACGACACCGCAAACTGGTGCAGACCTGATATGCAAGAGAACGCGATGGCCGTTCCGAGGTTACTCCCAGCGGTCATTGCGTTGTTGGCAATGATGGCGGGCTGCAGTACCACGGACCAGAACGGCGAACACAAAAGCCTGATTCCCCTGCCTTGGAAGCACAAGGTGACCCGCGTGGACCCGACGCTTCCCAACCTCCCGGCGGCCGGCTCCGGCCGCGGCGGCTACTACCAGGACGATGGCCCCGGCGCGAACCCGCCGCCCGGCCTGCTCGACACGCCCGATGCCGTCGTCAAGTACGAACCCTACGCCAAGTTCGCCAACAAGCCGTACGCCGTGTTCGGCCAGACGTACACCCCGCTCATCAACGACGAACCGTTCACCCAGCGCGGCGTCGCCAGCTGGTATGGCGTGAAGTTCCACGGCCAGCGCACGTCGTCGGGCGAGGCCTACGACATGTACAAGATGACGGCCGCGCATCCGACTCTGCCCATTCCCTCGTATGCGCGCATCACGAGCCTGGAAAGCGGCAAGTCGGTCGTCGTGCGCATCAACGACCGCGGCCCGTTCCACTCCGACCGCATCGTCGACGTCTCGTACACGGCGGCCCTCAAGCTCGGCCTGCTGGGGAAGGGCAGCCACGAAGTGCAGATCGAGCGCCTGTTCCCGGGCGACGTGGTGCAGCTCGCGTCCGCGCGCCGCGCCGCCGCATCCGAGGCACAGGCGATGTCGGCGCCGCCCGCCATCGCCGCGCTGATGCTGGAAGACCGCGTCGACATGGACAGCGCCGCCGTCGCGCGCGCACAGACCGCCCCCGCCGCCGCGTTGACGCCGGGCTTCTATCTGCAGCTGGGTGCCTACGGGCGCGCAGGCAAGGCCGAGGAAATGGGCGAAAAGCTCAGGCAGGCCGGCATCGACCTGGATGTCGCGGTCGTGCGCTCCGGCAGCGTCAACCGCCTGTACGGCGGCCCGTTCGAAACCCGTGCGCTGGCGCAGGAAGCGGCGCGCACGCTGCCGGCAGGGCTTGGCCTGAAACCCATCGTCGTACGGCGCTGAGCCGTTTGCTGCGCTTCAGCTCGCATAGACATCTGATGTCTGATCAATATTCCGCCGAATTGCGCCCGATAGTTGCCGATTTCCCACAATGGATGCCGATTTTGACCGGCCGCGTGTCCTAAAAGTAGGTTTCCTTAGGGTTCATCATCGGATGTCAGACATCTGCAACGATTTTTTCTTTGCTACACGCTACCATTTTTTTGCCAGGAAAATGGCCAGTATTCCGAATATTAAAAGGGTCACTGCGTTAAAAACCAGAATAAACACATAGGCTGAATCGATGTTTGCGCATAACATTCTTGTTTGCGCGTTTGACACCATTAACATTGTGCTCCTAAACTGGTTTTGCCAACGATAAAGACGGCCCATCGTCACATCCTTGGCACAGAAAAACACAGGAGACAGCAATGATCGAGAAGTCCGTACAGCGGCGCCGCCAGCGCCGGCAAGTCGTGCTTGGCCTGAGCGTACTCGCCGGCCTCATCCAGCAAGCCTATGCGCAGGAAACCGCGGCCCCGGCCCAGGACGCACCAGCCCAGGTCGCGCCGGCCGTGCAGGCCGATACCGCCGTCGTCAAAGTGACCGGCTACCGCGCCAGTCTGCTGTCGTCGGCCAAGGACAAGAAGGAAGCCGTCGGCTTCCAGGACACCATCAGCGCCGAAGACATCGGTAAATTCCCCGACAAGAACATCGCCGAATCGCTGAGCCGCGTGCCGGGCGTGCAGATCGCCCGCGACGTGACGGGCGAGGGCATGAACATCCAGATCCGCGGCCTCGGTTCGAGCTTCACCAAGATCCTGCTGAACAATGCGCAAATCGCCGTGGCGTCGTCCGGGCCGATCGACGGCGCGAGCACCAACCGCGAAGTCGACCTCGACCTGCTGCCGACCGACCTGTTCACCAAACTGACGGTCAGCAAGAGCCCGACGGCCGACCTCATCGAAGGGGGCGCCGCCGGCGTCGTCAATATGCGCAGCGCGCGCCCGTTCGACAATCCGGGCACGCACGTCTCGTACAGCGGCACCGCGCAGAAGCAGCAGATCGCCGACGGCGTCGGCGGCCGCGGTTCCCTCGTCGCCAGCAAGACCTGGGGCGACACGTTCGGCATCCTGGCCGGCATCGCCGTCAACCGCCAGAAGCTGCGCACGACCGGTTATGAGACCGTGGGCCTGACGAACCCGAACCTGACGGCCGCCCAGAGCTCGTCGCCGACCCGCAACAGCACCGGTGGCGGCAACTGGACGATCCCGGCCACCGTCCCGGCCGGGGCCGGCGCGGGCCTCGTGGCGGGCACGCCGATCAATCAGGCCTTCCTGCTGGCGAACAACCCGGGGCTGACGATCGACCAGATCGACAACGCCCTCGTGCCGCGCTTGGGCCGCTTCATGGATTACTTCGGTACCCGCGACAAGAGTTCGGCCATCCTCAGCGCCGAATGGCGTCCGCTGGAGAACCTACACTTCTACGTCGACACGCTGTACAGCAAGAAGGACGACGACATGCAGCGCATCGCCTACACCTGGGCGGTCCGCAACAACGCGGCGATTCCGCTGAACATGCAGGTCGACAAGAGCGACTGCAGCAAGGGCTGCACGGTCACCTCGGGCACGTATGCCAATTCGACGTATTTCATCGAATTCGGCCCGCGCCGCGACCGCACCGACCTCAAGGGCATCAATCCGGGCATGGAGTGGAAGATCACCCCGACCCTGAAACTGGAGGCCCAGGCCAACGCCACCAAGTCGACGTTCTCGCACGAGGCGCCGACCGTCATGCCGATCACGGCGGCCGGCAGCGGCCTCGTCACCACCTTCCAGAACAACGGCGGCGTGCCGAGCATCACGTTCAACAAGGACGTCAACGATCCGGCCAACTTCGTCTGGGCCGGCGGCCGCGTCAACATCCAGAACGAGCTGCGCGAGACGAGCACGAAGGGCTTCCACACCGACCTGACCTGGGGCGATTCCAAGCTGAGCCTGAAAGCCGGTCTCGCCTACGACGACATCGACCGCCGCATCCGCGGCCAGGACAACTCGGCCGCATGGCAGGCCGCCGTGTGCGGCAACAATCCGAGCGTCTTCCTGCAGGGCCCGAACGGCGCCCCGCCGTGCGACGGCGCCAGCACGCCGGGCGCCAGCGCGGCCGCCCTGTACCCGGGCTACGGTACCGGCTACACGGCCGGCCAGACGACGCCGCTCACGTACCAGGGGTCGCTGATCCCGCTGAACAAGCTGTCCAGCTACCTGGTGCAGGGCCCGTACGGCCGCCTGGTCGTCGACTGGGACCGCTTCCGCAAGGATTCGAACTACGACGCCTACAATTCGAGCGCGCCGGATTCCACGAGCTCGTCGACGGGCGCCAGCTCGGGCTATGTGCGTGAAAAGGCCACCGGCTTCTATACCGAGATCAACGGCGAGACGGCGCTGGCCGGCTTCCCGGTCCGCTACAACGCCGGCGTGCGCTATGTCCGCACCAAGCAGGAAGTCGGTTCCCTGAACTCGTTCAGCGATCCGCGCAACGCCAGCCTGACGTTGAACGGCTCGAAGTATCCGAACCGGACCGAGTGGGTCTACCAGGACACCACCTACAACAACACGCTGCCGTCGGCCACCGCGGCCATCACGCTGCGCCAGGACATCGTGGCCCGCATCGCGGCGTCGAAGACGATGACCCGTGCGAATCCGAACTCGCTGCGTCCGGGCATCAACTTCAGCGGCACGTCGGCGGACGTAGGCACCATCGGCAGCCCGGAACTCAAGCCCTACCTGTCGAACAACATCGACCTGGGTATCGACTGGTACACCGGGCGTGAGGGCTACGTGAGCCTGACCGTGTTCCAGAAGAAGGTGAAGGGCTTCACCGTCATCGACAACCTGACGATGCCGTTCAGCGCCCTGGCCGCCTACGGCATCACCTACAACAACCTGATCCCGACCCAGCAGGTGGCGATCAACTCGCGCGGCGGTCCGGACGTGGCCATCGTGGTGATGAGCCAGGAACGCAACGCCGGCGGCATCCTGACCGTGCGCGGCCTGGAGATCGGCTGGGTCCAGCCGCTCGACAAGCTGCTGCCGGTCAAGGGCTTCGGCTTCAGCGAGACGGCCACGCTGATCAACCAGAGCGCCAGCGGCGAGGGCACCAACGGCTTCGTCGCCCTGAACGTGCCGAAGAAGAGCAACAACTTCGGCTTCTACTACGAGAACCACGGCTACATGGCGCGCATCTCGCACCAGTACCAGCAGGGCAGCCAGAGCGCCAACGCGAACCAGAGCGGCGTGACGCTGGCGGCGCTGTACGGCCGCTCGTACAAGCAGGCCGACTTCTCGTCCAGCGTGGACCTGGAAGAAGTGCTGGGCCGCGACAAATGGCCGACGCTCACGTTCGACATCGTCAACCTGAACAAGGCCCGCCGCGAAGGCTACTTCCAGTTCCCGAACGCGCAGTTCACGTCGTACGATCCGGGCCGCACCTTCCAGCTGGGCGTCCGCGGCAAGTTCTGATCGCATCGTCCTCCCTTTACGTCCCCTGTCCCCGCTTTCGACCGGCATGCGTCGCGCCGGTTGCGAGCGGGGCTTTTTCTTTTGCGGTAGCTCACACCGCTTCCATTTCCCCTTCGAGATCCGGAACTGCCGACCTGGCGCCCTGTCGAACCGCATACCAACGTAACGACGGGACAGGAGGCGAGGCATGGGCATACGACTCGCGGAGCTGGTCGAACGCTTCGGCGGCAGGCTGCAAGGCGATCCGGACATCGAAGTCACGCGCGTCGCCCCGCTCGACCGCGCGGGCGCCACGGACATCAGCTTCCTCAGCAGCAGCCGGTTGCGGGCCGCGGCCTCGCACAGCCGGGCGGCAGCGCTGATCCTGTCGCCGCTCGACGAACCGCACGTCGCCGCCGCATACGACGGCGCGCGCATCGTCACGGACAATCCGTACGCCTATTACGCGCGCACCGCGCAATACCTGTGTGCGCCCGCCGACGCGCCGGCGCCAGGCATCCATCCATCGGCCGTCGTGCACGCGCGCGCGCGCGTGGACCCGACCGCCAGCATCGGCCCGCATGTCACGGTGGGGGCGGGCGCGATCATCGGGCCCGGTGCCGTGATCGATGCCGGCTGCTACATCGGTCCGGAAGCCTCGGTGGGGGAGGGCACGCACTTCTTGCCCAACGTGACCTTCCACGCCCGCTGCGTCATCGGCGCGCGCGGCATCGTCCACTCCGGCGCCGTGATCGGCGGCGACGGCTTCGGCTTCGCGGTGGATGGCGGCGTCTACATCAAGATCCCGCAGACGGGACGCGTGGTGATCGGGGACGACGTCGACATCGGCACGAACACGGCGATCGACCGCGGCGCGCTGGACGACACCGTCATCGAGGACGGCGTGAAACTCGACAACCTGATCCAGATCGGCCACAACTGCCGTATCGGCGCACACACGGCGATGGCCGGCTGCGTGGGCGTGGCGGGCAGCGCCAACATCGGCCGACACTGCACGTTCGGCGGCGCCGCGATGATCAACGGCCACATCGACATCGCCGACAACGTCCACGTCACGGCCGGCACGCTGGTGCCGAATTCGATCACGGAACCGGGCCGCTACACGGGCTTTTATCCGATCGCGCCGAACGCGGAATGGGAGCGCAACGCGGCGCTGCTGCGTAACCTGTCGGGGATGCGGGAAAAGATCAAGGCGCTCGAGCGGGCGGTCAGAGTGCTGGGTGGCGAGCAGGCGGCACGGGCGGGGGCGCAGTCGGTGAAGTAGTTTTGCGGTCAGTTTTTGCGTTCGCTCGCGCTCAGCCGCAAGCCTTGACCTCGGCCCCATCGTAGCGCTCGGCAAACCCTGCAATGCGCTTGCGCGTCGCGGCGTCGAGGTTGCGCACGCGGTAGACGTAGTGCGTCGTCTGCGGTCCACGCGGCGCGATGCGCGCCGTGTGCACGCCTTGCTTGACCAGTTGGGCGAGCATGGCCTGGGCGCCGCTCTCGGTCTTGAACACGCCCAGCGAGATCCCGTACTTGAGCGGGGAATCGCCCTGCATGATGTAGAAATTCGTCAAGCCCAGGTTGCGCAGTTCCGCGGCCTTCTTGTCGGCGGCTTCCTTGCTGCCTTGCGGCGGGATGTGCACGAGCCAGCTGGTCACGTCCTGGGCCTGGACGCTCTGGCGCGACTGGCGGTCGCCGAGGTCGAGCGTGGCCAGCCGCGCCTCGAAGCGGCGGGCGTCGCCTGCATCGAATGGGCCGATCTCCGTGCACGCGAAGGCGGGCGCGGGCGCCGGCGCTGCCGCTGCCGCGCCGGTATTGTTCGCCGGCGCAGGGGCCGGTGCGGCAACGGATGCGGGCGCGCTTGCCGCAGCACTTGGCGATGCTGCGCCGCCAGCCGGAGCGCCGGCCGCCGGAACGCTGGCCGCTGGAGCGCCGGCCGCCGCAGCGCCGGCCGCCGGAACGGCCGCCTCATCGCCACCGGCCGGGGGCGTAGCCGCCTTCGCGGCGGCCTCGGCCTGGTCGCGCGTCAGCAGCGTCATCTTGGCCGTATTGAACTGGCGCTTGAGACGCGCCGGTTCGTGTTCATTGCTCTTGCCCGTGCCCAACAGGCCCTGGGCATAGGCGAACAGGGCGGCGTTCAGGAACAGCAGGGACCAGAAGGCGAGTCGTAGCACGAGCATGTCCTCAAGCGGATGCGGAGTCGGGATCGGAAGCGAGCAGCGGTGCGGCCGCATGCAGGCCCACCAGCACGATATTATCCAGCATCCAGTGCGGAACGGACAGCAGCGGCGCCACGCTGGCCGCCGCGCCGCCGGAGACGATGCACAGGTCGGCCGGCAGGGCGGCGCAGGCGCGTTCGATGGCGCCCGCCTGCGCGGCCAGGCAGCCGGACAGGATGGCGTCGCTCGTGTGGTCGGCGAACACGGGCGGCGCGGCGTAGCGCTCGCCCGGCGCCACCTGCGGCAGCTGGGCCGTGCCGCGCGCCAGCGCGCCCAGCATCAGGCCCAGGCCCGGCAGGATCATCCCGCCGAGGAATTCGCCGGCGGCCGTCACCGCGTCGACCGTCGTCGCGGTGCCGCATGTCGCCACGACGAGGGCTTTGCCCGGTGCGAGGCAGCGTGCGCCGAGCGCGGCGGCGAAGCGGTCGCTGCCCAGTTGCGCGGGATGGCGGTAGCGGTTGCGCAGGCCGCCCAATTCGGCGCGCGACACGAACCAGTGCGGCGCGGCCGGCAGCAGCGGGGCGAGCAGGGCCGTCAGCGCCGCCTGCATCGCGTGGCCGGCCACGTTCGAGACGATCGCGCGCGTGAGTCCTTGGCCGGCCCAGGCGGCCTGCAGGCGGTCCAGTTCCGCGTGCGGCACGGCGCCGTGCGCGGTCCAGTCGCCGGGTGCCGCGTCGGGTGCCGCGATCGCCCATTTGATTCTCGTGTTTCCTGCATCGACGAGTAGCACCATGGTGTCTCCCTCCAGGTCAATCGCGCGTGCGCAGCGACACGTCGCCGGCGACGATCGTGATGCGGCCGGCCGCCGTGTCGAGCAGCATGCGGCCCGTGTCGTCCACGCCGGCGGCCAGGCCCTCGTGCCGGATCTCGCCGCGGTCGAGCAGGACGACGGGCCGGCCGGCCCAGGCGTGCAGCATGTTCCAGCGCGCCGCGAACGCGGTAAAGCCCTGCTGCTCGAACAGGGACAGCGCGTCGGCCAGGCCGTCGAGCAGCGCGGCCATCAGCTCGTCGCGGTCCATGCGCGCGAGCCACGGCATCGCGGCGGCGCTGCGCCCGATCTTTTCTTCGAGTGCGTCCGGCATCACGAGGTTCAAGCCGATGCCGACGATGGTCCAGGCCGCGCCGGAAGGCAACACCTGCGTTTCGACGAGGATGCCGGCCAGCTTGTCGCCATCCTTGAGCACGTCGTTCGGCCATTTCAGTTGCACGGGCTGGCCGAGCTTGCCGAGCGTCTCCGCCAGCGCGACGCCGATCGCGAGCGGCAGGCCGGCCAGGGCGCGCAGGCCGTCGGCGAAGCGCCAGGCCAGCGAGAACGTCAGCGAGTTGCCCGGCTCGGACAGCCAGCTGCGGCCCGCGCGTCCGCGCCCGGCCGTCTGGTGTTCCGCGACCAGCAGCACCGGCGCCGTCAGCCCCGGTGCACGCGCCAGCAGGTCGGCGTTCGTCGAGCCGGTCCGTGCGACCACCTCGACGGCGACGCCGGCCCGGGACAGGCTCAGAATGCGCTCGGCGTTCATGGCGCCGCCTTTCCCGCCTTCGTCGGCGCGTGCACGAACAGCGCGTCGAACAGGACGTTGGGCAGCAGGCGCAGGAGCTTGGCGACGATGCCCATCGGCCAAGGGATCACGCGGTAGCTTCGGCCGGCGTCGATGGCGCGCGCGGCGGCCGCCGCGAAGCGGTCGGCGGGCATCAGGAAGGGCATGGGAAAGCGGTTGTGACGGGTCATCGGAGTGTCGATGTAGCCGGGCGCGATGGTCACGACCCGGATACCGTGGGGTTGCAATTCGAGGCGGAGCGATTCCGCATAGGTGTGCACGGCCGACTTCGACGCGCAATAGGCGCCGGCGCCCTTCATGCCGCGGATGCCGGCGACGCTGCCGATCGCGACCAGGCGGCGCGGGCCGGTGCCGTGCTTCATCGTTTCGATAAACGGTGCGAAGGTGGCCACGAGGGCCGTGACGTTGACGGCGAGGATCTCGGCGAACCGGGACAGGTCGCCCGGCCGTTCCGTCAGCGTGCCGGCCGAGACGCCGGCGCTGGCGATGACGATGTCGGCGCCGCCTTCGCGCGCGATGAAGTCGGCCGCGGCCGCGGCCAGCGCGGCGTGGTCCGTCACGTCGACGGCGTAGATGTGGTGGTCGCTGGAGGCCGGCAGGGAGGCGGCCAGCGAGTGCAAGGCGTCCGCGCGGCGGCCGAGCAGGCCGAGGACGGCGCCGCGCGCGGCGTATTCCCGAGCCAGGGAGGCGCCGATGCCGCTGGATGCGCCGGTGACGAACACGCGCAGCCGACGGCCCTGCGCCGCGGTCATCGCTTGTCCGCTTTCGCTTTCGTGACGAGGAAGTCCATCGCCTGCAAGGCCGTCTGCTGTTGCTGGGCTTCGGTCGTGCCCTCGGGCGCGCCCGCGCCCGCGTGCGACGGCGACGTGATGAAGCGGCCGTCGATCACGACGAGCGGCCAGCGGTCCACGCCGTACGCCTCCATCATCGCGCTTGCTCTGCGCAGCTTCGCCTGGATGCCGAACGAGCGGTAGGTGTCGATGAATTTCGCGCGGTCGATGCCGTTTTGCGCCACCCAGTCGAACACCTGCTCGTCGCTGGACAGGCGCAGGTGCTGCTGGTGCATCGCGTCGAACACCTTCTGGTGGTACTGGCTCAACAGGCCCATCGCGTCCAGCGTGTAGAACAGGCGCTGCTGCGGCAGCACGCTGGCGTCGCGCGGGACGTGCACGCGCTTGAACACGATGTTGTCGCCTTGCTTCTTGACCCAGGCCTCAAGCGCCGGTTCGAAGGCGTAGCAGTGCGGGCAGTAATAGGCGAAGAATTCGATGACTTCGACTTTTTTGCCGGTGTCGGTCGGCTGCGGCACGGGCAGGACGACGTATTGCGCGCCCGCTTGCGGATCGGCCGCCAGCGCCGACGCGGCGTTGAAGCCGGCCGCGAGGCCGAGGAGGGCGGTGCAGAACAGGCGGCGCGGCAGGCGCATGCGGATTCCTTAACGTTGGTTGCGTACGATGGCGACGTCGACGCCGCTGTCGAGCAGTTTCGCGCGCGCCTTGTTCATGGCTTCGACCTGGTTGTACGGACCGAGGCGCACGCGGTGCAGCACGCCGCTGTCGCTCGTGCGGTCGCTGATCGCCGCCTCGAAGCCGAGCAGCGCGAGCTTGGCGCGCGTGGCTTCGGCATCGGACAGGTCGCGGAACGCGCCGGCCTGCAGGTAATAAATGTAGTCGCCGGCGGCGCTTGCCGCGGCCGGCGCCGCCGGTGCGGGTGCCGGTGCGGGCGCCGCGGACGCGACGCGCGTCTCCGGCTTCGGTTCGGCCTTGGCCGGCGCCGTGTCCTTCATCGCGGCGATCGCCTGGCCCAGCGGATCGGCATCGGCGGGCTTGGCGGCGGCGGGAACGTCGGTGCCGGCGCCATTGGTGCGCGCGGCCGCCTTTTCCGCGATCTCCTTGTTCGCTTCGCGCGCGGCGTCGCGGTTGGGGTACATCGGCTTGTTCGGATCCTGGGCCTGGCCCGGCGCCGGATCGGCCGGGCGACCGGCCTTGACCGTCTTGTCGGTGAACGGCGAGGCGCCCTTGGTGATCGTCAGCGCCACCGCGACCGCGATACCCAGGCCGACGATCAGGCCGATGATGAGGCCAGTGAGCGTACTGCCCCGCTGGCGCGAGAAGGAACGAAGCTTATGGTGACGGGAAACGGCGATCATGTAGTACAAGGGGTTGTCGTTGGAACGCTTACATCTTCTCCGGCGCCGAGACGCCGATCAGGGCCAGGCCGTTGCGCAGCACCTGGCGGATGGCGGCCGCCAGCGCGAGGCGCGCGAGCTTGGTCGGCTCGTCGTCGTCGAGCAGCCATTTGTGCGCGAAGTAGTAGCTGTGCAGTTCGCCGGCCAGTTCGCGCAGGTAGAACGCGACCTGGTGCGGGCCCAGCTCGACGAGCGCGCGCTGCAGCATCTCCGGGTACGTCGACAGCTTCGCCAGCAGACCGGATTCGTGCGAGTTGGTCAGCGGCGACAGGTCGACGTTCGCCAGCTGGGCGACGTCGCCGCCCCAGTTCGCGAGGGCCGAGCAGATGCGCGCGTGGGCGTACTGGACGTAGTACACGGGGTTCTCGTCGTTGGTCGCGAGGGCGACGTCGACGTCGAACACGAACTCCGTGTCGGCCTTGCGCGAGATGAGGAAGAAGCGCACGGCGTCGCGGCCGCGGGTCACGTCGCCGTTGCCCGACCATTCGATCAGGTCGCGCACCGTCACGTAGGAACCGGCGCGCTTGGAGATCTTGACCTCTTCGCCGTTCTTCATGACGGTGACCATCTTGTGCAGCACGTAGTCGGGATAGCCCTGCGGGATGCCGATGTTCACGGCCTGCAGGCCGGCGCGCACGCGGGCGATGGTGCCGTGGTGGTCGCTGCCCTGGATATTGATGGCCTGGTCGAAGCCGCGCTTGAATTTCTGGATGTGGTAGGCGACGTCCGGCACGAAATAGGTGTAGGTGCCGTCGGACTTGCGCATCACGCGGTCCTTGTCGTCGCCGTATTCCGTCGTCCTGAGCCACAGCGCGCCGTCCTGCTCGTAGGTCTTGCCGGCGTCGATGAGGGCCTGCACGGCCGCGTCGACCTTGCCGTCCGTGTACAGCGAGGACTCGAGATAGTAATTGTCGAACTTGACGCCGAACGCCTGCAGGTCCTGGTCCTGCTCGTTGCGCAGGTACGTCACGGCGAAGCGGCGGATCGATTCGATGTCGTCGACGTCGCCGCTGGCGGTGGCCGGCTGGCCGTCGCTGGCCGACACGGTTTTCTTCGCTAGGAAGTCGGCGGCGATGTCGGCGATGTAGTCGCCGTTGTATGCCGATTCCGGCCACTCGGCGTCGCCCGGCTTGAAGCCGCGCGCGCGCGCCTGGACGGACGTGGCCAGGGTGGCGATCTGCACGCCGGCGTCGTTGTAATAGAACTCGCGGGTGACCTGGTGGCCCTGCGATTCGAACAGCGACGACAGCGCGTCGCCCAGCGCCGCCTGGCGGCCGTGGCCCACGTGCAGGGGGCCGGTCGGGTTGGCCGACACGAATTCGATGATCACGTGGTGGTCATGCCCCGACTCGCCGCGGCCGAAGGCGTCGCCCTGCTGCAGGACGGTTTTCACGACGGACTGCTTGGCGCTGGCCGCCACGCGCAGGTTGATGAAGCCGGGGCCGGCCACGTCGGCCGATTCGACGAGGCCCGCTGCCAGCGGGTCGGCCAGCAGCGCGGCGACGAGGCGGGTGGCCAGTTCGCGCGGGTTGGTCTTCAGCGGCTTGGCCAGCTGCATGGCGATGTTGCAGGCGATGTCGCCGTGGCTGGGATCGCGTGGGCGTTCAAGGACAACTTTCGGATTAACGTCAGTGGGCGCGAGATCGCTGCCCGCGACAATGGGGGCCAGCGCGGCCTGGAACAGGGCAACGATCTCTTGTTTTTGTTGGGCGAGCATGAGCTGTGGTCGAAAATATAATGGTCGGTGCGGCGCGGTGGCAGGGCCACGGGCAGGCTAAGCAATCATTATACTGGTTTGACGCAACGCGCCACCATCCCGGGACGGCGGAACAAGTCTCGCTTAAGCCTGCGCAACGCGTAACCGTTACAATGTGCGTCTTTATGCATTGATCGATTGCCATGACCGAAAAGCGTCCGACGCTCACCCTCAAACCCAAGGCCGGCGGCCGCAACGGCGGCAAAAAGGCCGGCCCGGCCCGGCCGGGTGGCGCGCCCGGCAAGGGGCAGACCGCCCCGCGCGGCCCCGGCGGCACGCCGCCGCGCGGCAAGGAGAGCAGCACGCAGCGTATCGAGCCGGCCCAGCGCGACGCCGGCCATGCGCCGTCCCGTCCGAAGGAAGAGGGCCCGCGCCTGCGTCAAAGCTACGAGGTCAAGGCCCACGTCCAGCTCGATTACAGTCCCGACCTGCGCACCGATTCCCTCGCGTTCGCCCTGCTGGGCGCGGCGAGCAGCCTCGCGCGCGTGCGCGCCGGCATGGCGCTGCCCCAGGCGCTGGCCGAGGTGTTCCAGGCCTATGATGCGCCGCCGCACGCGCGCGGCGCGATGCAGGACATCGCCTACCGCACCATGCGCCAGCTGGGGCGCAGCGGGGTGTTGTTGGGCCTGATGACGAGCAAGGCGCCCGAGCCCGCCATGCTGGCCGGCCTGCTGGAATGCGCGCTGGCGCTGCTCGACCCGCCCGAGGGCCTCGATCCGCCCTACGACGCCTTCACGGTCGTCGACCAGGCCGTCTTTGCTGCCGGCGCCCACCCGGATTTCGCCCATGCGAAGGCGATGGTGAACGCCGTGCTGCGCCGCTTCCTGCGCGAGCGCGAGCAACTGGTGGCGACCGCCGTGCGCGACTCTGTCGCCCAGTGGAATTATCCGCAATGGTGGATCGATGCCGTGCGCGCCGCGTACCCGGCCGACTGGCAGGGCATCCTCCTGGCCGGCAACCGCCAGCCGCCGCTGACCCTGCGCGTGAACCGCCGCAAGACCGATGTCGACACCTACCTGAAAACGCTGGCGGCCGCCGGCATGCAGGCGGAACAGGTGGGCCCGAGCGCCGTGCGCCTGGCACAGGCCGTGGGCGTGACGCAGATCCCGGGCTTTGCCGACGGCCTCGTCTCCGTGCAGGATGCGGGCGCCCAGCTGGCCGCGCCGCTGCTCGACCTCCGTGACGGCATGCGCGTGCTGGATGCCTGCGCGGCCCCGGGCGGCAAAAGCGGCCACATCCTGGAAACGGCGGACGTCGACCTGACGGCGCTGGACGCGGACGCGCGCCGCCTCGTCCGCGTCGACCAGAATCTGCAGCGCCTGGGCCTGGCCGCGACCGTCAAGGCGGGCGCGGCCGAAGCCACGGATTGGTGGGATGGTCGTCAATACGATCGTATCCTCGCCGACGTGCCGTGCACGGCGTCCGGCATCGTGCGCCGCCACCCGGACATCCGCTGGTTGCGCCGCAAGAGTGACGCCCACCAACTTGCAACACTTTCCAGCAAAATACTCGACAACCTTTGGCAGATGCTCCGGCCCGATGGTAAATTGCTGTTCGTGACATGTTCGCTCTGGCCGCAGGAATCGGAAGCGCAGGCCGCCGCCTTCGCGGCGCGCCACGGTGCGGTCCGTCTCGATGCGCCGGGCCAACTGCTTCCTCGAAGTGGCGCCGGGCAGGATCATGACGGTCTGTTCTACGCCCTGTTCCACAAGGCCCGAGCGTGAGACACCCCGACAACGCTTTTTAAGGCTCTGGCCCTAGTGACTGTACGATTTTTCCTCCTCCTCGCCTGCCAGCTGCTGCTGGCATTGACATGCGCCACGGCGCAGGCGGCCGAAGGGATCGAAATCACCCGCGCCAGCATCGAATCCTCCGACGACGGCTATCGTCTGTCGGCCGCTTATGCGTTCGACCTGACGCCCGGCCTCGAGCAGGCCATCCAGCACGGGGTGCCGCTGTCGTTCACCACCGAGATCGATCTGACCCGGCCGCGCTGGTGGTGGACCGACGACCACGCCGTGACCTCGCGCCGCACGCTCAAGCTGAACTACGATGTGCTGTTCCGCGTCTATCACGTTTCCGCCCCCGGCAGCATCCAGCAGAATTTCGACACGCTCGATGAAGCGCTGCTGGCGATCCGGCGCCCGGCGCGCTGGCTGATCGCCCACAAGGGGGACCTCAAACCGGGTGAGACGTACAACGTCACCGTGCGCATGTTCATGGACCGCGAATACCTGTTGAAGCCGCTTCAGGTCGATGCCTTCAATAATTCCGACTGGCGATTGGCCTCGCACAAAAAGACCTTCACCTACCGTGCGGAGTAAGCCGTGATCAAGGCCTTGCGCTACGCCCTGGTGATCGGCAGCGCGATCGCGTCGATCCTGCTGTTCCTGCTCGCGTCCGCGTCCAGCAACACGGGTTTCTTCGCCCACGACTTCACCTGGCTGCTGGGCCTGATCCTCGGCGTGGCCGGGGCCTTGTTCATCCTGGTGCTGGTCGCGTTCTGGCGCCTGTATTCGCGCTACAAGGCGGGCAAGTTCGGCTCGCGCCTGATGGTCCGGCTGATGATGCTGTTCGGCGGTATCGGCATTCTTCCCGGGCTCGTCGTCTTCATGGTCTCCGTGCAGTTCGTCTCGCACTCGATCGAATCGTGGTTCGACGTCAAGATCGAAGCCGCGCTCGATTCCGGCCTGAACCTGTCGCGCGCCGCGCTCGACGAAGCCGTGGCCGACCTGAACGCCAACGCGGGCACGGTCGCCGCCACGCTGGCGGGGCAGGGCGAACGGGATGCCCAGACCATCCTCGCGCGCGCGCTCGACGACGGCAACGGCATGCAGAGCGCGCTGCTGCTGGACGCCACCGGCAAGCTGGTGGCGAGCGCCACCGAGGACCGCCACGCCGTCCTGGCCGCCGACCTGCCCACGCCGCAGATGCTCAAGCAGGCCGCGATGCCGGGCGGTTACGCGCGTCCGGAAGGCGGCATCGACGACGATTTCCGCGAGGCGCGCGGCGACCAGCCCACCGCCCTCGACGCCGCCACCGGCCTGCGCCTGCGCGTGGTGGTGGCCGTGCCGGAGCCGCCCGGCATGGCGCCGCGCTACCTGCAGCTGACGCAGGCCGTGCCCGTCAACCTGGCGTCGAACGCCGCCGTGCTGAGTACCGCCTACCGCGAATACCAGGAGCGCTTCGCCGCGCGCACGGGCCTGCGCAAGATGTACATCGGCACGCTCACGCTGACGCTGCTGCTGGCGATCTTTTCCGCCATCGGCGCCGCATTCCTCATCGCCGGCAACCTGGCCCAGCCCCTGCTCGTGCTGGCCGAGGGCACGCGCGCCGTGGCCGAGGGCGACCTGTCGCCGCGTCCGATCGTCGAGACCAACGACGAACTGGGCACGCTCACCCAATCGTTCAACGCGATGACGGGCCAGCTGTTCGAGGCCCGCTCCGCCGTCGAACGCAACCGCGCCGCGCTGGAAAGCGCCAAGGCCCACCTGGAATCGGTGCTCGCGAATATGTCGGCCGGCGTGATCGTGATGGATGCCGACGGCGTCGTCGTCAACGCCAACGATGCCGTGCACCGCATCCTGCAGGTCGACGTGGCGTCGCTGGCCGGCCGTCCGCTCGACGAGATCGAGGGGCTGGAAGTCTTCGCCGGCGCCGTCACGCGCGCCTTTTCCGCCCAGAGCGCGCAGTCGGCCGCGGGCCGCGGCCGCGGGCGCTCGCACTGGCAGCAGCAGATCGAAATCCCGCGCCGTCCCGGCACCGGCGACGACCACGACATCACCCTGCTCGCGCGCGGCTCGCGCCTGCCGGTGGGGGCGGGCAGCGGTTTCATCGTCGTGTTCGACGATATCTCCGACGTGATCTCGGCCCAGCGTTCCGTGGCCTGGGGCGAGGTCGCGCGCCGCCTCGCGCACGAGATCAAGAACCCGCTCACGCCGATCCAGCTGTCGGCCGAGCGCCTGCAAATGAAACTGGCCGACCGCGTCGACCCGGACGCCGCCGCGCTCCTCAACAAGGCCACCGACACCATCGTCAGCCAGGTGGCCGCGATGAAGCGCATGGTCGACGACTTCCGCGACTACGCGCGCACGCCCCCGGCCGTGCTGTCGCCCCTGGACCTGAACGATTTGATTGACGAGATCCTGCACCTGTATTTATCCGAGGACGGTTCGGACGTGATCCATCCGTCCCTGCAGCCGGGCCTGCCGCGCGTGATGGGCGACACGACCCAGCTGCGCCAGGTGATCCACAACCTGCTGCAGAACGCGCAGGACGCGCTGGCCGACCGCACGAACCACGACGAGCCGCCGCGTATCGACGTCATTACGGAGACCATCCACTACGTCGGCGCGGACGGCTGCACGGGCACCGCGGTGCGCCTGGCGATCGTCGACAACGGACCCGGTTTCGCGCCCAAGATCCTGTCGCGCGCATTCGAACCGTACGTGACGTCGAAGGCGCGCGGTACGGGCCTGGGCCTGCCGATGGTCAAGAAGATCATCGACGAACATGGCGGCCGGATCGACGTTGCCAACCGCGCCGACGGAACTGGCGCTTCGGTATCGATTTTGCTGTTAAAGTTAGCGCCAGAGGCGAACTTGGCCGAAGCGTGAATCGCGCATAGAATCTTGGCTGTATAAGAGGCCTCCCGGAGAGATAGGCCGGCGCCTCCAAAGAGAGAGTCAGATCAAAAAAGGCATAACAAGATGGCGAACATACTCGTAGTTGACGATGAAATGGGCATCCGCGAGCTGCTCTCGGAAATCCTTGGCGACGAGGGACATGCGGTCCAGCTGGCGGAAAACGCGCAGCAGGCCCGCCAGGCGCGCCAGCAGGGCGCCCCCGACCTGGTGCTGCTCGACATCTGGATGCCCGATACCGACGGCGTCACGCTGCTGAAGGAATGGCAGCGCGACGGTCTGTTGACGATGCCGGTCATCATGATGTCGGGCCACGCCACCATCGACACCGCCGTGGAAGCGACCCGCATCGGCGCCCTGAACTTCCTGGAAAAACCGATCGCCCTGCAAAAGCTGCTGAAAGCCGTGCAACAAGGCCTGCAGCGTGGCCAGGAAGTGGCGCGCGCGCCTGCCATCGCGCCGCGTCCGATGGCCACCGCGGCGTCCGTCGCGGCCCCCGTGCCGGAACCCAGCGCCGCCGTGCAACCCATGTACGCGCCGCAGCCGCAGGGCGGGTCAATGGGCGCGTCGATGGGCATGGCCCGTCCCGTCAGCAATGGCGAGGCGCACGCGCACGGCTACACGCTGTCGTTCGACCTGCCGCTGCGCGAGGCGCGCGACGCGTTCGAACGCATGTACTTCGAGCACCACCTCGGCCGCGAAGGCGGTTCGATGACGCGCGTGGCCGAAAAGACGGGCCTGGAACGTACCCACCTGTACCGCAAGCTCAAGCAGCTCGGCGTCGAGCCGGGCAAGCTGGGCAAGAAGAGTGCACAGTAATCCCGACGGTGCGGCAAACGATGCGCGTACCGTCCTGACCCTCGTTACCGGCGCGGCTGCCTCCACGCGCGAAGCGGCGATCGCCGCTCAGCTTTCCGATCTGCATGAAGACGACACGCAGGCCATCATCCTCGAAGGCCTAGCGTCCGGAAATTCCCCCCTCGATGACCTGCCGCCGACACAAACCGTTGCGCGGATCGCGCCCGGTTGCCTGTGCTGCACCGGCAATCTGGTTTTGCGTGTAACATTGAATCGCCTGCTGCGCCGACGTCCCCGCCGAATCTTCATCGGGGTCGCCGACAGCGAGCATCTTGATCAGTTGCGATCGTGGTTGCAGTCCGAGCCATACGATCAGCTGTTACGGCTGACTTCCGACCTGAATGCGTGAGTCCCTGCAGCGTGTTGATGGTGCATTCGTAACAAGTTGTAGAGATTTCTTGAATTCGGTTCCAGTGGCCCCACTTCATAGTTGAAGTGGAAAGAACGAGGAAAGTAAGCCGTCCGCCGCCGGGCGGCAGCCTTGCACCCATCTGATCGAGTGAAGGAGTCATCATGAACATGATCTATAACAGCGAGCAGTACAGCGTTGTCGAATTTGGCGTCGATCACAACCTCGAAGCCCTGCGCTTCGGCGGTTACGAGATCGTCGACAAGTCCGGTCGGCGCGAAGCTTTCATCGGCGGCAAACTGGCGCAAGCGTTCCGGCGTGATGTCAACAACCTGATCGCGAGCGAACCGACCATGGAGGAAATCGACGATTTCCTGGGTTCGTACGACACCCTCATGAGCCAGCCGGTCGTGCTGCACTGAAGTCTTCCGGCCGGAGATCGCACTCCGGCCACCCGCGCCTGCGTGACGCAGCTCTGTTTGGGCCGGCGACGCAGGAGCCATCGTCTCCCGCATTTTCAAGCAGTTTTTCTCCATATCGGCTTTGCGTCCGCGCATGGTAAGCTTGACCCATGTGTCAACTTCTTGCCATGAATTGCAATGTCCCTACCGACATTGTTTTCAGTTTCACCGGCTTCGCCCATCGGGGCGGACGCACGGACACGCATCATGACGGCTGGGGCATCGCTTTTTTCGAAGGCGCCGGTGTGCGCCATTTCGTCGATCACCAGGCCGCCATCGAGTCGCCCATCGCCGAACTGATCAAGCATTACCCGATCAAGTCGCTGAACGTCATCGCCCACATCCGCAAGGCCACGCAAGGCCAGGTGGCGCTGGAAAACTGTCATCCGTTCGTGCGCGAGATGTGGGGCCGCTACTGGGTGTTCGCCCACAACGGCGACCTCAAGGGCTTCGACCCGATCCTCGACGGGCCCTACCGTCCAGTCGGCAATACCGACAGCGAACGCGCCTTCTGCTTCCTGCTGCAGCAATTGCGCGACCGCTTCGGCGACACGCCGCCCGCGCTGCCCGTGCTGCGCGCGGCCATCGCCGACCTCGTCGCCGTCATCGCGCGCCACGGCACGTTCAACATGATGCTGTCCGACGGCACGGCGCTGTTCGCGCACTGCTCGACGAAGCTGTGCTACGTCGTGCGCCAATATCCGTTCGCGGCCGCTTGCCTGGCCGACGAAGACCTGTCCGTCGACTTTTCCCAGGTGACGACCCCGAACGACCGCGTCGCCATCATCGTCACCACGCCATTGACGACCAACGAGACATGGGCGGACTTCGCGCCCGGCGAACTGAAGGTGTTCGTGGACGGCCTGCCGCAACCGTGATCGTATTGACAAAATTTTTACAGGAAATCATTTTCGAATAGTCACCACGTGGCGGAATGCGTTAAAGTAAGCGTGTTCCATTGCTACAAGAGTCCGTGATGACCGATACCGCCGCGAGCCTGGACCACGCCAACTACCCCTTGCGCGTGCGTGACTTCTACCTGGGGCGCCAGCCTGTGCTCGACCGCAACCAGGCCCTGTTCGGCTACGAGCTCCTGTTCCGCAGCGCGCGCCAGGGCGAGGCCGACGAGACCGGCCTGTCCGCGACGGCCGCCGTGATCGCCCACGCGGCCCAGCTGGGACTTACGCGCGCGATCGGCGACGCAGCCTGCTTCCTGAACGT
Source organism: Massilia putida (assembly GCF_001941825.1). Lineage (NCBI taxonomy): Bacteria > Pseudomonadati > Pseudomonadota > Betaproteobacteria > Burkholderiales > Oxalobacteraceae > Massilia > Massilia putida. The sequence continues at coordinate 4,880,674 of NZ_CP019038.1, forward strand.
GGATGCCGAAGTCCTCGCGAGCGACATCTTCGCCTTCCTGCCGCGCGAGCGCACGGTGCTCGAGATCGTGTCGTCCGTCGTGCCGGACGACGCCCTGCTGGCGCGCATGCGCGAACTCGCGGGCCACGGTTTCCGCTTCGCGCTGGACGGCATCGAGGGCGACAGCCTGCGCCTGCAACGCCTGCTGCCGCTGGCCGGCTTCGTCAAGCTGGACCTGCGCAGCGTGCCCCCGAACGCCTTGCCGAACCTCGTGCGCCGCCTGCACGGCATGGAAAAAACCGTGGTCGCGGAAAAGGTCGAGACGGAGGACGCCTACCGCGCCGCCATGGACCTCGGCTTCGATTACTTCCAGGGTTTTTATTTCGCGCACCCGTCCGTGCTGGGCGGCCGCAAGCTGTCGCCGTCGCAGCTCGCGGTGGTCGAGCTCATGAACCTCGTGATGTCAGACGCGGACAATGCGGTCATCGAAAAGACCGTCAAGCGCGACGTGACGCTCGCCCTGAACCTGCTGCGCCTCGTGAACACGCCGGCCGTGGGCGCAGCGCAGCGCATCGATTCCGTCAGCCAGGCATTGCTCGTGCTGGGCCGGCGCCAGCTGCAGCGCTGGCTGCAGATCATGCTGTATGCCGAACCGGCCACGCGCGGCCACAACCAGACGCCGTTGCTGATGCTGGCCACGACGCGCGGCCGCCTGATGGAGCTGCTGGCCCAGCGCCTGCGCCCCGGCCAGCGCTTTGTTGCGGACGTCGCTTTCACGGTCGGCATCATGTCGCTGATGGATGCCCTGTTCGGCATTCCGATGGCCGACATCGTCGAGCAGATCCCCGTCAGCGACGACGTGCGCCAGGCCCTCATCGGCCGTGCAGGCTTCTTCGGCGAGCTGCTCAAGCTGTCCGAGAGCATCGAGCAGGCCGATGACAACACGGAGCTCGTGCTGCCCACGCTGAAGGAGTTGCAGATCTCCGGCGACGACATGATCGAGCTCGAGATGTCCGCGTTCCAGTGGTCCGACTCCGTCGTCCGCTACGCCATCTGAAGGGGGCTCGCCTGACCAGCTGCGCGTTGCAGCTTGCGCCTGCGATGCTCCGCTACGGCGGACCGGCCGTGCCGTAAGTACGGCTGCGCTTCTCGACCGCATCTGCCGCCGCTCGCTACGGTCATGCGATGCCCCCGATACGTTCCATGTCTTCAAGGATTAGGAGGTGTCATGTCGGTGTTATTGCGTGTTGAAGGTCTCGTGAAATCATACGGTACCCGCCGCGCCGTGGACGGCGTGTCGTTCCAGGTGCTGGCGGGCCAGACCGTCGGCCTGCTGGGGCCGAACGGGGCGGGCAAGTCGACCACCGTCTCCATGCTGTGCGGGCTGCTCAAGCCCGATGCCGGCCAGGTGCTGCTGGACGGCCAGTCCGTCACGACGGGCGCAGCAAGCATCAAGCGCCGCATCGGCCTCGTGCCGCAAGACCTCGCGCTGTACGAGGACCTGTCGGCGCACGAGAACCTGCGCCTGTTCGGCGCCTTGTACGGCTTGAGGAGCAAGCCTCTGGACGAGCGCATCGCGCGCGTGCTGGGTCTCGTGAACCTGCTTGAGCGCGCGCACGACAAGCCGGCCACGTTCTCCGGCGGGATGAAGCGCCGGCTGAACATCGCGGCCGCGCTGCTGCACGATCCCGACTTGCTGATCCTCGACGAGCCCACGGTCGGCGTCGACCCGCAGAGCCGCAACGCCATCTTCGACACGCTGGAAGCGCTGCAGTCGCAGGGCCGCGCGCTGATCTACACGAGCCACTACATGGAGGAGGTGGAGCGGCTGGCCGACCACATCGTCATCATCGACCACGGTAAAGTCCTGGCCGACGACAGCCCGGCCGCGCTGCACCGCAAGCTCGCGTCGAAGGCGCTGCTGCGCGTGGAACTGGCGGAACCGGTGGGCCCAAGCCTGCTCGATGCGCTGCGGTCCCAGGCCGGCGTGACCACATTGGCGAGCGAGGGCGCGGCCCTCGACATCGGCCTCACGGACAACGCCGACGCCGTGCCGCTGCTCGGCTGGCTGCAAGGACAGGGCCAGCGTCCGGTGCACTTCGCCACCGCGCGCGCGAGCCTCGAAGACATCTTCCTCGACCTGACCGGACGCACGCTGCGCGACTGACATGACAGCCTTTTTCGCCCTGGTCCGCAAGGACCTCATCCTCTACGTCTCCGACAAGCGCGCGCTGCTGATGCACCTCGTGCTGCCCATCGTGATCGCGGCGTTCTTCGGTTCCGTGTTCGGCGGCGGCAGCGCAAAGGGCGGCGGCATCGACGTGGTCCTCGTCCAGCAGGACACGAGCGACGCCGGCAACCGCATCGCGGCGGGCCTCAAGGCCGATCCGAACCTGCACGTCACACCCATGGACCTGGCGCACGCCCGGGATGCCGTGCGCAAGGGCGCCCAGGCCGTCGCCATCGTGCTGCCGGCCGGCTTTGCGGAAGCGGCCGGCACCGCCATGTTCTCGAACCAGGCCAAGCCGGCCATCGGCCTGCTGTACGACCCGTCGCAGCCGGCCGTGCTGGCGATGGTGAAGGGCATGCTGACGCAGCAGGTGATGCAGGTCGTGAGCGCCGAGATGTTCGGCGGACCGCTGGGCAAAAAGCTCACGGCGCGCAGCCTGCAGCAGCTCGACGAGAACAAGGTGCAGGACGCCGCGCTGCGCGACATGCTCGTCGCCGTGCGCAAGTTCGAGGACCGGCCGCGCGAGGAGGGCGCCGGCGACGGCGCGCCGCGCGGCCTGGCCATGCCGTTCACGACGCACGACGAGGGCCTCACGAGCGGCCCCGTCGCGCAGGGCTACAACCCGTACGCGCACTCGTTCTCGGGGATGGGCGTGCAATTCATCCTGTTCATGGGCGTGAACATGGGGATCGGCATGCTGCTGACGCGCCGCAGCGGCGTGTGGGACCGCCTGCTCGCCGCGCCCGTCACGCTGACCCAGGTGGTGCTGGCGCGCGGCGTCTCGGCCGCCATCATCGCGTCCTGCCTGCTGTGCACGATCTTCATCGTGGCGGCGCTGGCGTTCCACGTGCAGGTGAGCAGCGTGCCCGGCTTCCTCGCCGTGGCGATCGGGTTCGGCGCGCTCACGGCCGGTTTCGGCCTGCTCATCGCGGCGTTCGGCAAGACCCCGGAAGCGGCGCGCGGCATCGCGATGTTCGCGACGCTGATCCTCGTGATGCTGGGCGGCGCGTGGGTGCCGTCGTTCATGTTCCCCGCGTGGGTCCAGCAGCTGACGCTCGTCGTGCCCACGCGCTGGGCCATCGCCGGCCTGGATGCCGTCACGTGGCGCGGCCTCGGCGCGCCGGCCGCCGCGCCGGCCGTGGCCGTGCTGTTCGGGTTTGCGCTGCTGTTCACGGTCGCCGCCGTGTGGCGCTTTCGGAGAGAGCAGGCGTAGGGTGGACGGCTTCGCCGTCCACGAGTCCAACGGGAACAAGCGTTCCGGCGGTGCTACCGATTGTTGAACGCGTGGCGTCATTGAGTCCGGGGGACTCAATGACGAGCTGTCCACCTACGGCTAGACGTTCGATCAGAGGTTGGGCGCCAGGTAGCGCTCCACCTCGTCCTTCGGCAAGCCGCGGCGCTTGGCCATGTCCTCGAGCTGGTCCTGGCCGATCTTGCCGACCACGAAGTACTTCGATTCCGGGTGCGCGAAGTAGAAGCCCGATACCGCGGCGCCCGGATACATCGCGAACGACTCCGTCAATTGCATGCCGATCTCCTCGGCCTGCAGCGTCTTGAACAGGTCGGCCTTGACGGTGTGTTCCGGGCATGCCGGATAGCCCGGCGCCGGACGGATGCCGACGTATTCTTCCTTGATCAGCGCCTCGTTCGACAGCTTCTCGTCCGCGACATAACCCCACAGGTCCGTGCGCACGCGCTCGTGCATGTACTCGGCGAACGCTTCGGCCAGGCGGTCGGCCAGGGCCTTCACCATGATCGACGAATAGTCGTCGCCCGCGGCTTCGAAGCGCTTCTCGATCTTCTCGGCGCCGATGCCCGCCGTGACGGCGAACATGCCGATGTAGTCCGCGATGCCCGAGCTCTTCGGCGCGATGAAGTCGGCCAGGCACTGGTTCGGACGCTGGATGCCGTCGACCACTGGCTTGACGCCCTGCTGGCGCAGGCCGTAATACGTGAACGCGACTTCGCTGCGGGTGTCGTCCGTATAGATCTCGATGTCGTCGTCGTTGACGCTGTTCGCGGGCAGCAGCGCGATGGCGCCGTTCGCGGTCAGCCAGCGGCCGTCGATGATTTTCTTCAGCATCGCCTGGCCTTCCTCGAACACCTTCGTCGCCGCTTCGCCCACGACTTCGTCGGTCAGGATCGCGGGATACGGGCCGGCCAGGTCCCACGTCTGGAAGAACGGACCCCAGTCGATGTAGCGGGAAAGCAGGGCCAGGTCGACGTTCTTGAAGACGCGGCGGCCGATGAACTTCGGCTTCACGGGCGCGAAGGACAGCTGTGCCTTGTTCGCGCGCGCCTGCTCCAGGCTCACCATCGGCAGCGCTTTTTTATTGGCGTGCTGTTCGCGGATGCGTTCGTAGTCCTCGGCGATCTCGGCGACGTAGCCGTCGCGCGTCTCCGCCGTCACGAGCGACTGGCCGACGGAGACGGACCGCGACGCGTCCGGCACGTACACGACCGGGCCTTCGTAATGCGGTGCGATCTTGACGGCCGTGTGCGCGCGGCTCGTCGTCGCGCCGCCGATCAAGAGGGGAATGCGGCGGTCGCGGAACCACGGGTCGCGCTGCATCTCGCGCGCGACGTGGGCCATCTCTTCGAGCGACGGCGTGATCAGGCCCGACAGGCCGATGATGTCCGCGTTCTCTGCCTTGGCCTTCGCGAGGATCTCGGATGCGGGCACCATCACCCCCATGTTGACGATCTCGAAGTTATTACATTGCAGGACCACGGAGACGATGTTCTTGCCGATGTCGTGCACGTCGCCTTTCACGGTGGCGATGACCATCTTGCCCTTCGGTTTCGCGACGATGCCCGTGCGCGCTTCCTCCGCCGCCTTTTCTTCCTCGATGAACGGGATCAGGTGGGCGACGGCCTGCTTCATCACGCGCGCCGATTTCACCACCTGCGGCAGGAACATCTTGCCCTGGCCGAACAGGTCGCCGACGACGTTCATGCCGTCCATCAGCGGGCCTTCGATCACCTGGATCGGACGGCCGCCTTCGTTGGCGATCTGCTGGCGCGCTTCCTCGGTGTCCTCGACGATCCACTGCGTGATGCCGTGCACCAGCGCGTGCGCGAGGCGCTTGCCGACCGGGGCACTCCGCCACTCGAGGTTCTGTTCCTGCTTGGCGCCGCCGGCCTTCAGGGTGCCGGCGAATTCGATCATGCGCTCGGTGGCGTCCGGGCGGCGGTTCAGCACGACGTCTTCCACGCGCTCGCGCAGCTCCGGATCGAGGTCGTCGTACACGCCCACCATGCCCGCGTTGACGATGCCCATCGTCATGCCGGCCTTGATGGCGTGGTACAGGAACACGGTGTGGATCGCCTCGCGGGCCGGGTCGTTGCCGCGGAACGAGAACGACACGTTCGATACGCCGCCCGACACCTTCGCGTACGGCAGGTGCTCGCGGATCCAGCGCGTGGCGTTGATGAAGTCGACGGCGTAGTTGTCGTGTTCCTCGATGCCGGTGGCGATGGCGAAGATGTTCGGGTCGAAGATGATGTCCTCGGGCGGGAATCCGACCTTCTGCACGAGCGTGTCGTACGCGCGCTTGCAGATCTCGATCTTGCGCTCGAACGTGTCGGCCTGGCCCTTCTCGTCGAAGGCCATCACGATCACGGCCGCGCCGTAGCGGCGGCACAGCGTGGCCTGGCGCAGGAATTCCTCTTCGCCTTCCTTCATCGAGATCGAGTTGACGATGGCCTTGCCCTGCACGCATTTCAGGCCCGCCTCGATCACGCTCCATTTGGAGGAGTCGATCATGATCGGCACGCGCGAGATGTCCGGTTCCGAGGCGATCAGGTTCAGGAAGCGCGTCATCGCGGCCTGCGAATCGAGCATCGCCTCGTCCATATTGATGTCGATGACCTGGGCGCCGTTCTCGACCTGCTGGCGCGCGACGGACAGCGCTTCGTCGAACTGCTCGTTCAGGATCATGCGCGCGAACGCCTTCGAACCCGTGACGTTGGTGCGCTCGCCGACGTTGACGAACAGGGACGTGTCGTCGACGACGAACGGCTCCAGGCCGGACAGGCGCAGCGCGACGGGGATCTCCGGCACGGTGCGCGGCGGGCAGTCGGCCAGCAGTTCGCCGATCGCCTGGATGTGTTCCGGCGTCGTGCCGCAGCAGCCGCCGGCGATGTTGACGAAGCCGGCGTCGGCGAACTCGCGCAGCAGGGCGGACGTGTCGGACGGCAGTTCGTCGAAGCCCGTGTCGCTCATCGGGTTGGGCAGGCCGGCGTTCGGGTAGATGCAGACGAACGTGTCGGCGATTTGGGACAGCTCTTCCGCGTACGGGCGCATCAGGGCGGCGCCCAGCGCGCAATTCAGGCCGATCGTCAGCGGTTTCGCGTGGCGCACGGAGTTCCAGAAGGCCGAGACGGTCTGGCCGGACAGGATGCGGCCGGATGCGTCGGTGACGGTACCGGAGATCATCAGCGGCAGGCGCGGCGTCCCGGGATGCTCGGTGAAATACTGGTCGATGGCGAACAGGGCCGCCTTGCAGTTCAGCGTATCGAAGATGGTCTCGACGAGCAGCAGGTCGACGCCGCCCTCGACGAGCGCGTCGACCTGCTCGTAATACGCCGTCACGAGCTGGTCGAACGTGACGTTGCGGGCGGCCGGGTCGTTCACGTCCGGGGAGATGGACGCGGTCTTCGGCGTCGGGCCGAGGGCGCCGGCGGCGTAGCGGGGCTTGTCCGGCGTCGAATATTTCACGCAGGCGGCGCGCGCGAGCTTCGCGGCTTCCACGTTCATCTCGCGCACGAGATGCGCCATGTGGTAGTCGTCCTGGGCGACGCTGGTGGCGCCGAACGTGTTCGTCTCGATGATGTCGGCGCCGGCGGCCAGGTAGCGTTCGTGGATTTCCTGGATGATCTGCGGCTGCGTCAGGTTCAGCAATTCGTTGTTGCCCTTGACGAACAGTTCGCGCGCGCCGCTATCGGCCGGCGCCGTGAAACCGATGAAGCGGCCGTTCGGACCGCCGCGGTAGGCCTGCTCGTCCAGCTTGTATTGTTGGATGATCGTGCCCATCGCGCCGTCCAGAATCATGATGCGGCGTGCGAGGATGTCGCGCAGCTGGGCTTCGACGGGGGAGGGGGCGTGGACGGCGGTGATCATCGTTGGCTTTCCTGAGGTCTGCTGGAGATAAATATGAGGCGGGTCTGTGATTATACCGTTACTGGCCGAGTTTGTTCCCGGTGCGGCCGGGGGCTTACGGTTCGCTCAAAAAAGGACGCCGCTGTAAAGACGCTTGTAACATAATGTATCAAATCGCGGATTGTTACATTGGGATACAAATTGCAGCTTATTAGCAATTTCCCGGATACATACAGAGGTGACAATTAACTTCATGGAACCGCCGCTGGCGCGGTTTCAGGATCAGGTCTAGTCCAATCAACGGAACGTGCGGACCGTCGCTCCGCCGCCAAATGGGAAGAATTGCAATGAACAAAGAATACGTACATGAGTGGGATCAGCCGGCTACTCGCAACGACGAGAGCGACACCGCCCCGGTCAAGACCCACGCTGTCGCCGGCGTCAAACAAATCGTCACGATCCGCTTGGATGTGGACATGCTGGAATGGTTCAAGTCGGCTGGTCCGGGCTACCAGACCCGCATCAACCAGGTGCTGCGTGAATACATGGAAGCGAATCGCGTGCGTGCTCAAGGCGAGCAGCACTAATTCCTTGCAAATAATGGATGGTCGGGGCACAGCGCTCCGCGGGCCTGGTGGTCAGGCCTGATGCCCGGAACGGGATGCCATCGGGAGTATGTGAGGCCGGGGCCTCACTACGAAGTCCCAATGAATAGATGTACAGAAAACAGAAGGGCATCACCCGGCGCGAACCGGCTGATGCCCTTCTTTATTGCGGCCCGTCTTTTAGGCGAACGCGAGGCCGTCGAACGAAAAACCTTTCAGGAATTCGGCCGCCGCCAGGCGCTTGCCTCCCGGCTTTTGCAATTCCGTCAAGCGCAGCGCACCCGTGCCGCAGGCCACGACGATGCCCTGGGCATCGGCCTGCAACACCTGGCCCGGTTGGCCGCGGCCATCGGCCGGTTGCGCGTTCCAGATCTTGACCGTTGTCGCGCCCGCCTGGCCATGCGCGCCCGGGAACGGGTTGAAGGCGCGCACCTTGCGCGCCAGCAGGGTGGCCGGCAGCGACCAGTCCAGCTTCGCCTCTTCCTTGCCGATCTTGGCGGCATACGTGACGCCGTCCTCCGGCTGGGGCACGGCTTCCAATTGGCCGTGCTCCATCTTGCGCAGAGCGTCGACGATCATGCGGCCGCCCAGGGCCGCCAGCTTGTCGTGCAGGCTGCCGGTCGTGTCCGTGTCCTCGATGGCGATGCGCTCGATCAGCAGCATCGGGCCCGTGTCCAGGCCTTCTTCCATCTCCATGATCGTGACGCCCGTTTCCGCATCGCCCGCTTCGATCGCGCGGTGGATGGGCGCGGCGCCACGCCAGCGGGGCAGGATGGAGCCGTGGATATTGATGCAAGGCTTGATGTCGAGCGTGGAGCGGGGGAGGATCAGGCCGTAGGCGGCCACGACCATCACATCGTAGTCCGTCGCGAGCAGGCGCGCGTGCGCGGCCTGCGCTTCGCTCGCACGCTGAGGATCTTTCGCGTCCATGCGCAGCGACAGCGGCTGCAACACCTCGATACCGTGCGCGACGGCAACCTGTTTCACGCTTGAGGCCTGCAGCTGCATGCCGCGGCCGGCCGGACGGTCCGGCTGGGTCAGCACGAGCGGCACCTCGAAACCGGCGTCCAGCAGGGCGCGCAGCGCGACGGCGGCGAATTCCGGCGTGCCGGCGAAGACGACCCTCATTTTCTCCTTGCTCATGCGCGGCGGGCGGCCGAGCGCTGCATGTCGCGCTCTTCCTTCTGCAGTTTCGTCTTGATACGGTTGCGCTTCAGCGGCGACAGGTATTCCACGAAGACCTTGCCCATCAAATGGTCCATCTCGTGCTGGATGCAGACGGCCAGCAGACCGTCGGCTTCGAGCTCGAACGGCTTGTTGTGCTGGTCGACGGCGCGCACCTTGACGCGCGCCGGGCGCTCGACGCCGTCATAAATGCCCGGCACCGACAGGCAGCCTTCGTCGTAGACTTGCTTTTCCGGGCTGGCCCAGACGATTTCCGGGTTGATGAAGACCAGCAGATTGTCCTTGGTCTCGGTCACGTCGATGACGACGACGCGCTCGTGCACGTCGACCTGCGTGGCGGCCAGGCCCACACCCGGGGCGTCGTACATGGTTTCGGCCATGTCCGCCACCAGCTTGTGGAGGCGGTCGCCGAATTCGGTGACCGGCTTGGCGACCTTGTGCAGGCGCGGGTCGGGGTAGCGGAGGATGTTCAGTAAGGCCATGGCTGTGTATTCGAAGTCAATCGGTAATCGGTATATTGGGCTGCGCAGGCATAAACGCAACACGCCGCCCCCGCTCCCGGGTGCGGTTTATCTTGCTAGTTCAGGGATTTCTCGGCAGAATTTGATTCAGTAAGGCAACTATTGCGACCCTTCATGATCCGCTGCGCGGTCGAAGAGCCGTCTGGTTCCTGCGTTGTTGCCGGCCGAGGTGGCGTAGCACCCGTGTCGATACGGCACTTTACGGACTCTCCAATGAAAAATTTTAGCACAGGCGCAGCCCGGTCGCTCGCGATCCGCGCCGCCGCCACGGCCGCGTTCGCCCTCCTCGCGACCATTCCGGCCCAGGCCGCCATTACCTGTTCGTTCCGCCCGAACGCGCCCGACCAGCACGTCGTCGTCAAGGGCGATACCCTATGGGATATTTCCGGCGCCTTCCTCGAGCACCCGTGGTGCTGGCCCCAGGTCTGGGGCATGAACCGCGACGAGATCCGCAATCCGCACTGGATCTATCCGGGCCAGATCGTCTATTTCGACCGGGCCCATGGCCGTCTCACGCTGAACAAGCCGGGCACCGGATCGGCCGCCGGGGAGCCGCCCGTCGTGCGTCTGTCCCCGCAGCTGCGTACGGAAAGCATGGACGAGACCAATGCCGTGCCCGCCATCCCCGCCGGCGCGATCGAACCGTTCCTGACCCAGCCGCTCGTCGTCGAGGCCAAAGCGCTGGCCGGCGCGGCCCGCATCGTCGCGGCGCAGGAAGACCGGCTGTACCTCGGTGAAGGCGACCGCATCTATGTGCGCGGTGCGCTCGACGGGGCGGCCAGCTTCCAGGTCTTCCGTCCGGGCAAGGAACTGGTCGATCCGGAGTCGAACAAGGTCATCGCCCACGAGGCGGCCTATATCGGCACGGCACGCCTCGTGAAGGAAGCGGGGCCGGGCACGGACGTCCACACCTTCGTCGTCACCCGTTCCGTGAAGGAAATGGGCATCGGCGACCGCCTGTTGCCGACGCCGCCCACGCCGCTGCGCAACTACGTGCCGCACGTGCCGGCGAAGCCGGTGGCGGCGCGCGTGATGGCGCTCGCGTCCGAATCGAATTACGCGTCGCAGAACCAGGTCGTGACTGTCAATCGGGGCACGCTTGACGGACTCGATGTCGGCGCCGTGCTGCAGCTTTATCATCTCGGGCAGACCATGACGGACCCGGAAAGCAAAGGCTTCCTCGGGTTCGGCAAGGCCAAACTGAGGCTCCCGGACGAGCAATACGGCGAACTGTTCATCTTCCGGGTTTTCGGCCACGTCGCGTACGGCCTGGTCATGGAGGTGACGGCACCGGTGCAGATCGGCGACGTCGCGAAATCACCGGAGTAATTCCACCGTGCAGGACACGGACCTCACCGCAGTGCCTGCACGATCCTCCTCCCTGGCAGCCTGGCTCCGCCTGGAGCGTGCCGCCGGCATCGGTCCGCGCACGGCCGTCACGCTGCTGGACGCCTTCGGCAGCCCGGACGCCGTGTTCGGCGCCGACTTCCCCGCGCTCGCTGCCCACGTGAGCCCGGCCCAGGCGCACGCGCTGCTGCAACCGCCTCCCGAGGCCACGCGCCGCCTGCTCGACGCCACGCTCGACTGGCTCGACCAGCCCGGCCACCACGTCCTCGCGCTGGGCGAGCCCGGCTATCCCGAACTGCTGGCCCGGATCCCCGACCCGCCGTTGCTTCTTTATATTAGAGGGCATGCGCAGCTGCTGGCCGGACCGTGTCTCGCCATCGTCGGCAGCCGCAATGCCAGCGTGCAGGGCAGGGCGAACGCGCAGGCGTTCGCGGAGGCGTTGTCCGGAGCCGGGCTGTGCATCGTGTCCGGCCTCGCGCTCGGCATCGACGCCGCCGCGCACGAGGGCGCGCTGCGCCGCTGCGGCGGGACCGTCGCCGTCGTCGGCACCGGCCCCGACCTGGTCTATCCCGCCCGCAACCGCGCCCTGTGCGAACGCATCGCCCATGCGGGCTGCGTCGTCAGCGAATACCCCGTCGGCACGCCGCCCGTTCCCGGCAATTTTCCCAAGCGCAACCGGATCATCAGCGGTCTGTCGGCCGGCGTGCTCGTCGTCGAGGCGGCCGCGCAGTCGGGCTCGCTGATCACGGCGCGCCAGGCGGCCGAGCAGGGACGTGACGTGTTCGCGATTCCGGGCTCGATCCATGCGGCGCTGGCCAAGGGCTGCCACATGCTGATCCGCGAGGGCGCCAAGCTCGTCGACACGGCGCGCGACGTGCTGGAAGCGCTCGCGCTGTCGCCGTTGCTGGCGCTGCAGGCGGCCCGGTTATCCACGCCAGATATTTCGTTAACAGATATCAAGATCGATAACAGCGCGGAAAGCGGTTCCGGCATGCAGGCCGAATCGGCGCTGCTGGACGCCCTCGGCCACGACCCCGTCGAACCGGATGCGCTGCTCGCCCGGCTCGGCTGGTCCATAGGAGAAATGTCTGCATGCCTGCTCGTGTTGGAAATGGCGGGACGTGTCGAACGGCTGCCGGGCGGCCTCGTGCAGCGCGTATTTAAGCGATAATGGGCGGAAATTAAGCTGAAGAATCCGATAAGGCCGATAAACAACGCTGATGTTTCCGGACGGCAGTGGCGCACGTGACGCACTTGTGCCGCCGGGAGTTTAGCTGCTACAGTAGCGTCACCATGTTCGACATCCTAGTCTACCTCTACGAGACGTACTACCGTCCCGATGCCTGCCCCGAGCCGGAGGCCCTGGCACGTAAACTGTCCGCCGTCGGCTTCGACGATATCGAAATTTCCGAGGCGCTGGACTGGCTGAACGGTTTGAGGGAAATGGCCGGGACCACCAATCCAGCCCTCGAATCGAGCGGCACGCGCTTCTACATCGCCCAGGAAACCGACACGCTCGGCAGCGCCGCCGTCGGCTTCATCCAGTTCCTCGAACTGGCCGGTCTGTTGACGGCGTCGCAACGCGAGATCGTCATCGAACGCGCGCTGGCGCTGGACGAGTCGCCCGTCACCCTGGGCAAGCTCAAGATCATCGTCCTGATGCTCCTGTGGAGCCAGGGCAAGGAGCCGGATGCGCTGATGTTCGACGACCTGTTCGGGTCGGACGAGGAAGACGCGGCGCCGCGCCTCCTGCATTGACTGCAGTGCAATCTTGAATACGAAAACGGGGCTTCGGCCCCGTTTTTTCTTGCGGTAAAGCAAGATCCAGCGTATTTTTCGGAGCAGCCTGGCCGGGTTGCCGCAAGACGCACACAGGCACAGTCTACTTGCGGATTGCGCGGCAACCCGCTTATCATTGGCCGCTACCTGCCAGTTGTTACCAAGAAGCTATCAAATGGCCGGCTTACCGAGCCGACCGCGTCCAAGGCTCATGTATGATGCGCGAGCCAAGCCAAGAACAAGTACGAGAAATCATATATGACCAAAGCCCTCATCATTGCCGAAAAACCCTCCGTGGCGAACGACATCGCCAAGGCGCTCGGCGGCTTTACGAAGCACGATGAGTATTTCGAATCCGACGAATACGTCCTGTCGTCCGCCGTCGGCCACCTGCTCGAGATCGCGGTGCCCGAGGAGTACGACGTCAAGCGCGGCAAATGGAGTTTCACGCACCTGCCGATGATTCCACCGTACTTCGCGCTGAACCCCATCGCGAAGACCGAGTCGCGCCTCAAAGTGCTGAACAAGCTGATCAAGCGCAAGGATGTCGACACCCTGATCAACGCATGCGACGCGGGCCGCGAAGGTGAACTGATCTTCCGCCTGATCGCCCAGAACGCCAAGGCCAAGCAGACCGTCAAGCGCCTGTGGCTGCAGTCGATGACGCCGAACGCCATCCGCGACGGCTTCGCCCACCTGCGCAGCGACAAGGAAATGCTGCCGCTGGCCGACGCCGCGCGCTGCCGCTCGGAAGCGGACTGGCTGATCGGCATCAACGGCACCCGCGCGATGACCGCCTTCAACTCGAAGGAAGGCGGCTTTTATCTGACGACCGTCGGCCGCGTGCAGACGCCGACCCTGTCGATCGTCGTCGAGCGCGAAGAGAAGATCAAGAAATTCGTGCCACGCGACTACTGGGAAGTGCGCGCGGAATTCCGCTGCGCCGCCGGCATGTACGAAGGCCGCTGGCTCGACACGAATTTCAAGAAGGACGAGAACGATCCCGAGAAGCGCGCCGAGCGGCTGTGGTCGAAGGCCGCCGCCGAGGCCATCGTCGCCGCGTGCACGGGTAAGCAGGGCAAGGTCACTGAGGAATCGAAACCGACGACGTCGATGGCGCCCGCGCTGTTTGACCTGACGTCGCTGCAACGCGAAGCCAACGGCCGCTTCGGCTTCTCGGCCAAGAACACGCTGGGCCTGGCCCAGGCGCTGTACGAAAAGCACAAGGTGCTGACCTATCCCCGTACGGATTCGCGCGCGCTGCCGGAAGACTACCTGAGCACGGTCAAGTCCACGCTGGAAGTGTTGAAGGGCAATTCGAACTATCTGCCGTTCGCCAAGCAGATCCTGGACAAGGGCTGGGTCAAGCCGAACAAGCGCATCTTCGACAACAGCAAGATCTCGGACCACTTCGCGATCATCCCGACGGGCGTCGTGCCGAAGAACCTGTCCGAGCCGGAACAGAAGCTGTACGACCTCGTCACGCGCCGCTTCATGGCCGTCTTCTTCCCGGCCGCGGAATTCCTCGTCACCACGCGCTTCACGGAAGTGCAGGGTCACCAGTTCAAGACCGAGGGCAAGGTGATGACCAACCCCGGCTGGCTGGCCGTGTACGGCAAGGACACGACGGGCGACGACAAGGATGGCGCCAGCCTGGTGCCGGTGGCGAAGGGCGAGCAGGTGCTGGCCGAGAAGGTCAATGCCAACGGCCTCGTCACCAAGCCGCCCGCACGCTACAACGAAGCGACCCTGCTGTCGGCGATGGAAGGCGCGGGCAAGCTGGTCGATTCCGACGAGCTGCGCGACGCCATGGCCGGCAAGGGCCTCGGCACGCCGGCAACGCGCGCCGCGATCATCGAAGGTCTGCTGACGGAAAAATACCTGCTGCGCGAAGGGCGCGAGCTGATCCCGACCGCCAAGGCGTTCCAGCTGATGACGCTGCTGCGCGGCCTGGGGGTGAACGAATTGACGGCGCCGGAGCTGACGGGCGAGTGGGAATACAAGCTGTCGCAGATGGAAAAAGGCCAGATTTCGCGCGAAGAGTTCATGCGCGAGATCGCCCAGATGACCGAGATCATCGTCAAGCGCGCCAAGGAATACAACAACGACACGATCCCGGGCGAGTACGCCACGTTGCGCACGCCGTGCCCGAACTGCGGCGGCGTCGTCAAGGAAAACTACCGCCGCTTCGCTTGCACCAAGTGCGATTTCTCGATGAGCAAGGTGCCGGGCGGGCGCCAGTTCGAGATCGAGGAAGTCGAGGAGTTGCTGGAGAAACGCACGATCGGCCCGCTCCAGGGCTTCCGCTCGAAGATGGGCCGGCCGTTCGCCGCGATCCTGCGCATCGTGCGCGACGAGGACATCCACAACTACAAGCTGGAATTCGACTTCGGCCAGGACCAGGACGAGGGCGAAGACGGCGAGGGCGTCGACTTCACCGGCCAGACGCCGCTCGGCCCTTGCCCGAAATGCAACGGCAACGTCTACGAGATGGGCCTCGCCTATGTCTGCGAACATACCGTGGCCAAGCCCAAGACCTGCGATTTCCGCAGCAGCCGCATCATTCTGCAGCAGGAAATCCTGCCCGAGCAGATGGCCAAGCTGCTGAACGAAGGCAAGACCGATCTGTTGCCGGGCTTCGTGTCGCAGCGCACGCGCCGGTCGTTCAAGGCCTTCCTCGTGCGCGGCAAGGACGGCAAGATCAGCTTCGAGTTCGAGGAGCGCAAGGCCAAGCCGGGCGCCGCCAAGGGCAAGGATGCGGCCGACGAGGCCGACAGCGGCGCGGAAGCGGCGGCCGCCGTCAAGCCGGCCGCGCGCAAGGCCGCGGCGACGAAGACCGCCGCGAAACCTGCGGCGAAGGCGGCAACCAAGACGGCCGCGGCCAAAAAAGCGCCGGCCAAGCGCGCCACGGCGACCAAGAAGGCGGTCGCCGGCGAATAAACATTGCCGGTCGTATCAAAGCCGCGGCGCGTCCGCGGCTTTTTTTCGCCCGTATGCGGCGGAAAACATGTCGGCAAGGGCAAGCAGTCGATGGACGCGATGCGCAAGCTCGTGGCCGACATCAAGGCCGAGGAAGCGGGCCTGATGAGCGAACGCGCCAGGACGACGGCCGAGCTGGCGTCAACCATGTCGATGACGCTGAGCGGCGGCGGCATCGTGGCCGTCGTGCTGGCGGCCGTGCTGGTGCTGTGGCTGGCCCGGAACATCACGGCGCCGCTGGCCTATGCCGTGCACGTCGCCAAGCGGGTGGCCAGGGGCGACCTGACGGCGCGCGTCGAGGTGCGTTCGAAGGACGGGACCGGAGAGCTGATCGGCGCGCTCAAGGACATGAACGACTCGCTGCTGGACATCGTGACGCGCGTGCGCGCCGGCACCGACGCCATCGCCATCGTGTCCGGCGAAATCAATTCCGGCAACCAGGGCCTGTCCGCGCGCACCGAGCAGCAGGCCGGCTCGCTGGAAGAGACGGCGTCGTCGATGGAAGAACTGACCAGCCCACCGGGTGTTCCCCCATGCTGCAGCAACGAATTCGAAGAGGGCGCTTTATTGTGAATTTACCGGGTTCCGGGACTCGGTATGGAGGAATGGTGCCGGGAACACTCTTCCCGCTTACGCGGGAATGACGCGTATATATAAAAAAAACCGCGACCCTTTGGCATCGCGGTTTTTTTATATGTTCGCCAACTGCACTATTCGCGCCAATCCTCCTGCAGCGCGCGGATGGCCGCTTCGCCGTTGCGGATCGCCTTCACACGGCGCACGATTTCGTTGCGCCAGGCTTCGTCGGCATCCTGGTCGCCGTCGTCACTGTCCACCATGAGCAGTCGTAGCAGTTCATGCCTGTCTTCGGGAGACAGTTGCTGGATCTGGGCGGCCAATTCGGCGACCTGGGCGTTGGACATGGGGTTCTCCTAGCAGAGTATTGTGACCAGATCATAACGTGAAGTTCAGTGCATGTCGACAGGCTGCATATTGTCTGTCGGCTTCCTGTCAATAAGCTTGTTGTCGGGGTCGATGCCGGCCCGCGCCGGACGGCCGTCGACCACCAGCACGACGCGCTGGTCGGCCTGCGTCACGAGCCGGCGCTCGCGCGCGAGCGGATTGCCGTCCTGGTCGTCGACGCCGAATTCGATGTAGTCGTGCAGGGGCTGGGCCTTTTCCTCGCCCTGGTCGCCGGCGCGCACCTTGCCGGCCGTGGCGCGGATCTCGACCTCGTATTTGCCGTCCGGCCGGCGGTGCGCCGTCGCGCTGTCGGCGTGGTTCTCGTACAGGACGATGGACTCGAACAGGTCGTCGATCAGGTAGGCCTTGTCCGGCGGCGTGATGCCCCGCAGGCGCTCGACCAGCGTCGACACGGTCGGATACGGCGGCCCCTTGAACGCGTACTCAAGCAGCAGGCCGTGCAGCACGCCGTTGACGGCATCCTCTCCCACCATGTCCTGCAGCAGATACATCGCGAGGCTGCCCTTGTGGTAGTGGATGTAGCTCTGGTTCTCGTTCTGCGCGAGCGGCAGCTCCTTCTTGTTCTCGCGCGCGCGGCCCATCAGGTATTCCTCGAGGTCGTAGCGCAGGAAGCGCCGCATCTTGCCGGAGCCGAGCGTGTTCTTCATCGTCATCAGCGCCGTGTATTCGGCCAGGCTTTCCGACAGCACGGTCGCGCCGCGCACGTCGGCGCCGACGATCTGGTGCGCCCACCACTGGTGGCCCACCTCGTGCGCGCTGACGTAGTACGGATAATCGATGTCCTTGCGCGAGTCCGGATCGACCTTGGCGATGAAGCCGACGCTTTCCGAGAACGGAATCGTGCCCGGCGCCGCCTGCGCGTACGACGCGTAGCGGGGGAACTCCGCGATGCGCAGCTCGCGGTTCTGGTAGGGGCTGAAGTGCTTGGTGCCGTATTCGAGGGCCGCCTTGGCGCCGCGGATCATGCGGTCGACATTGAACTCGTGGCCCGGATGGTAATACACGTCGATCGTCACGTCCTGCCAGCGGTCGTGGCGCACTTCGTAGCGGGCCGACTGGAACGTGTACATATTCAGCACGGGCTTGTCGGCCTTGTAATGGAACCAGCGCCGGCCGCCGCTCATCCACTCCTGTTCCAGCGTGCCCGGCGCGACGACCGTCTGGTCCGGGCTCGTGCTGACGACGGCGTCGAAGCGGACCCAGTCGGCGTCGTTGGCGATGTAGTTGTTCGCGCGCGCCGCCTCGTCCTCGCGCGCGGCCATGCGTTCGCGCGGCGCGAGGCCGTGGCGCTTGCGGTCGCGGTCGTCCTCCAGCTCGTACGTGGGCTGGTAGCCGACGTGCGGCAGGATCTCATTGGTGAAAAAGGTGCCGTTGCCGACGACGGCCGTGTCGCGGCCCAGCCCCAGCACGCCGCCGGGGGCGTCCAGCAGGTCGAATTCCAGCGCCACGCGCGCGCCCGGCTGCAGCGGGGACGCCAGCAGGTAGTGATAAAAGCCGTGCTGCGGATCGGCGCGCAGTAGCCGCGCCGCCTGCGAGAAGCGGGGACGCAGTGCCGGTCCGGGCTTCTGGAACAGGACGACGTCGCGGATCGGGGCGCCCGTGCGGTTTTCCAGCTGGTAGAAGCCGTGCACCTTGAGCGTGCGGGCGGCGGGATGGATATCGACCTGCAGGCCGACGTCCGTGACGCGCGGCTGCGGCAGTTTGGCGTAGCGCTTGTAGCGCAATTCGTAGTCGGCGCGCACCTGTTCCTTGTGCCAGGCCGTCTGGTAGGCGCCCAGGTGCACGAGGTTGTACCACAGCAGGCCGCCGCTGGCGGCGAAGATCAGGATGCCGGCCGCGAACCCGCTTAGCACGCCGGGCGTCAGGCGGCGGCGCGCCAGTTGCAGGCGTTCGGCGAAGGTGTCGCTCACGCCGCGCGGCCACAGCACGAGCGCCAGGGTGAACAGGACGATGGCGGCGCCGCCCCAGTAGACTTGCAGCGCGCGCTGCAGCGACAGGTAGTGGCCGAAGCCGTTCATGGCCGAATAGGTCACGTCCGGCAGCGCGCCGTACACGAGCATCGGGTGGTCGAGGCCGAAACCGCCGAGGAACAGCGTGATGACGTAATACGTCACCAGCGCGAAGTAGGCGAGGTATTTGTGGTTCAGGATGGCCTGGGCGGCGATCGCCAGCACGGCCAGCAGCACGTAGCGGGGCAGCAGGATGCCGAACAGCGTGGTGAGATACAGGCCGGGCTCCAGCGTCAGGTAGCCGCGCGCCAGCTGGATGCCCATCCCGCATACCATCGCAGCCAGCAGCAGCAGCGCCTGCAGGCCGACGAGGGCGATGGTCTTGGCCGCCAGCGGCAGCCAGCTGGGCACCGGCAGCGCGTCCAGCATCTGCGCCATGCGCGCCTCGCGCTCGCGCCACACCATTTCGCCCGCATAGAACGTCGTGACGACCAGCAGGAACAGCGCGAACACGTCGCGGATCAGTTCCAGCACCAAGTACGTCACGGGGTACGTCTTCGTGCCGTAGATCGCGCCCAGGTCGAGCGAGCTGACGACGAGGGTCAGCATGCCGGCCAGGACGATCACGGCGAAGTAGACGTTCTTGACGGATTCCCGGAACGCGAGCCAGCCCGATTTCGCCAGCAGCACGGCGAGGCTGCGCGCGGCGAAGTCGGGCGTCTCGTGCATATCGGCCATGCTGGACGGCGCTTGCGGTGCCGCTTCCGGTTCGGGCCGCGCCTGGCCGCGTTTGCCGGCGGGCGTCGATACGAAGCTGAAGCGCCAGTAGCCGAGCAGCAGGACGACGAGCGAGAACGCCGACCAGAGCGCGCGGTTGATCAGGTAGACACCGGCGAACGGGACCTGCAACGTGTTGCGTTCCGTGAGGCTCCAGTATTCGGTGAGGCGGATCAGCGCCGTCGTGCCGAACGGGTCGATCAGCGCCGCGAGCGTCTTGTAATCGAGGTCGCGCGCCAGCGACGGCGCGACGATGTAACCGATCAGCATGACGACGCTGGCGACGTACACGGCCAGCATGCGCCGCGTGAGCGCCGCGAGCACGAAGAAGATGGCGCCGAAGATGAACAGGTTCGGCAGCAGCGTGAGGAAGTAGGGAAGCAGATAGCCCGCCACCGAATAGGGCCCGACGCGGGCGGGATCGATGCCGGGCAGCGCGGCCCCCAGCAGGGTGCCGAACAGGATCGAGGAGAACACGGCGGCCAGCGTGGCGAGCGCGCCGAGGAAGCGGCCGAACACGTAGGCGTATTTCGGGATCGGCGCGCTGAAGAAGAAGTGGTGCGTCTCGTACTCGAAGTCCTGTTGCACCGAGCGGCCCGTCATCGCGGCGACCACGATCACGCCGAGGGAGCCGAGGAAGGCCACGCTCAGCGCGATCTGGCGCGGCGCGTTGATCAGGACGCGGCCGCCGAACGAGACGAAGGCTTCCTTGAACACGCCGCCCGCGGCGGCCATCCACAGCAGGGCCAGCGCGAAGAAGGCGAAGAAATACACCCAGGTCGACAGCAGCTTCAGGCGCTGCCTGGCCTCGAAGCCGGCGATGGCGAAGAGCGCGCCCATGAATCAGCAGTTCCCTGCGAGGTCGTTGTGGCGGCCGGCGATGGTGGCGAAGTAGACGTCCTCCAGGGTCGGATGGATCGGCTCGAAGTCGTCGCCGGGATAGCGGTCGGCGTACACGTGGATCAAGGTGCGTCCGGACAGCAGACGCGTGGAGATGACGGTGTGGCGCTTCTGGAAGGCGGGCAGGTCCGATTTGCTCACGACGCGCGCCCAGATCTTGCCTTCGATGCCTTCGATGAGGCGGACCGGTTCGCCGCACAGCAGCACGTGGCCCTTGTTGATGATCGCCATGTTGGCGCACAGGTCGGCCACGTCGGACACGATGTGCGTGGACAGGATCACGGTCTTGTCTTCGCCGATGTCGGACAGCAGGTTGTGGAAGCGTACCCGTTCCTGCGGGTCGAGGCCGGCCGTCGGCTCGTCGACGATGATCAGCCGCGGGTCGCCGAGCAGGGCCTGGGCGATGCCGAAGCGTTGGCGCATGCCGCCGGAAAAGGTGCCCATCTTCTGGTTGCGCACCTCGAACAGATTGGTCTGCTGCAGCAGGGCGTCGACGACTTCGCGCCGGCGGTGGCGCTGCGACAGGCCTTTCAATTGCGCGAAATGGTCGAGCAGTTCGTACGCGGTCACTTTCGGGTACACGCCGAAGTCCTGCGGCAGATAGCCCAGCAGGCGGCGCACCTCGTCCTTTTCGTCGAGCACGTCGATGTCGTCCAGGAAGACGGAGCCGCTGTCGCACTCTTGCAGGGTGGCGAGGATCCGCATCAGGGTCGACTTGCCGGCGCCGTTCGGCCCCAGCAGGCCGAACATCCCCGGCGGGATGCTCAGCGTGACCTTGTCCAGTGCGACCACGCCATTGGCATAGGTCTTGGACAGGTTGCGGATTTGTAATTCCATGGACACTCCCGTTGCACGTGACAATGCACGCATTTCATGACTGTTGCATTGTATTAAAAACGAGCTGATGCGGCAGCAGCCGTGCGATACACGGCGTTTTCACAAGTCCAGAGTGCAGAAAAGCGGGAGCAGGATGCAGGCCAGCATACGGTACGGCATGCTTTCTGTCTACTTTGGCAACATTGCCCGTGATATCGTGACGGGCGCATAATGGCTCCATGGATACCCTCATCAAGGACAAGATCCTGGCCGTCACGCGCCAGGGCCGCACCCGGGCCGAGTCGACGGACTGGTTCCGCGTCACCGTCGGCCTGTACTACCTGGCCGGGCTGATGACGAAAGAAGCCATCGATTTCAAGACCGTCGACCGCGACTTCAACCGGTTCATCTACCACACGATCGGCGGCGGCCACACGATCACCAGCATCCTGCAATTCATGAGCGGACAGCGGGTACTGCCGATCGTGCAGTCCGAGCGCTACATGGCAGCCTTCACGTCCACCTGCACCGACGTGCCGGCCGATTCGATCCCGTTCCTGCTGGAGTTGAATCTGGGCGTGGCGAAGAATATTTCGAAGCTGGACGTGGCCGGGCCGCTGCACGACTGGCTCGAAGCGCAGAAGCTTGCGCAGAAGACACGTGACGGAGGGGCAGCCGCGGAGGGCATATAATTCGGCTTATCGAAAACCTGAGCTGAATAAGGCGATCCATGGCAACCGCAACCCGAAACATCACCCCCCTCGACCACCTGATCGCCGGTTTCGACAAGGCGTTGCGCGTGGTGGGCGGCGTCGCTAAGGCCGCGCGTCCGAATCCGGGCGTGTCGGCGCCGGACTGCGAACTGAATGCGCAGGAACAGCGCCACAGCGCGGGGCTGATGCGCGTGAACCACGTGGGCGAAGTGTGCGCGCAAGCGTTGTACGATGCCCAGGGCCGCCGTGCCTCCACGAACGCCATGCGCGCGCAGTTCGCGCAATCCGGACGCGAGGAAGAAGACCACCTGGCCTGGACGGCCGAGCGCCTGGCCGAGCTGGGCTCGCAGCCTAGCCTGCTGAATCCGCTGTGGTATGCCGCCGCCTACGCGCTGGGATTGGCCGCGTCGCGCCTGGGCGACGCCGTCAGCCTCGGCTTCGTCGTGGAGACCGAGCGCCAGGTGGAGGCCCACCTGAACAGCCACCTCGAGCAACTGCCGCCGCACGACGCGAAGTCGCGCGCGATCGTCACCCAGATGCGCGACGACGAGATCGCGCACGGCGCCAAGGCCGAGGCGATGGGCGCCGCCGAGATGCCGTTGCCGGTCAAGGCGGCGATGCGCGCCATGTCCAAGGTGATGACGACGACGGCGTATTACATCTGATAATTTGATTGGCTGGCTGCACCCGACGGCGTGAACGATCGGCGACGTTGCCGCCGGCCACGCGTTCACGCGACATTTTCATGCCGTGGTAGAAAACCGGCGCCGTGAGCGTTTTCGACGGATTGAGCGGTACGTATCACCGCGTGGAGTCATTGAGTCCGCGGGACTCAATGACGAGCCGTCCACCCTACGGCGTCATCGTCCGTTCGGACGATCACGCCTCGACGATCTCGAACGAATGCGTGATCTCGGCCGTCTTGGCCAGCATGATCGACGCCGAGCAGTACTTGTCGTGTGACAGGTTGACGGCGCGTTCGACGGTCGCCGGCTTGAGGTTGCGGCCCGTGACGATGAAGTGGAAGTGGATCTTCGTGAACACCTTCGGGTCGGTCTCGGCACGCTCGGCCGTCAACGTGACGTCGCAGCCGCGCACGTCCTCGCGGCTGCGCTTGAGGATCAGCACGACGTCGTAGGCGGTGCAGCCACCCGTGCCGAGCAGCACCATTTCCATCGGGCGCGGCGCCAGGTTGTGGCCGCCGCCTTCGGGGGCGCCATCCATGTTGACCAGGTGGCCGGAGCCGGTCTCGGCCCGGAAACTCATCCCGGACGGTCCGTTCCAGCTGACTTTGACTTCCATCGATTTCTCCGCTTTGGTAGATGTGTGAAGACATCCATTCTAAGCCAGCGCGGCGCGCCGTGCTGACGCGAGGGTCATTCCCTTTCAGACGGCCAGCACGTAGCGCTCGCTCTTCATGCGCCACGCGGCGAACGCGACGGCCGCCCACGCCGCCAGTGCCGAGCACAGGAACGTCAGCACGAACGGCAGCAGGCCGATGTCGCCGCCCTTGGCCGTTTCGCGCAACAGGGTCTGGTTCGACAGCATCGGCACGAGGTACATCCACGACGCCGTTTTGAGTTCCAGCATCGACACGGCGAGCCCCGGCAGCATCGGCACCAGCATCACGATCGACAGCACGCTCTGCGCTTCCTTGAACGAGCGTGCGTTCATCGCCACCGCGATCTGCATGCCGGCCGCGAACAGCGACAGCGGCACGGACGCCAGGCAGACGAGCAGCAGCCGCCCCCAGCTCACGCGCCAGGTCATGCCGATTTCTTCCAGCGGCATCCACGACAGGATCGCATGCGCCAGCATCAGTTCCAGCGTGATGCCGATGACGGCCAGCGCCGCCGCGGCCAGCCATTTGCCGGCGACGAGTTCCCACGTGCGCACGGGCTGCGCCATCAGCACCTCGAGCGAGCGGCGTTCGCGTTCGCCCGCCGTGGAATCGACCGCCGCCGACAGGCCGCAGATGAACGCGGGGAAGAACAGGAAGCCGAGGATGCCGCCGATGACGCCGGCCGAACGCGCGGCCGTCGTGCCCGTGTCGTAGCGCTGCACCTGCACGGGCGACAGCGCCGCCGGCGACACGCCGTGCGCCAGCAGGCGCGCGCTGGCGACGTTGGCGCCGTAGGCGTTCAGCACGTCCTCGACGTCGCGCCGGCCATCCTGCTCCGTCGACGAATCGAACCACAGCTCGATGCGCGCCGGCCGCATCGCTTCGTAGTCGCTCGCGTACTTGCCGGGCAGGCGCAGCACGGCGGCGGCCTTGCGGGCGCGCAGCAGCTCGCCGATCGCGGCTTCGTCCAGCGGCGGCGTGTCGTGGATGGTGACGTTCTTTTGCTTCAACTGGGCCATCAGCGTGGGCGCCTGCGCGCCGCCGATCACGGCCAGCACGATGCCTTCGCGCTCGGGCTTCGTCGCGCGGTCGATCCATTGGTGCAGCAGGACGCCCAGCAGCATCGGGTACATCAGGGTGAACAAGGCCAGGAGGCCCAGCGAGCGCTTGTCGCGCAGCGATTCCCTGAACTCTTTTTTGAACACGACGAAGAACTTGAGTTGTCGATGCGGGGCGGTCATGAGACGATCCCCTCGTCGGTGCCGACCAGGCGCACGAACGCGTCTTCCAGGTTGGCGATGCCGGTACGCCGGCACAGGTCCGCCGGCGTGCCCTGCGCCACGGTATGGCCCTTGGCGATGACGATCACGTCGTCGCACAGGTGACTGACTTCCTGCATCACGTGCGTGGCCATCACCACGCAGCAGCCCTCGGCACGCAGGGTGGACAGCGCATGGCGCACGGCGCGCGTGCTCATCACGTCCAGGCCGCGGGTGGGCTCGTCCAGCAGCAGATGGCGCGGGCGGTGCAGCATGGCGCGCGCCAGGGCCACCTTGATGCGCTGGCCCTGCGAAAAGCCCTTGCTGCGGCGTTCCAGGATGTCGTCCATCGCGAGCATCTCCGCGACCTCGTCGATGCGCCGGCGCAGCGTGGCGTCTTCCATGCCGTTCAGCTCACCGAAATACGTGAGGTATTCGCGCGTGGACAGGCGCTCGTACAGCCCGAACTGGTCGGTCAGAAAGCCGATGTTGGCGCGCACCGCGAGCGGATCGCGTTCCGGGTCGACGCCGTCCACCAGAATGGTGCCGTGGTCGCGTTTCAGCATGCCGACGAGGGTGCGCAGCAAGGTCGTCTTGCCGGCGCCGTTGGGACCCAGCAGGGCCGTGATCTGGCCGTCGCGCGCCGTGAAGCTGACGCCTCCCAATGCCTGGACGGCGCCAAACTGTTTGCGGACTTCGTGTGCTTCGATCATATGGGACCCATGTTCAGGGTTGCGGTCCGGCGCTGCCGAGCTGGAAGGTCGGGGCCGGGATCTCGTTCAGGCAGGCGCCGTCGACTTTTGCGTCGGGGCGGTCGAGGAAGGCGCGCAGCAGGCGCGGCGCGCAGCCCAGCTGCGACACGCCGTGGCCGACGTTGGGCGCCGTCAGCAGCTGGGCTTTAGCCATGTAGCGGGCCGCCTCCCGGGCGCGGCGCGGCGGCGTGACGGGGTCCAGTGCGCCGGACAGCAGCAGCGCGGGCGCGTCGATGCGCGCGGGCGCAACGTACGGCACGGGCGGCACGTTCATCGTGCGGCACAGCCCGCGCAGGCGGTCGCCCAGGGTGCGCGTCAGCGGGCTCGCATCAAGCGCCGCCAGCGCGGGCGTAAAACGCGGCATGTCCTCGGCGCAGACGACGGCCAGGTGCAGCAAGGTGGCCGGCGAGTCCTCGGGGAAAAGTCGGCGGCCAGGTTGCGGCGCGCGACGAACGGTTGCCAGCGGCCTTGGCTGGCGCTGTGCACGAGGAAGGGCAGGCGGCGCGCGTCGGCCGGCGAATACAGCATGTTGCGCACGGTGTCGAGCAGGCGCGCGCTCGTCATCGTGACGTCGACCTGGCGCGCCGTGCGCGGATCCGGCAGGTTCAGTGTCAGGGGCGCCGCATCGAGCTTGCCGACGAGCGCGTCGAATTCGGCGCGCAGATCCGGGTAGGCGCGGGCGCAGGCGGCATCCTTGGCGCACTGCGCGAACAACTGGTCGAGCGCGGCCTGGGCGTCGCGGCCGCCGGCCGGGATCACCTGGTCGGGCGCGGCGACGGCGTCGAGCAGCAGCGTGCGCACGCCGGCCGGGTAGGCGCGCGCATACGCCTGCGCGAGGCGGGTGCCGTACGAGCCGCCCCACAGATTGATCTTTTCATAGCCCAGCGCCCGGCGCACGGCGTCGATGTCGCGCGCGGCCGCGGCCGTCGTGTAGGCGGCGAACGGGGCGCGGCTGGACGCGATGCAGCGGCGCATGGCGGCGTCGGCCTCCGGATCGCTCAACTTCGCATCTTCGTCGACGTCGGACGGGCATTCGAGCTTGCCGGACAATCCCGTGCCGCGCTGGTCGATGAACACGATGTCGCGCGTGGCGCGCACGCGCTTGAACGCGGTGGACAGCAGGGGCAATACGTCGCTGCCCGCTTCGCCGGGGCCGCCGGCCAGCACGAACAGCGGATCCGGCCGCGCGCCCTGGCGCAGCGCGGGGGCGATCGTCACGTGCAGGTTCAGGGTGGCGGGCTTGCCGGGTTCGAGCGGGACGGGCAGGGTCAGGCAGCGCAGGGCTTCCTCGACGCCGGGCAGATGGCAGCTGCGCGTGGCAGCCGCGGCCGGCGTGGATGGAGCGGCGGTCATCAGCAGTGCGCCCAGGAGCAGGATGGATTTCAACAAGCGGTCTCCTCTTCGATGCGGATCATACTAGTTTGGCATGGATTTTGCGGTCAATGAAAAGTTGCAAAATTGCATGATCCAGCGCGGATGTCTTTGCGTTGTCTCCACCCCGGTGCGCGGGCGGGGGCGGCTTGACTGTCGGGTATGGAATCGGATATAGTCGTGGGCTTTCCATTTGCTCGGGAAAAGACAATAAGGCAGAGTCCGCGAAGCAGTATCGCCCGCGGAACCACCATTCGAGCATTACTACCCTATATTAGGAAGTCAACATGAAAACTTTTTCCGCTAAGGGCCATGAAGTCCAGCGCGATTGGTACGTGATTGACGCGACGGACAAAGTCCTCGGACGTGTTGCCAGCGAAGTGGCACTCCGACTGCGCGGCAAGCACAAGCCGGAATTTACTCCGCACGTCGATACCGGTGATTTCATCGTCGTCGTCAACGCAGGCAAACTGCGCGTGACCGGCACCAAAGCCAACGACAAGAAGTACTACCGTCACTCGGGCTACCCGGGCGGTATCTACGAAACCAACTTCCTGAAAATGCAACAGCGTTTCCCGGGCCGCGCCCTGGAAAAAGCCGTCAAAGGCATGCTGCCGAAGGGCCCGCTGGGCTACGCAATGATCAAGAAGCTGAAAGTGTATGCGGAAGCCACCCACCCGCACGCTGCCCAGCAACCCAAAGCACTCGAAATCTAAGTAAGGAACTGACATGATCGGTAACTACAACTACGGCACCGGCCGTCGCAAGAGTGCAGTGGCCCGTGTGTTCATCAAAGCTGGCACCGGCCAGATCATCGTGAACGGCAAACCGGCCGCCGAATACTTCTCGCGCGAAACCGGCCTGATGGTCATCCGTCAACCGCTGGAACTGACCGGCAACGTCGAGCGTTTCGACATCAAGGTCAACGTGCATGGCGGCGGCGAGTCCGGCCAGGCAGGTGCAGTGCGCCACGGCATCACCCGCGCACTGATCGACTACGACGCAGGCCTGAAGGGCGACCTGGCACGTGCCGGTTTCGTCACCCGTGACGCCCGTGAAGTCGAGCGTAAGAAAGTTGGTCTGCGCAAAGCACGTCGCGCAAAGCAATTCTCGAAGCGTTAATTTGGATGTGCAGCGCCTTGCGCTGCTGCCGAAACGAAAAGCCGCCCGCTGCAAAGCCGGCGGCTTTTTTGTTGCCAAAAACCGGGGTCAGACCCCGGTTTTTGGCAATGGCAACTGGGAAAGAACCCAAAATCGGGCTCTGACCCCGGTTACAGTTTGCCGCTCAACGTCACGAAGAACTGGCGCGGGGCGCCCGCCAGCATCGTGGCGAACGTGCCGTTCGGGTCGCTCGTGACGAAGCCGTTCGAGCCGATCGTGCTCAGGTATTTTTTGTCGAACAGATTGCTCACGTTCGCCTGCAGCGACAAGTCCTTCAGCATGCCGACCGACTTCATGCGCCAGCCGGCCGACAGGTTCGCCAGCCAGAACGACGGCACGCCCGCGTCGTTCGTGTACGTGTAATAGCGCTTATCCGTGTACTTGCCGCCCAGGCGCGCGAACCAGGCGCTGCCTTCGTAGGCGAGCTCCGTCGCGAACATCGTGCGCGGCGTGTCCGTCACGCGCTTGCCGTCGATCTGCACCGGCTTGCCGTTGTCCGTGTAGTTCGATTTGTAGCGCGAATCGTTGTACGTGAACGAGTTGAACCACGCCAGCTCGCGCGCGAACTTCCAGACGGCAATCGCTTCCAGGCCTTTCGTCTCGACCTTGCCCACGTTGACGAACGTGCTCGGGCAGCCGACGATGCCGGCGCACGCGGCCACGCTCATCTGGCGGTCCTTGAAGTCGGCGTGGTACACGGCCACCGAGCCTTGCAGGGCATCCTGGCGGAAGCGCACGCCCAGGTCGGCCGTCGTCGACGTCTCCGGCTTCAGGTTCGGCGTGCCGAGGTCGAATGCCTGCTGCGTCTGCGAAAACGGACCCGACACGCCCGGCTGATACGCGCGCATATTGCGCGACACGGACGCGAACCCTTCCAGGTTGTCGGAGGCCTTGTAGTTCAGGCCCACCTGCGGCAGGAACGATTTCTCGGCCGTGATGGCACCCTGCGCGCGCGAGCCGACGCGATTGACGGCGTCGATGTGCACCTTCGGGCTCTTGAAGCCGGCGGAGAGCGTCAAGCGGTCCTGCAGCGCGATCGTGTCCTGGAGGTAGTATTGCGTCGTGGTGGTCGTGAAGTCCTGCTTGAAGCCGGTCGACATCGGATTGCTGAGGAACGTGTTCGTGTCGGACGGCCCGTTGACCGCATAGAAATTGCGCGTGAGCGTGTGCAGGTTGCGCTCGGCCCAGAAGCCGGCCGCCACCGTGTGGCCGTTGCCTTCCCAGCTCCAGTCTGCCAGCACGCCGTCGCGGTTGATCTTGTATTCCGTCGTGCGGATCGAGATGGGCATCGTGGGCGACGTTGCCGTGTACGGCGTGTACCAGTGGCCCTGGCCCTCGTTCTGGTGATGGTAGACCGTTGTCTTGAGGCGTGAAGACGGCGTCAGTGCGAGGTCGAGCGCGACGCCGCCCAGCCAGTCGCGGCGCAGGCCGCTGGCCTGGTAATAGGCATCGTCCATATTGTTGACGCCGCCGCTGTATTGCCCCTTGGCCGCGTTCACGGCGCGCTGCCAGTCCGGCGCGTAATTGTCCCAGTCAAAGCCGAGGCGGCGGATCATGTCCAGCGACAGGTCCTGGTAGTCGATCTCCACGCGCTTGGAATAGTTCAGGAAGCCGGACAGCGTGTTGTCGCCGAAGGCATGCACGAACTTGCCGTTGAACTGGTCCTGGTTCTGGTCGCCTTGTCCCTTCCACTTTTCCGCGCGCTGGCGCGTGCCGCTCAGATAGAACTTCGTGCCGCCGTCGAAGCGTCCGCTGTCCAGCCGGACGAACGTGCGCGACGTCGAATCGCTGCCGAACGTCTGGGCGAACGTGGCGCCCCGCGTCTCGCTCGGATCCAGCGTGAAGAACTGGACCGTGCCGCCGAGATTGCTCGTCGACGCCGTGCCGAGCGCACCCGCGCCCTGCGACACTTCGATACGGCCCAGGTTTTCCGCCGAGATCGCGCGGCTGATGTGCAGGCCGTTGTTGTTACCGTAACTCATGTCGCCCAGCGGGATGCCGTCCAGCGTGAACCCCAGCTGGCTCTGGCTGAAGCCGCGGATCGAGATGCGCGTCGACCATTCGTACGCGCCGAACGGATCGGCCGACTGGAAACTGACGCCGGGCAGCTTGTCGAGCACTTTCAGCGGACTCGTGCCGGGCACGGCCTGCGCGAGGTCGGCGCGGGTGATATTCTGGACTTGCCGGGTCTGGCCCCGTCCCGTCACTTCCACGATCTGCATCGGCGCCGGCGCACCCTCCGGGGCAGGGGCGGGCAGGTCGGGTTCCGCGGCATGGGCGCAGAAGGTGGTCAATTCCAGGGCGGCGAGGGCGATCAGCGTCAAGCGAAACGTCGTGGGCATGATTTTTCCAGAGGTTGTGATTGCAAAAGCGCAACAGTGTAAAAATGGCATGCGGATAGTAAGTAACGGTTGTGACGGCCTGATGACGCGCGGGAACAAGTCGGCCATGCGGCTACGCAGCACGCGCCGTAGCAGCCTGCTAAAATTGCAGGCTCGAACAAAACGTATCCATTTACCAAGGGGAAACAGACATGATCAAAGTTGGCATCGTTGGCGGCACCGGTTACACGGGCGTGGAATTGCTGCGCCTGCTCGCAGCCCACCCCGAGGCGCAGCTGACCGCCATCACGTCGCGCAAGGAAGACGGCCTGCCCGTCGCCGACATGTTTCCCTCGCTGCGCGGCCACGTCGACATCGCGTTCTCGAGCCCGGACAAGGCCGACCTGAAACAGTGCGACGTCGTGTTCTTCGCGACCCCGCACGGCGTCGCCATGGCCCAGGCGCCCGAGCTGATCGCCGCCGGCGTCAAGGTCATCGACCTGGCCGCGGACTTCCGCCTGAAGGACCCGGCCACGTTCGAGACGTGGTACAAGATTCCGCACAGCGCGCCCGAGCTGCTGGAAGAAGCCGTGTACGGCCTGCCGGAACTGAACCGCGACGACATCAAGAAGGCGCGCCTGATCGCGAACCCGGGCTGCTATCCGACCACGATGCAGCTGGGCTTTTATCCGCTGCTGAAGGCGGGCATCATCGACGCCGGCAACCTGATCGCCGACGCCAAGTCGGGCGTGTCCGGCGCCGGCCGCAAGGCCGAGATCGGCACGCTGTTCTCGGAATCGAGCGACAATTTCAAGGCCTACGGCGTGCACGGCCACCGCCACACGCCGGAGACGTCCGCCCAGCTGCAGCGCTACACGGACCAGAAGGTCGGCCTGATCTTTACCCCGCACCTCGTGCCGATGATCCGCGGCATGCATTCGACCTTGTACGCACGCCTCACGCAAGACATCACGAACGACGCGCTGCAAGCCCTGTTCGAAGAGCAGTACAAGGACGCGGAATTCGTCGACGTCATGCCGTTCGGCTCGCATCCGGAAACCCGCTCGACGCGCGGTTCGAACATGCTGCGCATCGCGCTACACCGTCCGGACAACGGCAACACGGTCGTCATCCTCGTCGTGCAGGACAATCTGGTGAAGGGCGCATCCGGCCAGGCCGTGCAGTGCATGAACCTGATGTTTGGCCTGCCGGAAAGCACCGGACTGAAGCAGATCGCGTTGCTGCCGTAAGCGCGGCCCCTCGGCAAGCTTTGGTCACACGATACAGATCAAGGCGGTAAGTGTTAGCGACGGTACATTGACCTTTGGACAGGGTGACGTTTGGTCACGCAACGCACAGGGGATCAATCATGTTCGGTCGTAACGCAAAAAGCGAAATCGATAGCCTGATCGGTATTTCCGCACGCATCGAAGGGGACCTCGTGTTCACCGGCGGGCTGCGCATCGACGGCGAGGTGCACGGCAACGTGGTGGCCGCGGACGGCAACGAGAGCGTGCTGATCGTTTCCGAGCACGCGCGCATCGAAGGCGAGGTGCGCTGCGCCAACCTGGTCGTCAACGGCTATATCGCGGGGACGGTGTATTCGTCCGACCTCCTTGAATTGCAGCCGAAAGGCCGCATACATGGGGATGTCCATTACCGCCTGCTGGAAATGCACGGCGGCGCCCTCGTCACCGGCAAGCTGACGCACCAGCCCGACCTGGCCGTCAGCGCCCCGGAACCGGTTTTCCACCTCGGCGTGGCGGCCGAAGGGGCTTCAGCATGACTGGCGCCAACGGTCTATAATGGACGAAATCCGAATCCAATCAGGAGTTTATCCATGAATGCAGTCGCCGAAGTGCAAAACGCACAAGACACGATCCCCTCGCCCATCAATTTCACCGACAGCGCTGCCCAGAAGGTTGCTCAACTGATCGAGGAAGAGGGCAATCCCGACCTGAAACTGCGCGTGTTCGTGCAGGGCGGCGGTTGCTCGGGCTTCCAGTACGGCTTCACCTTCGACGAGATCGTGAACGAAGACGACACGACGATGGAAAAGAACGGCGTTACCCTGCTGATCGACTCGATGAGCTACCAGTACCTGGTCGGCGCCGAGATCGACTACAAGGACGACCTCGAAGGCGCCCAGTTCGTCATCAAGAACCCGAACGCCCAGTCGACCTGCGGCTGCGGTTCGTCGTTCTCGATGTAAGCCCAACCCGTCTCGACATCGAAAACCGCCTCGGCATTGCCGGGGCGGTTTTTTTTCGTCCTCCGAAAAATGTCGGATGCTGCCGTCATTCCATTGCTAACAATGGCTAACAGGCAACTGTGCGTAGTACACTGACTGCGCCGATGGGCGTCCGCCGTGCGCGGATGTGGCGGCAAGGAGACATACAACCCCTATAAAACGAGAGAAAAACAATGTCGAGGGCCCCTCTTTTACTTGGCGGTGTTATCGCTATCATCCTTGCCTGGGCCGGTGCGGTCCAGGCGCAACCCGTATCCGCCGCCACGGCGGCCACCGACGGCGCGGGCGCCTACCGTTCCCAGCGCTATCGCAACCTGTTCGCCGAACGCCTGGGCCTCAGCCCGCAAGAAACCCATGCCCGGATCGAGCGCACCTTCCAGCAACTGTTCCACGGCGACGGCCAGGAGCAGCGCGTCTACTTCGAGACGGGCGCGAACGACAACGGCCCGCTCGCTTACATCACCGACTGGGCCAACAACGACGTCCGCACGGAGGGCATGAGCTACGGCATGATGATCGCCGTCCAGCTCGGCAAGAAGCGCGAATTCGACGCGTTGTGGAACTGGTCGAAGACATACATGCTGACGACCGACCCCGCCAATCCGTCGCGCGGCTATTTCGCGTGGTCGATGAGTACGGACGGTACACCGCGCGCCACCGGCGCCGCGCCGGACGGCGAGGAATACTATGCGATGGCCTTGTACTTCGCCGCGCGGCGCTGGGGCAACGGCAAAGGCATCTACCACTACCAGAAGGAAGCGGACACCATCCTGCGCGGCATGCGCCATCACCCAGTCGTGACGGGCACGCCGCCGTTTCGCATCCACCCGAATGATCCTCCGTTCGTCGAGCCGGATACGCCCTGGCCCAGCCCCAACAACCGCCACGAACAGGAACTGGCGCAACGAGCCGGCAAGCCGTGGCCTTTGCGCCGGCCGCATCGCGAAGCGCGTCCGGTGACGGTCGGACCGATGGTCGACGAGGCGCACGCAATGGTGCGTTTCGTACCCGAGACATTCATCCCCGGCACCGATCCGTCGTACCACCTGCCCGCGTTCTACGAGCTGTGGGCGCGCTGGGGACCACGCGAAGACCGCGCGTTCTGGGCAAGAGCGGCCGCGGTGAGCCGCGACTTTTTCGTGAAGACGGCCGATCCCGCGACGGGCCTCGGCCCCGACCGCGCCGATGTCGACGGCACGCCCTTGAAGAACTGGGACGGCAGCCCGGGTTCGTTCGGCTATGACAGCTGGCGCACGATCAGCAACTGGTCCGTCGACCGCAACTGGTGGAACAAGGACCCGCGCCAGCAGGCATTGAGCGACCGCGTCCAGCGCTTCCTGTCGTCGCAAGGCGTCGACCGCTTTGCCGACCGCTACACGCTGGACGGCAAGCCGCTGTCGGACCGCCACTCGACCGGGATGCTGGCCGCGGCCGCCGTCGGCAGCCTGGCGGCCACGCCGGGGCAGGTGTCCGACGACTTCCTGCGCGCGCTGTGGGACACGCCCGTGCCGAGCGGCGAACAGCGCTACTTCGACGGCATGTTGTATTTGATGAGCACGATGCACCTGGGCGGCGAGTTCCGCGTGATCGACGCCGCCCGCAAATAAAACCAACCACAAGGAGACAAGCATGATGAAAAAAACGACCGTCGCCGTTGTTCTCGCCTGCGCCGCGATGGGCGCGCAGGCGCAGGACCGCCCCTGGCTCGACAAATCGAAATCCGCCGACGAGCGCGCCCGCGCCGCCGTCGCCGCCATGACGCTCGACGAGAAGCTGCTGCTGATCGTCAGCTACACGGGCAAGGAAGACCTGGCCAAGCAGCCGGACGACATCGTGCCGCCCGCCGTGAAAGCCGACGTGGCGGCGCACGAGATCAAGGGCTCGGCCGGCTACGTGCCCGGTATCGCGCGCCTCGGCATCCCGCCGCAGTGGCAGACCGACGCGTCGATCGGCGTGCGCGTGAGCGGCATGGCGCGCACGGCGCTGCCGTCGTCGCTGGCGACGGCGGCCAGCTTCGATCCGGCCGTCTCCGAAGCAGGCGGCCGCATGATCGCGGACGAGGCGCACGCGTCCGGCTTCAACACCTTCCTGGCGGGCGGCGCCAACCTGGCACGTGAACCGCGCAACGGCCGCAACTTCGAATACGTGGGCGAGGATCCGCTGCTGGCCGGCCGCATGGCCGCGGGCCTCGTCAATGGGATCCAGGCGCGCCACATGGTGTCGACGATGAAGCACTTCGCCGTCAACGATCAGGAAAGCCAGCGCACGACGATCGACGTCACGATCTCGCCCGAAGCCATGCGCCAGTCGGACCTGCTCGCATTCGAGATCCTCAACGACCTGGCGAAACCGGGCTCCGTCATGTGCTCGTACAACCTCGTGAACGGCCGCTGGGCATGCGAGAACGAGTACCTGCTGAACAAGACCTTGAAACAGGACTGGAAGTTCAAGGGCTATGTGATGGCCGACTGGGGCGCCGTGCACTCGACGGCGGATGCGGCGAATTATGGCCTCGACCAGTTCACGGGCTACCCGTGCTGCAACCATCACGGCCCGTTCTATTCGGCCAGGAATTTCAAACAGGCGATGGACAAGGGCGAGGTCTCGATGCAGCGCCTGGACGACATGGCGCAGCGCATCCTGTGGCCGTTGTTCCAGACCGGCGCGTTCGACGATCCTCCGAAAGTCGGCAAGATGGATTTCGCCGCCAACGCCGCCGTGTCGCAGCGCGCCGCCGAGGAATCGCTCGTGCTGCTGAAGAACGAGAAGAACTTGCTGCCGCTCGCGCACGTGAAGTCGGTGGCCGTCATCGGCGGCCATGCCGACAAGGGCGTGCTGGCGGGCGGCGGTTCGTCCGGCGTGACGCCCGTCGGCGGCAATGCGGTGCCGGATCTGGCGCCGACGACGTGGCCGGGACCCGTCGTCTACATGCCGTCGCCGCCGCTCGCTGCGCTGAAGGCCGAACTGCCGAAGGCCAACGTCGCGTATGCGAGCGGCACGGACATCAGCGCTGCTGTCGCGCTGGCGAAGCAGTCCGAGGTCGCCGTCGTGTTCGTGACGCAGTGGATGGGCGAGGGCTTCGACGGCAAGCTGGAACTGGACGGCAACCAGGATGCCCTGGTGGCCGCCGTCGCGCGCGCGAACCCGAAGACCGTCGTCGTCGTGGAGTCGGGCGGCGCGATCCTGATGCCGTGGCTGAACCAGGTGCCGGCCGTGCTGGAAGCGTTCTATCCCGGCATCCGCGGGGCGCAAGCCATCGCGCGCATCCTGACCGGCAAGGTGAATCCCTCCGGCCACCTGCCGATCAGCTTCCCCGCGTCGAACGCGCAGCTGGCGCATGCGGAGATTCCTGGCTTCGGCAAGCCGGACGGCATCCCAGTCCACATCACGTATGACGAAGGCGCGGCGATCGGCTACAAGTGGTACGACGCGAAAGGGTATAAACCGTTATTCGCGTTCGGCCATGGCCTGAGCTACACGAACTTTACGGTCGCCGAACCGAAGGCGAACGTGGCGAACGGCGCGCTGACGGTGGGCGCCGCGCTGCGCAACACGGGCAAGCTGGCCGGCAAGGGCGTCGTGCAGGTGTATGTCGCGCCGGCGGACGTGAAGGCGTCGGGCTGGGAAGCGCCGAAGCGCCTCGTCGCGTTCCAGAAGCTCGACCTGCAGGCGGGCGCCGCGAACGCGTTCACGCAGGCCGTCGATCCGCGCCTGCTGGCCACGTACGAAGTCGCGGACAACAGCTGGCGCATCCGCGCGGGCACCTACCGCGTGCTGTTCGGGCAGGCGGCGGACGATCTGCCGGTGTCGGTGGACGTGACGCTGCCGGATATGGTCTGGAGCGCCGTCCACAAGGAATGACGGCGCCGGCCGTCGACGGCGGGTGTCAGGGCGCGAGGGCGATCACGTCGTCGCCCGGCAGCGGATCGCAGCCTGCACCCAGCGGCTCCCAGCCGCGGTGCACGACGATGTGGCGCTCGTCGTGGCACAGCTCCACGCGGCGCGTCTGCGGCGCTTCCTGGTGTACGAATTCCTCGATCGTCGTCGGCACGCTGATGTGCAGCGCGAGCGCGTGGATGTCGTCGAGCGGGTGGTCGCCCACGTGCACGAGGGGCACGAACTGGCCGGCGAACATCAGCCAGTGCGACGGGATGTTGACGGGGGTGGCCGCATAGCCTTGCGCGCGCAGCCACGCCTGCGCGCGGGCGCGTGCGGGATCGTGCGGGTCGAGGCGGCCCCACGCGAACGCGATCAGCTCCGCCACCCACTGGTTGCAGTTCTGGTAGCGTGTGCCGAAGGCATAGGCGTTCGCGCTGTACCGGTCGCCCAGCAGGGCGAGGGCCAGTGGCTTGTCCAGCGCGGCCCGTTCGAGCAGGGCGCTGTCCTCGGCGGGCGGGAACAGCAGCGCGACGTGGCCGTGCGTCGGGGCGTCGGCGCCCAGCACGAAGCCGGACATGCCCTGGTCGAACAGGCGCGGACGCGATTCGTCGCAGGCGTAGTACAGCTGGCGCACGGCCCACGGGCCGCCGGGATTGTGTTTCAGCGCGATGCCCGCGTGCGAATACAAGAGGCCGAAACGGCTCAGGTCCAGGCCCGCGCGCGCCACGAGGGCGAGGCTGCTGCCGGAGCGCGCCAGTTCGTCCTTGACGGCGGCGGCGAAGCGCAGCACGCGGTCCTGGTCGGCGGCCGTGACCTTGTCGGCGCGGTCGCAGAACGTCGGGATGCCGGCCCATGCGCCCGCGCTCGCGAACGACAGGAGCGCGGCCGCGACGAGCCGTCGGCACATCATCAGATGGTGACTTTGCGCGAGGCGAGGTCGCGATACCAGTCGTCCTGCAGCGCGAGGAAGAACGGCTGCTTCGTGTCGCCGTACGCGAATTCATAGCCGTACACGCGCTCGTTCACCTGCACGACTTCACCCTTGCCGACGCGGCGCTCGGCCAGCTCGCGGTCAGGGACGTCGACCCAGAACTCGGTGGTGGCATCGCCGGCGAAGGCGCGCAGGGTGACGCGCGTGATGCCGGCCTTGGCCGGCGCCTGGGCGACGTCGATCACGCGGTACGGGCCCGTCGCCACGCGGTTGCGGTCGCCGCTCGAGCTGTTGCTGGAGCCGCCGATCGAATCGGAGATGCTGCCCGACGAGGCCGAGCCCGCGCTGGAGGCCGAGGAGGTGAAGCTGTCGGCGTGGGCGGGGACGTACATGGCGGCGGCGGCCAGCGCCAGTGCGAGCGCGCGGGTGAAATTCGTGAAGGTCATGAGGGTCTTTCTTAAGCGTATTGGGTAGTCACAATGGTACAAGTACCGCGTGCCGCTGGGAAGGCGGCTGTGGTTTTGCTGAAAAGGCCCTGTGGGGCGGGCACCCTGTACCCACGCGGACGACAGCAGGACGCGAACGTCACCCGTGGGCACGGTGTGCCCACCCTACGAAGGCGGGCGTGGTTTTGTCGCAAACGGTGTCAGGCCGGATACAGGGCGCCGAGGACGCGCGGACCGGAGGCGCCCGTGACGGCCGGCAGATTGCCCGGCTGGCGGCGCAGGAAGCGGTAGCCCAGCCAGGCGAAGGCGAGGGCTTCCACACGGTTCGGGGCCACGCCCAGCGTCTCCGTCGACGTGACCGGGATGTTACCGCCGAGTGCGGCAGCGATGTCGCGCAGCAGCACGCCGTTGTACGCGCCGCCGCCGCACGCATAGACGGCCTGCGCCGGCCGGTCCGCCGTCTCGGCCCGGATGGCGCGCGCGATCGAGACGGCCGTCAGCCGGGTCAAGGTGGCCTGCACGTCGGCCGGATCGAGTCCGGGGCGCTGCGCCAGCTTCGCATCGAGCCAATGCGCGTGGAACAGGTCGCGGCCCGTGCTCTTGGGCGGCGGCTGGCGAAAGTAGGGCTCGTCGAGCAGGAGGTCGAGCAGGGGCGCGTCGACCGTGCCCGTGGTGGCCCAGGCGCCGTCCTCGTCGTAGGCCCGGCCCTGGTGGCGCGCGATCCACAAGTCCATCAACACGTTGCCGGGGCCGGTGTCGTAGCCGTGCACGCGGCCGTCGCCGTGCAGCACGCTGATGTTGCCGATGCCGCCGATGTTGACGACGACGCGCACCTGGCCGCGCTTGCCGAAGCGGGCTTCGTGGAACGCCGGCACGAGGGGCGCGCCCTGGCCGCCGGCGGCCACGTCGCGGCTGCGGAAGTCGGCGATGACGTCGATGCCGCATAGCTCGGCCAGCAGCGCGGAATTATTGGTCTGGCGCGTAAAACCCAGCTCGGGGCGGTGGCGGATGGTCTGGCCGTGCACGGCGACGGCCCGCACGGGGACCGGCGCGGCGGCGGCCAGGGTCTGCACGCACGCCGCGTAGCAGCGGGCCAGCGCATTGGCGGCCAGCGCTTCGCGTTCCAGTTCGTTGG
This sequence comes from Massilia putida, assembly GCF_001941825.1. Classification (NCBI taxonomy): domain Bacteria; kingdom Pseudomonadati; phylum Pseudomonadota; class Betaproteobacteria; order Burkholderiales; family Oxalobacteraceae; genus Massilia; species Massilia putida. The sequence goes on from NZ_CP019038.1 coordinate 4,919,387, forward strand.
CGCTGGCGGCCTGCAAGGCCATCAGTTCGGCGCGCAGGTCGGCCGGGAACGGCGTGAAGGCGGCGTCCAGGGTGCGGATGCCGCGTCCCGAAAAGTCGGCCAGCACGCCGTCGACGCCGTCCAGGCTCGTGCCGGACATCAGGCCGATGTAAAGAGAAGATGCCATCGTCGTGGTGGAGCCTCGAAAAACCTGCGCGTTGCCTGGGCGGCCTGCGATGCTCGCTGTACGCCTCGTACAGCTGCGCTTCCCGGCTCCCCAGGCTGCCGCCCGCTACGGTTCTTCGAGGCTCTTTGAGGTAGCGTTAAAACAAAACGCCTTGCACTGCATGGTGTCATGCGGTGCAAGGCGTTATCTTGCTTCGATTACGTCCGGGATCAGCGCGCGGCCATCGCGTTACCGGCCGGGGACAGCAGCGAGAAGCGGTGCGACATCTCGGCGGCGGCCATCTTGAAGCGGTTCATTTCGCCCGGCGTCAGCGGCTGCTGCTGCAGGTCTTTCAGCGCCATCGGGTCGGTGGCATGGCCGCCGATGCGGAATTCGTAGTGCAGGTGCGGGCCGGTCGCCCAGCCCGTGGCGCCCACGTAGCCGATCACGTCGCCCTGTGCCACTTTCTGGCCGCGGTGCAGGCCGCCGGCAAAGCGGCTCATGTGGCCGTACGCGGTGCTGTAGTTCGACCAGTGCTTGAGCACGACGACGTTGCCGTAGCCGTTCTGGGTGCCGACGAAGTCGACGACGCCGTCGCCCGACGCCTTGATCGGGGTGCCCATCGGGGCGGCGAAGTCGACGCCCTCGTGCTTCTTCCAGACGCCGAGCACCGGGTGCATGCGCATCGAAAAGCCCGACGAGATACGGTTGAACGCCACGGGCGACTTGAGGAAGGCCTTTTTCAGCGCCTTGCCGTCCAGGCTGTAGTAACCGCCCTGGTGGCTGACGGGGTCTTCGTACCAGACCGACTGGTAGGCAACGCCGCGGTTGACGAATTCGCCGGCCAGGATGCGACCCGTGCGCACCATCTCGCCATCCAGCCAGAAGGTTTCGTAGACGACATTAAAACGGTCGCCGCGCTTCAGGTCGGAGCGGAAGTCGATGCTCGTCGAGAACATCTCGATGATCTGGTTGACGACGGAATCGGGGATCTGGCTGCCGTCGCTGGTGTCGTCGGTGGCGGCGTACAGCGAGCTGGTGATGTTGCGCGAATGCATCTCGACACGGCGCTCGAGCTTGGCCGGCGCCGTGCTGGCGACGAATTTGTCGCCCTTGCGCGTCACGGTGACGGTTTTGAAATCGTCTTTGTCGGTGATCGTCGCATGCAGGCTCAGCAGCAGGCCGTTCTCGTCCGTCTCGGCCTGGATGCGCTTGCCGGTCTTGAGCGAGAGGATGGAGCGGGCGACCTTGTCGGCGCGGACGAAGGCTTGCGCTTGCTGGTCTTCGATGCCGAGGCGGTTGAACACGGCGCCCAGCGAGTCGCCGGGGCGGATACGTTCTTCGTGGATGAATTGCTGTTGGCCTTGCTGGAGGGCCGCGATCTGGTCTGCCAGGTTCGGCAGCTGCAGGTCTTGCGCGACCGATTTGACCGGCATGTCGGCGGCATCCGGTGCGATCGGCGCGACGGCGGTGGCGCCGAAGGCGCACAGTGCGAGGGCTGCGGCACCCCCGGCGACGATGCGGGTTTTGCGGCTCGTTTCAGCCAGACCAAACCAGCGCTTGCCGGTGATTTTCTGTATTGGGTTCATGCAATCAGTTAAAATTTACCGCTTGAACAGCCCAAGACCACGTGATTTTTTGTCTTTATTATTTCTTGTTGTCGTTGAAACTTTTCGTGCGGCAAGATTGACGGGATCGCGAATTATATCAAAATACCGGGTCTTACAACCGCTTTAGTCCTTTTCCTACAAATTTTTTATGACTTCTCCAGAAATTTCTGGTAATGCAAAAAATGCAACGCCAGCAGCCGGTCCGGCATCTCTGCCCCTGAGCGATGCCGTCCAGGAAGCCCTCGCCATCACGAAACGCGGCGTGGACGAACTGCTGATCGAGAGCGAATTTGCCCAGAAACTGGCACGTTCGGAACAGAGCGGCACGCCGCTGCGCATCAAGCTGGGCCTGGATCCGACCGCGCCCGACCTGCACCTCGGCCACACCGTCGTGCTGAACAAACTGCGCCAACTGCAGGACCTGGGCCACCAGGTGATTTTCCTGATCGGCGATTTCACGTCGATGATCGGCGACCCGTCGGGCCGCAACGCCACCCGTCCGCCGCTGACCCGCGAGCAGATCGAGGCCAACGCCGCCACCTACTTCAAGCAGGCGTCGCTCGTGCTCGACCCGGCGCGCACGGAAATCCGCTACAACTCCGAATGGTGCGATGCGCTGGGCGCGCGCGGCATGATTCAATTGTCCTCGCGCTACACCGTGGCCCGCATGATGGAGCGCGACGACTTCACCAAGCGCTACAAGAGTGGGACACCGATCTCGGTGCATGAGTTCCTCTATCCGTTGATGCAGGGGTACGATTCGGTCGCTTTAAAAGCAGACCTTGAGCTAGGTGGAACGGACCAGAAATTTAATCTGCTGGTAGGCCGTGAGTTGCAGAAAGATTACGGTCAGGAACCGCAGTGCATCCTGACCATGCCGCTGCTGGAAGGTCTGGACGGCGTCGAAAAGATGTCCAAGTCCAAGAACAACTACATCGGCATCACGGAACCGGCCAACACGATGTTCGGCAAGCTGATGAGCATCTCGGACGTCATGATGTGGAAGTACTACGAGCTGCTGTCGTTCCGCTCGATCCAGGACCTGGCCACTTTGAAAGCCGAGGTGGCGGGCGGCCGGAACCCGCGCGATGCGAAAGTCGCGCTGGCCCAGGAAATCGTCGCCCGCTTCCACTCGCAGCAGGCGGCCGAGGATGCGCTGGCCGATTTCGTCAACCGGTCCAAGGGCGGCATCCCGGACGACGTGCCGGAAGTGGCCGTCAGCGGCGCGCCGCTGGGCCTGCCGCAACTGCTGCGCCAAGCCGGCCTGTGCGCGTCCAGTTCGGAAGCCATGCGCATGATCGACCAGGGCGGCGTGCGCATCGACGGCACGGTCGTGGCCGACAAGGCGTTGCAGGTCCAGGCGGGCACGTTCGTGCTGCAGGTCGGCAAACGCAAGTTCGCCCGCGTGACCTTGAGCGCATGATCGGCCTGCTGCAACGGGTCAGCGAGGCCAGCGTCACGGTCGACGGCGACGTCACGGGTGCCATCGGCCGCGGGCTGATGGTGCTCGTGTGCGCGGAAAAGGGCGACACCGAACGCGAAGCCGACGCGCTGCTCGCGAAACTGCTGACCTACCGCGTGTTTTCGGACGACGCGGGCAAGATGAACCGCAGCGTGACGGACGTGGCGGGCGGCCTGCTGCTCGTGCCGCAGTTCACGCTGGCCGCCGACACCCGCTCCGGTACCCGTCCGTCGTTTTCGCCGGCCGCCGCGCCCGAAGATGGCCGCCGGCTGTTCGAGCATGTCGTGCGCCAGGCGCGCGAGCGTCACGGTATCGTCGAAACCGGCCGTTTCGGCGCCGACATGAAGGTGGCGCTGATCAACGACGGACCGGTGACGTTCTGGCTGCGAATTGATCCACCGCGTGTCGCGGCGTGAAAGAGGAAACCGCCTGCGGAGGCGGCAGTCTTACCGTGAGCGGATGGCAGGGAGATTGAACATGAAAATCTGGAGCGATTCCTTTATTGAGGGCGACATGATCCCGCCCCGGTGCGCGTTCGCCGAGATGGACCCCGGCACGCACATCAAGCTGTCGAGCAACCGCAGCCCGCACATCGCGTGGGACGACGTGCCGGCCGGCACGCAGTCGCTGGCGCTGCTCGTGCACGATCTCGACGTGCCGACCGACGGCAGCGACGTGAATCGGGAGGGCCGGACGGTCCCCGATACGCTGCCGCGTACGGATTTCTATCACTGGTCGCTCGTCGACATTCCCGTGTGCCTGAAGTCCTTCGGCGAAGGGATGTTCTCGGACATGGTCACGCCGGGCGGGAAGAGCGGGCCGCTGGTGCCGTTCACGATCAAGAACGGCACGGAGCACCAGCTGCGCCACGGCGTCAACGATTACACGGGCTGGTTCGCGAACGATCCCGACATGGCGGGCGAATACTATGGCTATGACGGCCCGTGCCCGCCGTGGAACGACGAGCGCGTCCACACCTACGTCTTTACGCTGTACGCCCTCGACATCCCGCGCCTGCCGCTGGAAGGCCGCTTCACCGGCAGGGAGGCGCGCCTGGCCATCATGGGCCACATCTTGGACGAGGCGAAGATCTTCGGCGTGTATTCGCTCAATCCCGACGTGGCGGGCAACCTGATCGGTCAGCCTTCCTGACCGGTCTTCACTATCCCTAACGGCTGCCCGGGCAACCGGGCCGCCATCAACGATCGCTCCGCGGTGCGGGGCGGCGCATCCGCATGACGACAACGAACGCACACGCAGCACCCACCGACATCCTCCTGATCCGCCACGGCGAAACGGCCTGGAACGCCGAACGCCGCCTGCAGGGCCACCTGGACATCCCGCTCAACGACGAGGGCGAGCGCCAGGCCGCGCTGCTGGCGTCCGCGCTAGCGACGGAGCCGATCGACGTCCTTGTCGCGAGCGATCTGCGGCGCGCACGCCAGACGGCCCAGGCCGTGGCCGACCTGCGCGGCCTGGCGCTGGACATCGAACCGGCACTGCGCGAGCGCGGCTACGGCGGCTTCGAAGGTTTGTTGTACAGCGAGATCGAGCAGCGCTTCCCGCGCGAATTCGCCGCCTGGCAGGCGCGCGACATCGAGGCGCAACTGCCGCCGGGCCGCAATGTGGGAGAGAGCTTCCGCACCTTCTTCGACCGCGCCACCGGCGCCATCCTGGCGCTGGCGGCGGCCAATCCGGGCAAGACCATGGCGCTCGTCGCGCATGGCGGCGTGCTGGAATGCGCGTACCGGCTGGCGCAGGGGCTGCCGCTAGAAACGCCGCGCGACTTCAAGGTCTACAACGCCAGCATCAACCGCTTCCGCTTCGATCCGGCCGGCGGTGGCCTGACATTGCACAGCTGGGGCGAGGTGGATCACCTGCGTCCGGCCGTGCTGGACGAACTGCCTTGACGGCATGCTGGTGGAATTGGCAAGTGTTTTCTGGTACGTGCGCAACAATTCAGCAAAAAAATGTGCTGATAAATTAAGCAGCACTTCAGGTAAAATAGCGAGTTCCCATCGCTTCCCATGATTTTCTGCCGTGCAAATTGGTCCATATACGCTGCGCAATAATGTCTTCGTCGCCCCGATGGCCGGGGTGACCGACCGTCCGTTCCGCCAGCTGTGCAAAAAGCTGGGCGCGGGCTACGCGGTGTCCGAGATGGCGGCGTCGAATCCCCGCCTGTGGGCCAGCGAGAAGAGCGCGCGCCGTACCGACCACGCGGGCGAGATGGAGCCGAAGGCCGTGCAGATCGCCGGCGCCGACCCGCACGACCTGGCCGAATGCGCCAAGTTCAACGTCGAGCGCGGCGCCCAGATCATCGACATCAATATGGGGTGTCCGGTCAAGAAGGTCTGCAACAACTGGTGCGGCTCGGCGCTGCTGCAGCATGAAGACCTCGTGCAGCGCATCCTGGACGCCGTCGTGAACGCCGTCGACGTGCCCGTCACCCTGAAATTCCGCACCGGCTGGGATCGCGAAAACAAGAACGCGCTGACCATCGCCCGGATGGCCGAGGAGGCCGGCATCGCCATGCTGACCCTGCACGGCCGCACCCGCGCCGACGGCTATAAAGGGGATGCCGAGTACGACACCATCGCCGCCGTCAAGGCCGCCGTCGGCATTCCGGTCGTGGCCAATGGCGACATCACGACGCCGGACAAGGCGAAATTCGTGCTCGACTACACGGGCGCCGACGCCGTCATGATCGGCCGGGCCGCCCAGGGCCGCCCGTGGATTTGTCGCGAAATCGATTACTTTCTGCGCACGGGCGCCTACCTGCCGGCGCCGCGGGTGGACGAGGTGCGCGAACTCATGAATGAACACCTGCCGGCCCACTACGCCTTCTACGGCGAATACCTGGGCGTACGTACGGCACGCAAGCACATCGGCTGGTATGTCGAAGATTTGCCCGGTGGCGAAGAATTCCGCCAGCGTATGAACCGTCTGGAATCGACGGCCGAACAGCTGGCCGCCGTCGATGAATTTTTTAAATCGCAACACCGGTATGGCGAGCGGTTACAATACCGGCCCGCGCATCCTGCCGATAATGCGATCGCGGCATAACCGATTAGCAGTAGAAACAAGAAAAACAACGAGGATTCGGAGACGAAGCTGTCACAAGCAGCGTAACGGTGGCCTCGGGAACCGTAGCGAGCGGGAGGAGTTTCGTCCGAGAAGCGCAGCCGTACTCACGGTACGGCCGGTCCGCCGTAGCGGCGCATCGCAGGACGAAAATTCGACGCGCAGTCGGTTCATGAGGACCACCCCTAACAGGATGAAGCAGCAACATGAGTAAAGAAAGTATCCAGGAAGTCGTTCAGAAAAGCCTCGAAGACTATTTCAACGACCTGGGCGAGCAAAAACCGACGAACATCTACGACATGATGCTCCTGACCGTCGAAAAACCGATCTTGCAGGTGGTGATGACGCGGGCGGAAGGCAATCAGTCGCATGCGGCCCAGATGCTGGGCATTAATCGCAATACCTTGCGCAAGAAGTTGCAGGAGCACGGGCTGCTGTAAGCCGCCGGCGGAGGGGCCGGGGCGTGCAGGCGTGCGTCGGCCCTTTGTCCGGCGTGCGCGACCCCGTCCAGATTTTTTTTCAACAGGCCACTCCCATGATCAAACAAGCACTCATCTCCGTTTCCGACAAGACCGGCGTCCTCGATTTCGCGCGCGCGCTGTCCGCCCTCGGCGTGAACATCCTGTCCACCGGCGGCACCGCCAAACTGCTGCAGGACAATGGTGTGCCGGTGACCGAAGTCGCCGACTACACCGGCTTCCCGGAAATGCTCGATGGCCGCGTGAAGACGCTGCATCCCAAGGTCCACGGCGGCATCCTGGCCCGCCGCGACTTCCCGGAGCACGTTGCCAAGCTGGAAGAGCACGGCATTCCGGAGATCGACATGGTGGTGGTCAACCTGTATCCGTTCCAGGCGACTGTCGCCAAAGAGCAATGCTCGCTGGAAGACGCGATCGAGAACATCGACATCGGCGGCCCGACCATGCTGCGCTCGGCCGCGAAGAACCACCGCGACGTCGTCGTGATCGTCGACCCGGCCGACTACGGCCCGGTGCTGGCGGAAATGAAGGGCACCGGTGAAACGGCCGGCAGCGTGGGCTATGAAACGAAATTCCGCCTGGCCAAGAAAGTGTTCGCGCACACGGCGCAATACGACGCCGCCATCACGAACTACCTGACGAGCCTCGGCCCGGACAAGAACCACACGAACCGGGCCGCCTACCCGCAGACGCTGAACCTGCACTTCGAAAAAGTCCAGGACATGCGCTACGGCGAAAACCCGCACCAGACGGCCGCGTTCTACCGCGACCTCGTGCCGGCCGCCGGCAGCCTGGCCAACTACCGCCAGCTACAGGGCAAGGAACTGTCGTACAACAATATCGCCGACGCGGACGCGGCCTGGGAATGCGTCAAGTCGCTGGGCGGATTCAACCTGCCGGCCGGCTGCGTGATCATCAAGCATGCGAACCCGTGCGGCGTGGCCATCGGCGCCGACGCCCTGGACGCGTACCAGCGCGCCCTCAAGACGGACCCGACCTCGGCCTTCGGCGGCATCATCGCCTTCAACGTGCCGGTCGACGGCCCGGCGGCGGAAGCGATCGCCAAGCTGTTCGTGGAAGTCGTGATCGCCCCGGCCTTCACGGCCGAAGCGCTCGCCATCATGGCCACCAAGCAGAACGTGCGCCTGCTGGAAATCGCCCTCGGCGACGGTATGAACGTCTACGACGTCAAGCGTGTGGGCGGCGGCCTGCTCGTGCAGTCGCCGGATGCGAAGGACGTCCTGCCGGGCGACCTGCGCGTCGTGACGAAGAAACAGCCGACCCAGCAGCAGCTGCAAGACCTGATGTTCGCGTGGCGCGTGGCCAAGTACGTGAAATCGAACGCGATCGTGTTCTGCGCCGACGGCATGACGCTCGGCGTCGGCGCCGGCCAGATGAGCCGCATCGATTCCGCGCGCATCGCCTCGATCAAGGCGCAGAACGCCGGCCTGTCGCTGGTGGGCTCGGCCGTGGCGTCGGACGCGTTCTTCCCGTTCCGCGACGGTCTCGACGTCGTCGTCGATGCGGGCGCGACCTGCGTCATCCACCCGGGCGGCTCGATGCGCGACCAGGAAGTGATCGACGCGGCGGATGAACGCGGTGTGGTCATGCTCTATACTGGGACGCGTCACTTCCGCCATTAATTTGGGAAATGGTCGTGGTGACAAAGTCACCACGACCTGTGTTTTTGCACAGTATTTTTCCCACGAAACACCCTCGCCGGTATAACATTCGATAATGATTATTCTCGGCATCGACCCGGGCCTGCGTACGACAGGGTTCGGCGTCATTGAAAAGCAAGGCAACCGGTTGCGCTACATCGCGTCCGGCACCATCAAGACCGGCAGCGAAGGCGCGTTGCCGCCGCGTCTGAAAGTCATCCTGACCGGCGTCAGCGAAATCGTCGCCACCTACCAGCCGGCCTGCGCGGCCATCGAAAAAGTCTTCGTCAACGTCAATCCCCAGTCGACCCTGCTGCTCGGCCAGGCGCGCGGCGCCGCGATCACGGCCCTCGTCGGTGCCGACCTCGAGGTGGCGGAGTACACGCCCACGCAAGTGAAACAGGCCGTCGTCGGCACGGGCAAGGCCGTCAAGGCGCAGGTGCAGGACATGGTGGCGCGCCTGCTCAAGCTGCCGGGCCTGCCGGGCTCGGATGCGGCCGATGCGCTCGGCATTGCGATCTGCCATGCCAACAGCCATGATGCGCTGGCGCTGGTGGGGGCGCTCGCGCCGGCCAATCCGAAAAAGCCGGCGCTGCACATGAAGCGCGGCCGCCTCGTCTAATTATTGAAAGGTCACCATGATCGGTCGTCTCTCCGGAGTCCTGCTGGAAAAGAATCCGCCGCAAGTGCTCGTCGATTGCCAGGGTGTCGGCTATGAAGTCGACGTGCCGATGAGCACGTTCTACAACCTGCCGCACACGGGCGAGAAGGTCACGCTGTTCACGCACTACGTCGTGCGCGAGGATGCGCACCTGCTGTTCGGCTTCGGCTCGTCGAACGAGCGCGCCGTGTTCCGCCAGCTGATCAAGATCACCGGCGTCGGCGCGCGCACGGCGCTGTCCATCCTGTCCGGCATGACTGTGAACGACCTCGCCCAGGCCGTGACGTTGCAGGAAGCGGGACGCCTGATCAAGGTGCCGGGCATCGGCAAGAAGACGGCCGAGCGCCTGCTGCTGGAACTGAAGGGCAAGCTGGGGGCCGATATCGGCGTCGCGGCCGGCACGCCGCACGACGACGCGCAGGCAGACGTGCTCAATGCGCTGCTGGCTTTGGGGTATTCTGACAAGGAAGCCCTGATCGCGATCAAGAACATGCCGGCCGGGACCAGTGTGTCCGACGGTATCAAGCTGGCGTTGAAGGCGCTGTCCAAAGCGTAATTTAAGTGTAATTTGGTAGGGCGGGCATTTGAGGCCGGGGCCTCAACTGAAACGCGCCCACGCGTTCAACGTCCGCCGGCACGCAGGCGGCATATTCAACGTCGCGTATCACCGCGTGGGCACGGCGTGCCCACCCTACACGAACCCAGGTATCCGAACAAAGAGTCATGAGCATCCAGACCGACAATTTCACCGAGCAGCGCATCATCGACGCCGCGCCGGCCTCGCCCAACGAGGAGGCGATCGAGCGCGCGCTGCGTCCCAAGCATCTGGACGAATACGTCGGCCAGGAAAAGATCCGCGACCAGCTGGAGATCTTCATTCACGCGGCGAGAAAACGCCGGGAAGCGCTCGATCACACGCTGTTGTTCGGCCCGCCGGGCCTGGGCAAGACGACGCTCGCCCACATCATTGCGCGCGAGATGGGGGTGAACCTGCGCCAGACGTCCGGCCCCGTGCTGGAGCGCCCCGGCGACCTGGCCGCGCTGCTGACCAACCTGGAAGCGAACGACGTGCTGTTCATCGACGAGATCCACCGCCTGTCGCCCGTGGTCGAGGAGATCCTGTACCCGGCGCTGGAAGACTATCAGATCGACATCATGATCGGCGAAGGCCCGGCCGCGCGGTCCGTGAAGCTCGACCTGCAGCCGTTCACGCTCGTCGGCGCCACCACGCGCGCCGGCATGTTGACGAATCCGCTGCGCGACCGCTTCGGCATCGTCGCCCGGCTGGAGTTCTACAACGTCGACGAGCTGACCAAGATCGTCGCGCGCAGCGCCGCGCTGCTGGAAGCGCCGATCAAGGAAGAGGGCGCGCGCGAAGTCGCCCAGCGCGCGCGGGGCACCCCGCGTATCGCCAACCGCCTGCTGCGGCGCGTGCGCGATTATGCGGAAGTGAAGGGCAACGGCGAGATCACCAAGGACATGGCCGACCGCGCGCTGCGCATGCTGGACGTGGACACGGTCGGGTTCGACGTGATGGACAGGAAGCTGCTGGAGGCGGTGCTGTTCAAGTTCGCCGGCGGTCCTGTCGGCATCGGCAACCTGGCCGCCGCCATCGGCGAAGCGGCGGACACCATCGAGGATGTGCTGGAACCGTTCCTGATCCAGCAGGGCTATCTGCAGCGCACGCCGCGCGGCCGCATCGCCACGCCGCTCGCCTACCGGCATTTCGGCATCGCCGCGCCGCGCATCAGCCCGACCGGCGACCTGTGGGACAACCTGTCCCCGGTTTGATTTTTATCTGTAGCGAAAAATACGACGGCGCGAGTCAGGACAGCGCCGGCTCCTGACGGTCGGGCTTGCGCATGGGGCGCTGGCGGCGGTCGGGGATGCCGGGGAAGACGAAGCTGATGAACATCAGCACGGAGGCCGCGAGCAGCAGGCCGCCGCACCACAGCATGTCTTCCTCTTGGCGCGTCCACAGCAGGGCGAGGCTGGCCGTCGCCGGCAGCATCAGCAGCATGGCGCCCAGCGCGCGCAGTGCGATCGACCTGCGCATGCGGGATGCCAGCAGGGCGATGTACAGAAAGCTTCCCGAGATCAGGCTCACGCCGAACAATCCGCCGAGTACGGACCAGCCGGGCATGCCGCGGGTGCTGACGTCGGACAGCACCAGCGGCGGTACCATCGGGATGGTCATGCCGATTAGAAAAGACAGTAATCGCAGGAAAATCATGCGACTGTCTCCATGCGGTTCCGGATTGCGAATCGATGCGTCATGCGGCGCGCCATGTAGAGTGAACTATCCGCCAGATTAGCATAGCGTCACCGGACGTGGCGCGCGCGCACGCAAACGTTGTATTTACGACCGTCCCTATTCTTGACGCAGCCACACCTGCGAGCGTCCGAACATCGGCACGCCGACATACCCCCGCACTTCTACCTTCTTGCCGCCTTCATGAACGCTCAGTTTGCTCTTGTAGACCTTGCCGTTCTTGGGGTCGAGGATCTCGCCGCCGGCGTACTCGTCGCCATCCTTTTTAGGCCGGAAAGGATCGTCATGCCGATGATCGGCTGGTCCTTGCGCGCGCCCTGGCACAGCGAGCACTTGGGATTCTGGTCTTCGTCCGGCGTGCGGAACAGTTTTTCGATCCTGCCCTGCAGTTCGCCCTGGTTCTCCGTGATGCGGATGAGGGCGGTCGGCTTGCCGGAAGTGTCGTCGATGGTCTTCCACAGTCCGACCGGCGAAGGGTCCTGGGCCCAGGCCAGTGGCGCGGCGAGGACGGTGGCGAAGGCCGCGAGGGCGGCGGCATGGATCAGGGGGCGCATGGTGTCTCCTTATTGGTTTGTCGGTTTCGTGCTCTGTCAGTGTAGCAAACTGCACGGTCGTTCGGTAAACGACGGCGCCCCCTCACCGCATCAATCCACCTCCGGCAGCAACAGCAGCAAGTCCGTCGGGCCGACGTCGACGCCCAGTTGCGAGAACAGCGTCGTCGCCTGGCCCCGGTGGTGCGTCTGGTGGTTGAACACATGCAGCAGGACGTCGCCAAGACGCTTGGTGCTGGCGATGCCCTTCATGGACGTCCAGCTGAACGCCCCGTCCAGCTGGGCCGGCTGGATCTCGTCGCAGAACGCGCCGATGGCCGCGTCCAGTGTCATGCGCAGCGCGTCCAGCTCGGGCAGCGTGGTGCACAGGCGCTGGTCCAGCGACGTCGGCCTCGGCAAATCGTCCAGGCATTGCAGCGACGCGAGGCCGGGCAGGGCGTCCGCGATGCGCTTGAACCAGATGAGATCCGCGATCACGAGGTGACCCAGCGTCCCGAACAAGGAACCGAAGAACGCGCCGCGGTCTTCGTGCAGCCGGTCCGCCGGCAGCGTGGCGGCCGCGTCGTACAGCTTCCGGTTCATCCATTGGTTGTAGGCGGCCAGCTGGGGAAAGTGCGAAGTATTGGTCATGGTCGAAGGAGGGCGCAGGTGAAAAAAAACGCGCCGGGGTGAACCGGCGCGTCGTTCAGCAGAGAGCGTGCCGCATCAGGCCGACGGCAGCTTGGCGAACTGCTCGTTCAGCTTGGACAGCGTCGCGCTGAAGTTGTCCAGGCGGTCGCGTTCCTGGGCGACGACGGCCGCCGGTGCGCGGGCGACGAAGCTTTCGCTGGACAGCTTGGCCGTAGCCTTGGCGATCTCGCCTTCGATGCGCGCGATTTCCTTTTTCAGGCGCTCGCGTTCCGCAGCGACGTCGATCTCGACCTTCAGCATCAGCTTCGTCGTGCCGACGATGGCGACGGCGGCCGGCGAATCCGGCAGCGCGTCGACGATCTGCACTTCGGACAGCTTGGCCAGCAGCGCGACGTACGGCGCGAAGCCCTGGGCAGCCGCGCGGTCGGCGTCGTTCGCCGGCTCGACGATCAGCGGCACGCGCACGGACGGCGACAGCTTCATTTCGCCACGCAGGTTGCGGGTGGCGTCCGTGACCTTCTTGAACTGCTCCATCCAGGCTTCCGCGTCCGCATCGATCAGCGACTCGTCGGCGATCGGGTACGGTTGCAGCATGATCGTGTCGCCGGTTTTGCCGGCGAGCGGCGCGACGGCCTGCCACAGCGCTTCGGTGACGAACGGGATGATCGGGTGGGCGAGGCGCAGCACGACTTCCAGCACGCGCAGCAAGGTGTGGCGGGTGGCGCGCTGCTGGGCTTCCGTGCCTTGCTGGACCTGCACCTTGGCCAGTTCCAGGTACCAGTCGCAGTACTCGTCCCAGACGAAGCTGTAGATGCTGTTCGCGATGTTGTCGAAGCGGTAGTCTTCGAAGCCTTTCGCCACGTCCAGCTCGACGCGGTTCAGGCGCGAGATGATCCAGCGGTCGGCCTGGGAATAGTCGGCGGCGTCCGGCTTGCCGCAGTCTTTGCCCTCCGTGTTCATCAGCACGAAGCGGGTCGCGTTCCACAGCTTGTTGCAGAAGTTGCGGTAGCCTTCGCAGCGGCCCAGGTCGAAGTTGATGTTGCGGCCCAGCGAGGCGTAGCTGGCCATCGTGAAGCGCACGGCGTCCGTGCCGAAGGCCGGGATCCCTTCCGGGAATTCCTTGCGCGTCGCTTTTTCGATTTTCGGCGCGCTCCTCGGGTCCATCAGGCCCGTGGTGCGCTTGGCGACGAGCGCGTCGATGCTGATGCCGTCGATCAGGTCGATCGGGTCGAGCGTGTTGCCCTTCGATTTCGACATCTTCTGGCCCGACGAATCGCGCACGAGGCCGTGCACGTACACGGTCTTGAACGGGACCTTGCCGGTGAAGTGCGCCGTCATCATGACCATGCGCGCGACCCAGAAGAAGATGATGTCGAAGCCGGTGACCAGCACGGAGGAAGGCAGGAACAGATCCATGTCCTTGGTCTGTTCCGGCCAGCCGACCGTCGAGAACGGGACGAGCGCGGACGAGAACCACGTGTCCAGCACGTCGTCGTCGCGTTTGAGTTCACCCTGGACGCCGGCGGCGGCCGCCTTCTGCCGCGCTTCTTCCTCGCTGCGGGCGACGATGACTTCGCCGTTCGAACCGTACCAGGCCGGGATGCGGTGGCCCCACCACAGCTGGCGCGAGATGCACCAGTCCTGGATGTTGTTCAGCCACTGGTTGTACGTGGTCGTCCAGTTCTCCGGCACGAACTTGATCTCGCCGCTCGCGACCTTCTCCAGCGCCACGTCGGTGATCGACTTGCCCGGGTTGTGCGTGCCTTCCGGCGCCGGCTTGCTCATCGCGACGAACCACTGGTCGGTCAGCATCGGCTCGATGATGACGCCGGTGCGGTCGCCACGCGGCACCATCAGCTTGTGCGGTTTCACCTGTTCCAGCAGGCCCTGCGCTTCGAGGTCGGCGACGATCTTCTTGCGCGCGACGAAGCGGTCCAGGCCGCGGTAGGCTTCCGGCGCGTCGTCGGTGATTTTCGCGTCGAGCGTCATGATCGACAGCAGCGGCAGGTTGTGGCGCTGGCCGACGGCATAGTCGTTGAAATCATGCGCCGGCGTGATCTTCACGCAGCCGGTGCCGAACGCTTTGTCGACGTAGGTATCGGCGATGACGGGGATCTCGCGGCCGACGAGCGGCAGCTTGAGCATCTTGCCGTGCAGGTGCAGGTAGCGCTCGTCGGTCGGGTCGACGGCGACGGCGACGTCGCCCAGCATCGTTTCCGGACGCGTCGTCGCGACCGTCAGGTGGCCGCTGCCGTCCGCCAGCGGATACTGGATGTACCACATCGAGCCGTCTTCTTCCTGTGAATCGACTTCCAGGTCGGAGACGGCGGTACCCAGCACCGGGTCCCAGTTGACGAGGCGCTTGCCGCGGTAGATCAGGCCCTGCTCGAACAGGCGCACGAAGACTTCGGTGACGGTCTTGCTGCGCGGCTCGTCCATCGTGAAGTATTCGCGGGCCCAGTCGGCGGACGCGCCCAGGCGGCGCATCTGGCCCGTGATCGTGCTGCCCGATTTTTCCTTCCACTCCCACACCTTTTCGACGAACGCTTCGCGGCCGAGGTCATGGCGCGAGACCTTCTGCGCGTCGAGCTGGCGCTCCACGACGATCTGGGTGGCGATGCCGGCGTGGTCGGTGCCCGGGATCCAGGCCGTGTTGAAGCCACGCATGCGGTAGTAGCGGGTCAGGCCATCCATGACCGTCTGGTTGAAGGCGTGCCCCATGTGCAGGGTGCCCGTCACGTTCGGCGGCGGCAGCTGGATGCTGAAGGACGGCTTGGCGTCGTCCATGGAGGCGGCGAAATAACCGCGCTGTTCCCATTCCGTGCGCCAGAATTGTTCGATGTCGGCTGGCTCGAAAGACTTGGCTAATTCCATGATGTGGCTTTGGTGGCGTTATTGGCTGATAGGCGAAAACGACCATTATAGATGACGGCGTAAAGCCTGCGCCGACAAGGGGGGAATTTTGGATAGAGGGAGCGTAGGGTGGGCATTTGAGGCCGGGGGCCTCAAATGAAACGTGCCCACCAAATGTTGGCGATACGCGGACGTCGATGGTGGGCACGGGGTGCCCACCCTACGTAAAAAATGGCGCCGAGGCGCCATTTTTTACTTGCCGCAACCCAGCGACTTGATGCGATCGTATGCCGCCTTGGCCTGCACCAGACCGTAGCCGTACTTGGTGTCGCGGCCGGCCGTGCCCAGGTCGAGCGCGCTGTTGTCCAGCGACGTGCGGATCTGGGAACCCGTGCAGGTCGGGAAGTAGCTCCACACCAGCGCGGCGACGGCCGACACGTGCGGCGTGGCCATCGACGTGCCGTCGAAGTAGGCGTAGTTCGATGCCGTCACGGCCACCGTCGCGGTCTGGCCCAGCTGGCCCTTCATCGCGGCGCCGTCCGTGTCCGACGCCGTCACCGACGGGATCGTCGTCACGGTCGTGCCCAGCGTGCCGCCGAAGCTGCCGGCCACGTTGTTGTACACGACGGCGCCGACGCCGCCGCTGTTCTGGCAGTTGGTGACCTTGGTCGCGAAGTCCACGGTGCCGCGCTGGATCAGGCAGACCTTGCCCGAAACGGCCGTGTTCACGGTGTCGCCAATGCCGAAGTCGGCCAGCGGCGCGGTGGCGGTCTTGACGGGCGAGCCTTCCATCGCCGACGACGCGTAGTTGGTCGAGCCGACCGTCAGCGCCGTGTCGGTGCCCGTGCCCATCGGGACGGTCGACAGCACGGACACGCCCGGACCGGCGATCTCGACGTCGCTGTTGTATTGCGAGAACGAGGCGACGACCTTGTTTTCGTCCACGGCCGCCACCGACATCACGCTGCCGTAGCCGGCCGGGTAAGAGGTGGTGGAATTGCCGTCGTTACCGGCCGCCGCGATGGAGAGCACGCCCTTGGTCTGCAGGCTGTCGAACGCGCGCTGCTCGGTGAGGCTCTTGGCGCCCCCGCCCAGCGACATCGTGATGATGTTGGCGCCCGCGGCGCCGCACTTGTTGGCGGCGTTGGCCAGCGTGGACGAGTAGGTCCACGCG
The DNA here is from genome assembly GCF_001941825.1 of Massilia putida. NCBI lineage: Bacteria > Pseudomonadati > Pseudomonadota > Betaproteobacteria > Burkholderiales > Oxalobacteraceae > Massilia > Massilia putida. The sequence continues at coordinate 4,935,969 of NZ_CP019038.1, forward strand.
CCGTTCGCGCCGAACACCTTCACGATGTGCAGCTTGAGCTGCTTGTTCGGATTCACGCCGACGACGCCCAGGCCGTTGTTGACGCCCGCGATGGTGCCGAACACGTGGGTGCCGTGGTGGGTCTCGTCCGTGTACCACCAGCCGGTGCCGGAATCGTATTCGCCGGTGACGTTGGCGCCGTTGTCCTTCAGGTCTTCATGGGTGAAGTCGACGCCGGAGTCGATGATGCAGATCTTGCGGTTGCTCGTGTTCGCGTCCGACAGCTGGTCGGCCTGCACGAGCTTGATCCCGTACGGGACCAGCTGGCCGCTCGTGTAAGGCACGCCGGTGGAGGGCGTGGTCAGCGAGAACGGCTTGCGGATGACGTCTTCCTCGACGTACTCGACGTTCGGATTGCGCTGCAAGCCCTGCAGCGCGACCGTCGGTACTTCGATGGCCATCGCGTTCATGTTGAAGATTTCCTGCTTGACCGTCCCCCTGACGGCCGCGACAGCGGATTTGATATTGCCAGCCGTTCCCGGCTTGAACGCGACGATGACGCGAGTGGTGTCGGGCGCGGCCGACGCGCTGCCTGCGAACGCGACGGCAAGAGCCGCCACGCACAGCCCGAGGGCCGGGACCATCATCGTTGCGCGAGTGTGTTTCTGATTCATCGGTGCTTTCTCCGTTTATTGGGTATCGTTATCGCAGCTGGCCTTGTGAGCCGCATGCTTGTGGTAGTACTCCTCTAACAACCGATACATCTCGCTACCCGTATCGGGCAGCGCGGATCAGTTTATTTTGAGAACTTATACGTATGCAATTGCTTTTCAATCGTGCGCGCCCCCTGTTGCGCCCGGGTCGCACTGATGTTGCGCCAGCGCAGAACGGTTGAATTTGTTTGACTTGGCCGCTTGTCAACGTGACATATTTTTGGCGCGCCACAGCGCCATGCGGTCTTTTGCGCCGCAGCAGGCGCATTTATCTTCATCGCAGCGAGAACCACAACAATGAGCGCGCCTGTTCCTGCCCGACGCCTGATCCTGCTCGTCGACGACGATTCCCTCCTGCTCGACTACCTGGTGGCCGTGCTGGGCCATGCCGGCTACGACACGCTGACGGCGAGCTCGGCTGCCGAGGCGCTGCAGCACGTGGCCGAACGCGAAGCCGACATCGCGCTGGCGCTGCTGGACGTCAGCATGCCCGGCATGTCCGGCCTCGACCTGGCGCGCCGTCTCAAGGACCACACGTCGGTCGCCTTCATGTTCCTGTCGTCGGTCGACGATGCCGAGACGGCCCGCCAAGCCGCCAGCCATGGCGCCGTCGGCTTCGTCGTCAAGCCGGTCGATGCCGCGCGGCTGCTGCCGGCCTTCGAATCCGCGCTCGCGCGCGCCGACGAGATCCGCCAGCTGCGCCGCACCGAAGCGAACCTGAACGCGGCACTCACGGCCGGCCGCGAGACGAGCCTCGCCGTGGGCCTGTTGATGACGCGCTTCCAGACCGACCGCAACACCGCGTTCGAGGTGCTGCGCGACCATGCCCGGTCGAGCCGGCGCAAGGTCAACGAAGTCGCCGAACAGCTCGTCGCTGCCGAGGAATTGCTCAACGGCCTGCATGGGGCGTTCGCGGCACGATTGAAGGTGAAATAGCGTTCCGCACCTGCCTTGGTATCATGGCAAACTTTCGTTCATCATTTTCCAGGGACAGAAACCATGAAAACCAAGGCAGCGATTGCATGGCAGGCGGGGAAGCCGCTGACGATCGAGGACGTCGAGCTCGAGGGTCCCAAGGCCGGCGAGGTGCTGGTCGAAGTCAAGGCGACGGGCATCTGCCATACCGATTACTACACGCTGTCCGGTGCCGACCCGGAAGGCATCTTCCCGGCCATCCTGGGCCATGAGGGCGCGGGCGTCGTCGTCGACGTCGGCCCGGGCGTGACGAGCCTGCGCAAGGACGACCACGTCATCCCGCTGTACACGCCGGAATGCCGCCAGTGCAAGTTCTGCCTGTCGCAGAAGACCAATCTGTGCCAGGCCATCCGTTCCACGCAGGGCCGCGGCCTGATGCCGGATGCGACGAGCCGCTTCTCGCTGGACGGCAAGCCGATCTACCACTACATGGGCACCTCGACCTTCTCGAACTACATCGTCGTGCCGGAGATCGCGCTGGCTAAGGTCCGGTCCGATGCGCCGTTCGACAAGATCTGCTACATCGGCTGCGGCGTGACGACGGGCATCGGCGCCGTGATTTTTACCGCGAAGGTCGAGGCGGGCGCCAACGTCGTCGTGTTCGGCCTGGGCGGCATCGGCCTGAACGTGATCCAGGCGGCGAAGATGGTCGGCGCCGACAAGATCATCGGCGTGGACATCAACCCGGGCCGCGAAGCCATGGCGCGCAAGTTCGGCATGACCCATTTCGTCAATCCGAAAGAGGTCGACAACGTCGTCGACACCATCGTCCAGCTGACGGACGGCGGCGCCGACTATTCGTTCGAGTGCATCGGCAACGTGACGACCATGCGCCAGGCGCTGGAATGCTGCCACAAGGGCTGGGGCCAATCGATCATCATCGGCGTGGCGGAAGCGGGCAAGGAGATCGCGACGCGTCCGTTCCAGCTGGTCACGGGCCGCGTGTGGAAGGGGTCCGCGTTCGGCGGCGCGCGCGGGCGCACGGACGTGCCGAAGATCGTCGACTGGTACATGGAAAACAAGATCAACATCGACGATCTGATCACCCACCACCTGCCGCTCGACCGGATCAACGACGGCTTCGACCTGATGAAGAAGGGCGAATCGATCCGCTCCGTCGTCGTGTACTGATCCTCCGTTTTTGCGCGGCGCCGCCGGGCGCCACATCCTCGCATTTTCCCCGCTTTTTTCCCGCCTGTTCCGCACTTCGTGCAGTCTGTCGCACGCGCGTCGCCGCGTGCCGTCCATCCCGCTATCGTGGCCTGCATCGCATCGCGCGAACTTCTAGAACAAAATTTCTAGACAAAATTTTCTAGTACGTTCATACTGCGTCACGAAAGGAGATCCCGATGGCACGCGCACTCACTTCCAGCCTGGCCTGGGCGCTGCTGGACTTCGTCTGGCAGGGCGCGCTCGTCGGCTGCGCGGTCGCCGTCGTGCTGGGCCTCATGGGCCGGGCGCGGCCGCAGTGGCGCTACGGCGTCGCCTGCGCGGCGCTGCTGCTGTGCGCGGCGTTGCCGGTGGCGGGGACGATCACGCGGATGCAGGCCGGTGGGGCTGCCGCGGACGTCGCCACGCAGGTCGCGCCGGGACACACCGGGCCGCGTCGGGCCACGTCCGCGACGCTCGTCCGCCTGCTGCCGGACCGCCTGGCACCGACAGCCTGGCGCGCGCGCTGGCACGACAGCTTGCAGCCGCGCCTGCCGCTCGTGATGTCGTGCTGGGCCTGCGGCGCGGCGGTGCTGGCGTTGCGTCTGTTGCTGGGCCTGGCCTGGGTGCGGCGGCGCAGCCGGCCCGGCGCCTACCGGATCGATGCGGCCTGGCAAGCCACGCTCGCGCGCATGGCGAGCGAATTCGGCATCGCGCGCGGCATCGTGCTGGGCGTCGTCGACGATCTGTCCGGCCCCGTGACGGCCGGCTGGTGGCGGCCCGTCGTGCTGGTGCCGGCCGCGCTGCTGACGGGCATGCCGGCCCCGCTGCTGGAAGCGCTGCTGGCGCACGAGCTGGCCCACGTGCGGCGTCACGATTACCTGGTGAATCTGTTGCAAAGCGCGATCGAGATCCTGCTGTTCTATCACCCGGCCGTGTGGTGGCTGTCGCACCGCATCCGGGTGGAGCGCGAACTCGTCGCCGACGATCTGGCCGCGAACCAGCTGGGCGAACCGCGGCGCCTGGCACTCGCGCTGTCCGAGCTGGACCTCGTCCGGCGCTCCACTGTAAACCTTGCCCCTGCGGCACACGGAGGAAATCTCATGTCCCGAATCAAACGCCTCGTTCGTCCCGAAGCCGAACCGTTCCAGTGGAAACTGGCGCTGCCCATCCTGGCGCTGGCCCTGTCGGCCGGCGCCTATGCCCAGGCCGGCCCCGCGGCGGATGGGCCCGCCGCGCATCCGCGCACCGTCAGCCACCCGGCCGTACCCACCGAGCGGGGCGAGCCGTATGCCATCGTACGCGAAGGCGACCACGGCACGAGCATGACGGGCGACAGCGCCGACTGGTCCGCCGTCAAGCGGCTGCGCAAGCAGATCGATGGCGACTTCCTGTGGTTCCGCGATGGCGGCAAGACGTATATCGTGCAGGACGCCGGCGTGCTGGCGCGGGCGCGCGCGGCCTGGGAGCCTGTCGAGCGGCTCGGCAAGGAGATGGAGGGCTATGGCCGCGAGATGGACAAGCACGGCAAGGCGATGGATGCGCTCGGCAAGGAGATGACGCGCGCCGCCGCCGGCATGAAGCCGGACGAGACGAAGATCCATGCGATCGAGCGGCGCATGAATGAGGTGGGCAGCCGGATGGGCGACGTCGGCAGCCGCATGGCGTCGGCCGACGATGCCGGCCGGGCGCGCCTCGACCGCGAGATGGCCGACCTGAACCGGCAGATGGCCGAGCTGAACCGGCAAATGGCCGCGGCGACGCAGTCCGACGGTCAGCGCGCGGCACAGCGTTCGATGGACGAGATCGGCCATCGCATGAACGACGCGGGCAAGCCGATGGATGCGCTGGGCAAGCAGATGGATGCCCTCGGCAAACGGATGGACGCCGAAAGCCGTACGGCCGACAAGACCGTCCGTGCGCTGATCCGCGAAGCGCTGGAGAAGGGGCTGGCGCAGCCCGCGCCGCAGGCGTAAGCGTGTCGATTGCATGCGGTGAACGCATGCCGTCCCGGTTCCGGTCGTGACATGCATATATTGCTGTGCCGATTCGTGTGTGGCACGATGCCGTTTCGACCTTTAACGTTTTATCAATCCGGATATCGCATGCGCCCAGTCCGCCTCGCACTTCTTCTGGCTTTTGCCGGCACCTTGACTCTCGCCAACGCCCAGGAGCGTCCGGCCACGTCTTTCCCGTACACGCCGGGCCTGGACGTGAACTCGATGGACCGCAACGCCGACCCCTGCGTCGACTTTTACCAGTACGCCTGCGGCGGCTGGATCAAGAACAATCCGATCCCGGCCGACCAGGCGCGCTGGTCGGTGTACGGCAAGCTGGCGCTGGACAACCGCCGTTACCTGTGGGGCATCCTCGAGGACTTGTCCAAGCGCCCGGACGGCCGCAACGCGAACCAGCAAAAAATCGGCGACTACTTCGGCGCCTGCATGGACGAGAAGGCCATCGAGGCGCGCGGCGCCGCGCCGCTGACGCCCTATTTCGACGAGATCGCGAAGCTGCACTCGAACCGCGACCTGCCGCGTGTGCTGGCGCGCCTGCATCTGGCGCTGGCCGATCCGGGCCTGTTCTTCGGCTTTTCGTCGAGCCAGGATTTTGCGGACTCGTCGCGCGTGATCGCGTTCGCCTCCGCCGGCGGCCTCGGCTTGCCGGACCGCGATTCGTACCTGAAGACGGATGCCAAGTCGAAAGAGATCCGCGCCAAGTACGTCACCCACATCGCGAACACGTTCAAGCTGCTGGGCGATGCGCCCGCTGATGCGCAGCGCAACGCCGCGCGCGTGATGCGCATGGAGACGACGCTGGCAAAAGCGTCGCTGCCCGCCGTCGACAAGCGCGATCCGTATAAATTGTTCCACAAGGTCGACGCGAAAGGCTTGCAGGCCTTGAGCCCGGGCTTCGACTGGCACGCCTACCTGGACGAGCTGGGCGAGGGGAACCTGACGACGTTCAACGTCACGGAACCCGCGTTCTTCAAGGCGCTCGGCAAGATGTGGAAGGCGGAAGGCGCGGACGCGACGCGCACCTATCTGCGCTGGCACGTGGCGCGCAATATGTCGCCGGTGCTGGCGTCGAACTTCGACAACGAACACTTCGATTTCTTCAGCAAGACGCTGCGCGGCGTGCAGCAGCAGCAACCGCGCTGGAAGCGTTGCGTCGCGCTCGTCGACCACCAGCTGGGCGAGGCGCTGGGCCAGGAATTCGTCAGCCGCGCGTTCTCGCCCGAGCTGAAAGAGAAGGCGCTGCACATGACGCGCCAGATCGAGGACGCGATGAAGCAGGACATCGATGAACTCGACTGGATGAGCGCAGAGACCAAGCAGCAGGCGCAAAAGAAACTGGCCGCCATCGTCAACAAGATCGGCTATCCGGACAAATGGCGCGACTACGGCGCCTACATGGTCAAGCCGGGCGATTTCGCCGGCAACGTCGAGCGGGGCAACCGGTTCGAGGCGCGCCGCCAGCTGGCCAAGATCGGCAAGCCGCTCGACCGCACGGAATGGGGCATGACGCCGCCGACGGTGAACGCGTACTTCGATCCGCAGATGAACGACATCAATTTCCCGGCCGGCGTGCTGCAGCCGCCGCTGTTCGATCCGAAGATGGATGATGCGCCCAACTACGGCAACACGGGCGGCACCATCGGCCACGAGCTGACCCACGCCTTCGACGACGAGGGCCGCCAGTTCGACGCCAACGGCAATCTGAAGGACTGGTGGACGAAGAAGGATGCCAAGGCGTTCGAGGAGCGGGCCCAGTGCATCGTCGACCAGTACGCGCAGTACACGGTCGTGGACGACATCAAGATCAACAGCAAGCTGACCTTGGGCGAGGACGTCGCCGATCTCGGCGGCCTGATCCTTGGCTGGATGGCCTGGCAGGCGGAGATGGCTTCGATGCCGCAGAAAGCCCAGCCGCAGCCGCTGCGCGACGGCTTGACGCCGGAACAGCGCTTCTTTGTCGGCTACGCGCAATGGGCCTGCGAAAACGATCGTCCGGAAAACCTGCGCGTGAGCGCGATGACGGACCCGCACTCGCCGGGGCGCTACCGCGTCAACGGGTTGGTGGTGAACATGCCGCAGTTCCAGCAGGCGTTCCAGTGCAAGGCGGGGCAGCCGATGGTGAAGGAAAAACGGTGCAGGGTGTGGTAAGAACCCGTCAGTCCCGGCACTGCCGGCAATGACTGCCTCGGAAGCGGGAATAGTGCCTCCGGCACTATTCCCGCCATACTGAGCAACAAAATTTGGTATGTTGGGAGCACTACAGTGTGCTTGGTCGACCGACTTCGAAAGTTCAGTATGGGTTCCCGCCTACGCGGGAACGACGGTAGGTGGCGTCACACTCAGCGTCGCACACCCCGGTCGCTGAGCTGCGCCTGCATGTGCACCAGGTTCGCTTCGAAAGCCTGCATCTCCAGCCCGATCGACGTCAGGTCGAGGGCCGCCTGCCTGAGTTCCGGGAACAGCTGCGTTTCTTCCTGGCGGATGTGGCTCAGGACAACATCGATCAGTTCGCGCACCAACGGCTCCGCGCGCGCTTCGTCCATCGACATGCCTTGCAGCGTGGCCAGCAGGTCGTCGACGGCGAGGTGGTCTTCCTCGTAGCGGGCGACCAGGTTCGGGTCGACGCGGCGCACGCCCGGATAAAACACGCCTTCCTCGAGGCGCGAGTGCATGTGGATGGCCTGGATCAGCTGGGTCGCCGCCTGTTTCTTGACGTCGGCGCTTTCGGTGTTCTGGTATTTCTCGGCGAGCTTGCGCACCAGATCGTGGTCGCGCAGCAGGGCCTTGACCGGATTGTCGACCGGGAACGCGTCATGCGATCTCGGTCTTCCGGAGTCATCTGTCGTTGCCATGGGAACTCTCCTCAACGTATGCCCGGCATATTCCGATATGCCGTCAGGGTTTCATCCTACTCCCCGTCACCCACGCGGCATGTTCGGCAACGCACCCAAGGACACTGTGGCAACGCCCGCTTCAAAAAAACGCCGCCTCGCGGGCGGCGCTGTCATGCGGGACGACGGTCAGTGCTGCGAGATGCTGCCGCGCCAGGCACCGGTTTCCTTGCCGCGTTTCTCGAGCATGTCCTTGAACTTCTGCAGATTGCCGCGGGCTTCCAGGCGCACGGCGCCGAGCGCGTCGCCGATTTTCTCGGCCGCGCCCTCGGGCTGGTAATCCATCTGCAGCGTGATGCGGGTGACGTCGTCGGACAGTTTGTGGAAGGTCACCACGCCGCCGTTCGGCACGCCGCTCGTGCTGCGCCAGGCGATGCGCTTGTCCGGGATCTGTTCCGTGATCTCGGCATCCCACTCTTTTTCCTCGCCGGCCACATTGGCCTTCCAGTGCAGGTGCTTGTCGTCCAGCTGGCGGACTTCATGGACGCTGCCCATGAACTGCGGAAAATCCTCGAACTGGGTCCACTGGTTGTAGGCGGTACGCACGGGGACGTTGACCTCGATGGTTTCGACGATCGACGAGCCCATGCCCGATTTGTTTCCTTTGAGTTTTTTAGACAGCATCATGCCGCCGACGGCCAGCGCGGCGACCGTCACTACACGGTTCAGCATTTTTACCTCCTTATGCCAATAGCGTTCACTTGCGATACACAAAAGTGGCCCACGCCTGTCAAAGGCTGGACCGATGAAAAACCCCATCTGTCGTCAAACTACGTGAAAAGAGAGCATCATGGCGCCCGCGAGCCTTGCGGAAACATTCAGAGTTCGATGACCCGCCTGGCGCGGACCCGTCCCGCAGCTGTTGTGATACTGTATATATATTCAGTAAAAATGCCGCCGCGGCGATGCCGAGGGCGGGTCACGACGTTATAATGCCCGCATGAATCTCCTCGACAATCTGAACCCCGAACAACTGGCGGCCGTCACGCTGCCGTCCCAGAGCGCCCTCATTCTTGCCGGCGCCGGGTCGGGCAAGACGCGGGTGCTGACCACCCGCATCGCCTGGCTGATCCAGACCGGGCAGGTGTCCCCGGCCGGCATCATGGCCGTGACCTTCACCAACAAGGCCGCCAAGGAGATGCTGACCCGCCTCTCGGCGATGTTGCCGGTGAACACGCGCGGCATGTGGATCGGCACGTTCCACGGCCTGTGCAACCGCCTGCTGCGCACGCACCACCGCGACGCGGCGCTGCCGCAGACGTTCCAGATTCTCGATTCGCAGGACCAGCTGTCGATGATCAAGCGCATGCTCAAGGCGCTGAACGTGGACGACGAGAAATACCCGGCGAAGGACCTGATGTACTTCATCAACAACGCCAAGGACCGGGGCCAGCGCGCGCACGAAGTCGAAGCGTACGACCACGTGCAGAAACGCATGGCCGAGCTGTACGACCTGTACGACCAGCAATGCCAGCGCGAAGGCGTTGTCGACTTCGCCGAGCTGCTGCTGCGCGCCTACGAGCTGCTGCAGCGCAACCACCCGCTGCGCCAGCATTACCAGATGCGCTTCCGCCACATCCTCGTCGACGAGTTCCAGGACACCAACGACCTGCAATACAACCTGCTGAAACTGCTGGCGGGCCACGGCGAGCAGCGTGGCGGCGCCCTGTTCGCCGTCGGCGACGACGACCAGAGCATCTATGCGTTCCGCGGCGCCAATGTCGGCAACATGCAGGCGTTCGAGCGCGACTTCGAAGTCAAGAACCTGATCAAGCTGGAGCAGAACTACCGCTCGCACGGCAACATCCTCGACAGCGCCAACCACCTCATCTCGAACAATGCGAAACGCCTCGGCAAGAACCTGCGCACGGACGCGGGACTGGGCGAGCCGGTGCGCATCTACGAAGCGTCGTCCGACCTGGAAGAGGCGCAGTGGATCATCGACGAGGCCAAGAGCCTGATGGCGGAGGGCGTGTCCAAAAGCGAGATCGCCGTGCTGTACCGCTCCAACGCGCAGAGCCGCGTGATCGAGCACGCGCTGTTCGCGGCCGGCCTGCCGTACACCGTGTACGGCGGCCTGCGCTACTTCCAGCGCGCCGAGGTCAAGCACGCCATCGCCTATCTGCAACTGATGGATAACCCGCACAACGATTCCGCCTTCTTGCGCGTCGTGAACTTCCCCACGCGCGGCATCGGCGCCCGCTCGATCGAGCAGCTGCAAATGGCGGCGGAGACCTATCGCGTGTCGCTGTACGCGGCCGTGCCCTACATGACGGGCAAGGCCGGCACGGCGCTCGGCAATTTCGTCAAGCTGATCGAAAGCGCGCGCTTCGAGACCCAGCAGCTGCCGCTGCCGGAGATGGTGCGCGTCGTGCTCGAACGCAGCACTTTGCTGGCGCATTACGCCAACGAAAAAGAGGGCCAGGAACGCATCGAGAACTTGCAGCAGATGGTCGGCGCCGCCACGCAGTTCGTGCAGGAAGAGGGCTTCGGCACGCAGACGCCGGCGCACCTCGGCCCGCAGGCGCTGGCCGCGAGCGGCACGGCGATCGTCGACGGCGACGGCGTCGAAGTGCTCGACGCGGACGCGCCGCTGTCGACCGTGATGTCGCCGCTGTCCGCCTTCCTCGCGCACGCGTCGCTGGAGGCGGGCGACGCCCAGGCGCAGGCCGGCCAGGAAGCGATCCAGCTCATGACCGTGCACTCCGCGAAGGGGCTGGAGTTCGACGCCGTGTTCATCACGGGCCTGGAAGAGGGGCTGTTCCCTCACGAGAGCAGCGCGCGCGAGATGGACGGCGTCGACGAGGAACGCCGCCTGATGTACGTGGCGATCACGCGCGCGCGCCGCCGTCTGTACATGAGTTTTACGCAGCAGCGCATGCTGCATGGCCAGACGCGTTTCAACATGAAGTCGCGCTTCTTCGACGAGCTGCCGGAACACGCGCTGAAATGGCTGACGCCGCGCGTGCAGACGAACTGGTTCGCCGGCCGCAAGTCGACGACGGCGTGGGACGACGCGGATTTCCGTGAAGGCGGCAGCGACAACCAGATCGCCAAGCAGATCGCGCAGAAGTCGGCCAACGGCAACGGCACCGGCTGGCGCATCGGCGAATCGGTGAGTCACGCGCGCTTCGGCGAGGGCGTGATCGTCAACATCGAGGGCGGCGCCGGCAGTGCCCGCGCACAGATCAATTTTGGCGCGGCGGGGATGAAAGTGCTCGACCTGTCGGTGGCCAAGCTCGAACGGGTCGGACGGTAGTTCAAACGACGGTTGAACGCGTGGACGGCAAGCGGTCCACGCTACGGTAGCGTGGACGGGGCTCCCGTCCACGCGTCCATGCGGCGTATGCCGGCCACGAACGAATCACGCCGGCTGCGGTGCCTTGTCGTAGGGCTTGCCGAAAATGGTGCGGTACCCCGCGTACATCGCGCATTGCAGCAGCAGCACGAACAGGAAGATCAGCCACATGAGCACGACGCGTCCCAGCGCGGCGTCGCCGAACAGCAGCGCGGCGATGATGCACACGCCGAAGAAGATGGCGAACCAGGCCGCCAGCAGCACGAGGAACGGGCGCGCCGTGCGGATGACGGCGAAGAAGCTGTAGAACGTGGCCTTGCCCGGCCCCATGTGCTTCCAGTAGGTGAGCGGGGCGGCGAAGCACAGCGTCACCAGCACGGCCACGTCCAGCAGGAACACGCCGAACAGCGCCAGCATGTGCGACGTCTGGATGTCGGGCGGGGTCTTGGCGTCGGGGCGGGGCATCATCTGCATGAGCACCTCGGGCGGGATCGCCAGGCGCGTGACCACCATCATCAAGAGCGACACGCCCAGGTAGACGAGGCCCAGCTTGCACAGCGCGGCCAGCGCCGGCTGGCGGAAGCCCGTCAGCAGGACGGACGGGGTGACCCGGTCGCCGTTCTCGATCATCAGGCAAGCCTGCATGAAGGCCATCGAGAACGACGGAATCAGCACGACCGCAAGTACCGAACCCAGGAACGGCACGGCCGACAGGGCGATGCTGAACAGGATATTGGCGAAGAGGAGCGTCGTCAGGGCTGCGGGCTGTTTGCGGAACAGGCCGATGCCTTGTTTCAGCCACTCCCATCCGGTACGTGCGGGCAAATCGTTCATGCTGTGAGGTCGGGGGCGCCGGTGGCGATGCGTTCGCGTAGAACGCGTTCGAAGTGGGTCGGATCGTGCGGGGTCAGCATCTCGGCCTCGCGCGGACGGTGGAAATCATACAGGCGCGACAGCCAGAAGCGCAGCGCGGCCGCGCGCAACATCGTCTGCCATGCGGCCCGGTCGGCGGCCGTGAACGGACGGACCGCGTGGTAGGCGCGCGTCAGGGCCAGCACGCGGGCGTCATCGAGGCGGCCGGTGTCCAGGTCGATGCACCAGTCGTTGACGGTGACGGCCAGGTCGAACATCCAGGCATCCCAGCCGGCGAAATAAAAGTCGAAGCAGCCGGACAGGCGTTCGCCGACGAACATCACGTTGTTGCGGAACAGGTCGGCGTGGACCGGGCCGCGCTCCAGTTGCGCATACGTCGTGCCGGCCGCAAAGTCGCGCTGGAATGCCAGCTCCGACTGCAGCAGCGCGGCCGTGTCCGCGTCGAGATACGCCAGCACCTTGGGCACCGTCTCGATCCACCAGTCCAGGCCGCGCAGGTTCGGCTGGTGCAGCGGGAAGTCGCGGCCGGCCAGGTGCATCTTCGCCAGCATCGTGCCCACTTCGGCGCAATGGACCGGCTGCGGGTCCATTTGCGAGCTGCCGTCGAGCTTGCTGACGATGGCGGCCGGCTTGCCGTGCAACGCCACCACCAGTTCGCCCGCGTCGTTCGGCACGGGCGCGGGCACGGGGATGCCGCGCTCGGCCAGGTGGCGCATCAGCTGCACGTAGAAGGGCAATTGCTCGAAGTCGAGGTTTTCGAAGATGGTGAGGACGTACTCGCCGCGTTCCGTCGTCAGGAAGAAATTGCTGTTTTCGATACCGCTCGCGATACCCTTGAGCGTGAGGGCTTTACCAAGAGGAAATTGCTTGATCCACTGCGAGAGGTCATCCAGCGTGACCGGGGTGAAGACTGCCATTGTGTAAGAAAGAAAAGTCGCGGTAGCGGCCACGCTCGGTGGCCGGTCTTGTTGACGGCTTGTTACTTCTTCTCGGGCTCGGCGGTAGCCGGCATGGGAGGAGGAGGCGGCGCCTCGGCCGTCGTCGGGGCATTCGTGCCGGATTCGCTCGTGGCTTTCCGCTTGCCCGACAGGTCGAACTCACCCACCTTCCACTGCGGCGCGCGGATCGAATTCGTCTGCGCGTTGCCGGGCTGGGCGTTCGGTTTCATGTAGTAATGGCTGCCACCGGGTGTGGTGACTTCGACTTCGGTGACCTGGCCGCCGTCGCGCGTTTCCTTGATCTGGGTGCCGCGTTTCGGCGGGATGTTGGTCGCCGGAACGTCGCTACCCGGTTCGATGCGATCGAGCCTGGGCGGTGCCGGGCTGGGCGTCGGTTGCGCGGTCGACTGTTGAGCCGCGGCCAGTCCTGCCTGGCAAGCCAGGAACAGCGCAAGAATGGCGAGGCGGGAGGAGGTACGCGGCATGATGATCACCTTTGTCGTTTAGTCCATTGTAACAAACAGCGCCAGTTCTCTGTGAAAAGTGTGGCTTCGTCCCCATATGGATGACACGCCGCCAGCCCGGCTAATTCCGGTCGGTCAGCGTGTGTTCCGTCGTTTCCGGCATTGCCGGAAACGGCTTCCCGCCATGCTGAGCGTCTTGATCCGCTCAATATGGGGCCCCGCTTCCGCGGGGACGACGGGGTCACGTGACCGGCATTAGCCAACCCGGCCGGCTTGCGTTTTCTCCACCCCCGATTCTGCGATAATGGCGCACGTTTCGCCGTGCCGCCGCGGCCCACTCTTTATTCTGCCTTATGGACAACACCCTGCTTCTCGTCGACGGTTCCAGCTATCTCTATCGCGCATTCCACGCGCTGCCCGACCTGCGCAGCCCGGACGGCTACCCGACCGGCGCGATGCACGGCATGGTCAACATGCTGCGCCGCCTGCGCGCGGATTTCCCGGCCGCGTACATCGCCTGCGTGTTCGATGCCAAAGGCAAGACGTTCCGCGACGACCTGTACCCGGAATACAAGGCGACGCGCGCGTCGATGCCGGAAGACCTGGCCAAGCAGATCGAGCCGATCCACGAAGTCGTGCGCCACATGGGCTGGCCGATCCTGATGGTGGAAGGCGTCGAAGCGGACGACGTCATCGGCACGCTCGCGGCGCAGGCGACGGCGCGTGGACTGAAGACCGTCGTCTCGACGGGCGACAAGGACCTCGCCCAGCTCGTCAACGACAAGGTCATGCTGATCAACACGATGAGCAACGAGAGGCTCGACGAAGCCGGCGTGCTGGCGAAATTCGGCGTGCCGCCGAACCGCATCATCGACTACCTGACCCTGATCGGCGACACCGTCGACAACGTCCCCGGCGTCACCAAGTGCGGTCCCAAGACGGCCGTCAAATGGCTGGCGTTGCACGGTTCGCTGGACGGCGTCATCGAAAACGCCCACACCATCACGGGCGCCGTCGGCGAGAACCTGCGCGCCGCGCTGGAATGGCTGCCGAAAGGCCGCGAACTGATCACCGTGAAGACGGACTGCGACCTCGTCGGCCACGTCGTGTCGATCGAAGAGACCCTCATCGGCCGTCCGGAAGACAAGGACGCGCTGCGCGACTTTTTCCAGCGCTACGGCTTCAAGACCATGCTGCGCGAGATCGGCGCCGGCAACGCGGCCAAGTACGGCACGCCGGGCGCGCCGGCACCTGCGCTCAATTCGCCGGAAGGCGCCGCGGACACGCAGCCCGGCATGCCGATCATCAAGGGCGAGTACGAGACCGTCACGACGATGGAGGCGTTCGAGCGCTGGCTGGACCTGATCGACAAGGCGGCGCTGACGTCGGTCGACACGGAGACGACGTCGCTCGACCCGATGACGGCCGAGATGGTCGGCATCTCGCTGTCCGTCGAAGCGGGCAAGGGCGCGTACATCCCGCTCGCGCACCGCTACGCCGGCGTGCCGGAACAACTGAACCGCGAAGAAGTCCTGGAACGCATGAAGCCGTGGCTGGAAAACCCGGACAAGCCGAAAGTGGGCCAGAACCTCAAGTACGACAGCCACATCTTCGAGAACCACGGCGTGAAACTGCGCGGCATCGTGCACGACACCCTGCTGCAATCGTACGTGTTCGAATCGCACAAGCCGCACGACATGGACACGATGGCGCTGCGCCACCTGGGCTATACGACCATTCCCTTCGTCGACGTGTGCGGCAAGGGCGCGAGCCAGATCTGCTTCGACCAGGTGGAACTGCAGCGCGCGACCGAGTACGCGGCCGAGGATTCGGACATCACCCTGCGCCTGCACCAGGCGATGATCGGCCACGTGGAAAGCGACAAAGGGCTCGACTTCATCTACCGCAAGATCGAGCTGCCCACGTCCGTCGTGCTGCAGAAGATCGAGCGCAACGGCGTGCTGATCGACGCGGATAAGCTGGCGGCGCAGTCGAACGAACTGGCGGCGCGCATCATGGAACTGGAGCAGCAGGCCTATGAATTGGCCGGCGGTCCGTTCAACCTCGGATCGCCCAAGCAGATCGGCGAGATCTTCTTCGGCAAGCTGCAGCTGCCGGTGATCAAAAAGACCGCGACCGGCGCGCCGTCCACCGACGAAGAGGTGCTGCAAAAACTGGCCGAGGATTACCCGCTGCCGAAGATCCTGCTGGAGCACCGCGGACTGTCGAAGCTGAAATCGACGTACACCGACAAGCTGCCGAAGATGGTCAACCCGAACACGGGCCGCGTGCACACGAACTACGCACAGGCCGTCGCCATCACGGGCCGCCTGGCGTCGAACGATCCGAACCTGCAGAACATCCCGGTACGCACGGCCGAGGGCCGGCGCATCCGCGAAGCGTTCGTGGCGCCGCCGGGAAGCGTGATCGTGTCGGCCGACTATTCGCAGATCGAGCTGCGCATCATGGCCCACATCTCGGAAGACGAGGCGATGCTGCGCGCGTTCGCGGCCGGCGAGGACATCCACCGCGCCACCGCCGCCGAGATCTTCGGCGTGGCTCCCAGCGAGGTGCAGAGCGAGCAGCGGCGCTACGCGAAGGTCATCAACTTCGGCCTGATCTACGGGATGAGCGCGTTCGGCCTCGCGCAGAACCTCGGCATCGAGCGGGGCGCGGCCAGCAACTACATCGAGCGCTACTTCCAGCGCTTCGCGGGCGTCAAGCGCTACATGGACGAGACCCGACTGCTCGCGAAGGAGCGCGGCTATGTCGAGACGGTGTTCGGCCGCCGCCTGTGGCTCCCCGAGATCAATTCGCCGAACGGCCCGCGCCGCGCCGGCGCCGAACGCGCCGCGATCAATGCGCCGATGCAGGGCACGGCCGCGGACCTGATCAAGCTGGCGATGATCGCCGTGCAGGACTGGATCGAACAGGACGCCCTGCGCACCCGCATGGTGATGCAGGTGCACGACGAACTGGTGCTGGAAGTGCCGCAGGACGAACTCGATCTCGTCAAGCGGAAGCTGCCGGAACTGATGGGCGGCGTGGCCACGCTCAAGGTGCCGCTGGTGGCCGAAACCGGTGTCGGGAGCAACTGGGAAGAAGCGCATTAATCGTAGGGTGGGCACCCGTGCCCACCAAATGCATGCGTCGCGGTAACTCATGGCGGGCACGTGATTGATGCCCCCGGCTCAATCACCCCGCCCTACGCCTTCAGGAATTCCTCCACCAGCCGCGCGACGGCCGTCGTCCCCAGGATGTCGTAATGCGTCGTCCCGGGCACGACGGCCAGGCATGCCGCGGCGCGCAGCGAGCCGTCCATCCCCGCGTCGCGCTGGCCGCCGCCGAGGGCGCGATAACACTCGGCGATGTGGTCCGGCGTGATCGCATCCGCATCCGCGAACACCAGCATCGTCCGCGCCCGGATGGCGCCGGCCTGCGTTCGCCGGCAGCGCGGCGATGTTCGGCCGAATGCCTCGGTGGCCATGATCCCGCCGTGCAGCAGCACGAGCGGCTTGCCGGCGCCTTGTTCTTCCACGTGGATCTGCATGCCCTTGACGGTAACGCGGTTCGGGGTGGCGGTATTCATGACGGATCCTTGCATGGTCGGAGGGCTGCCATGGAGGATACGCAGGCATATTATGTTGTGAAACATATCTCGTTCATGATTTATGCTTATCGAACGGTCGTATTTACGCGACAACAAAATGCTACATCTGTAAGCAGACGTTTCAATGTGCGTTGCTTAACATAAAAATTTCCATTGGGCATGTAAATTGGGCTGACCGTCCGTGATGAGACGGGCATCCATAAAGGCAACCACATGAACAACACATTCCACCAAGCTGGGCTGCTCGCAGGCAGCGTTCTGATCGCAACGTCCCTCGTCGCATGCGGCGGCGGCGGCGGATCGGGCACGCCGGCGCCGACGACGACGGCGTCCACCGGCACCTTGAGCGTCGCGCTGACCGATGCGCCGGCCTGCGGCTTCGATGCCGTCAACGTCACCGTCAACAAGATCCGCGTCAACGCCAGCGCCAGCGCGAGCGACACGGACGGGGGCTGGACCGACATCACCCTGAATCCGGCCCGCAAGATCAACCTGCTGAACCTGACCAACGGCGTGCTCGACACCCTGGGCCAGACGCCGCTGGCGGCCGGCCACTACTCGCAGCTGCGCCTGGTGCTGGATGCGAACGCCAACACCGTCGTGCCGACGGGCGGCACCGAACAGGCCCTGACGACGCCGAGCGCCACCCAGAGCGGCATCAAGCTGGCCAACGAATTCGACGTCGCGGCCGGCCAGCAGGTCGACCTGGTGCTCGACTTCGACGCGTGCAAGTCCGTGGTCACGCAAGGGAAGGGGCGTTACCTGTTGAAACCCGTCGTGAAAGTGGTGCCGACGGCGGCCGTCGGCATTTCCGGCGTCGTCGCGACGTCGCTGCTGGGCAGCCACGTGACCGTGTCCGCGCAGCAGAACGGCGTCGTGATCGCATCCACGGTGCCGAATGCGACGACCGGCGAGTTCTTCCTGTCGCACCTGGCGGTCGGCAATTACGACGTCGTGATCACCGCCGACGGCCATGCGGCCGGCGTGGTCGGCGCGGTGCCGGTGGCGGCCAGCGGCAGCACGGTCGTGAGCGCCGCGGCGGCGCCGCTCGACTTGCCCGCCAGCACGATGGGTTCGATCGCGGGCACCGTGACCCTGCCGGCGAACGCCACCGAGGCCGCGTACGTGTCGGCCAAACAGACGTTCGCGGCCGGACCGACCGTGACCGTCAAGTACGCCGGCGCCGACCTCTCGACCGGTGCCTACACGATCGCGAACCTGCCGGTCGCGGCGCCCCGTTACGCGGCCTACAGCGCGACCCTGCCCCTGACGTTCGCGACCGCGACGACGGTGCTGCCGGGCGCCGGCAAGTACCGCGTCGAGGCAAGCGGCACGGGTTACACGACCAAGGCGATCGACGCCGTCGACATCTCGACGGCCAATGCGGCCAAGGTCGACTTCACGCTGACGCCGTAAGCATCGGCTGCCGTACGGCGTGCCGGCGCCGTACGGCTTGGCAAGCGTGTCGCGGATGGCGCTGCTAAGATAGCAAGCCTGTCATCAGCGAACGAAAGATGCAAATGAACGACAACGCAAGCGGCTTTGCGGCGGCCGCGCAGCCCATCGCGGCCCAATCCGTGATCCGCACCGACACCGAAGGCCTGGCCACGGGCACGATCAAGCTGACGGTCGGCGGCCAGGAAGTCCCCGTCTACCATGCCCGCCCGGCCGGGCAGGACAAGCTGCCCGTGATGATCGTCGTGTCCGAGATCTTCGGCCTGCACGAGCACATCGCCGACGTGGCGCGCCGCTTCGCGAAACAGGGCTACCTGGCGCTGGCGCCCGATCTGTTCGTGCGGCAGGGCGATCCGTCCACCATCCCCGACATACCGACGCTGATGGCGCACATCGTCCGCAAGGTCCCGGACGCCCAGGTGATGGGCGACATCGACGCCTGCGTGGCCTGGGCCGAAAAAAACGGCGGCGACGCCGGGCGTCTCGGCATCAACGGTTTTTGCTGGGGCGGGCGCATGACATGGCTGTACGCGGCGCACAATCCGCGCGTGAAGGCGGCCGTGGCGTGGTACGGCAAGCTGGTGGCCGACCCGAATCCTCCGGGCCAGCCGTTCCACCCCATCGACATCGCGCCGACGCTCACCGTGCCCGTGCTCGGCCTGTACGGCGCCAGGGACACCGGTATTCCAGTCGACACGGTCGAACGAATGACGGCCGCCCTGGGCACGGGAACGAGCGATTCCGCGATCGTCGTCTATCCCGACGCCGGCCACGCCTTTTACGCCGACTACCGCCCGACCTACAACGCGAAGGATGCCCGCGACGGCTTCGCCCGCGCGCTCGCCTGGTTCCGCGAACACGGCGTCGGCTGACGGCATCACGCCAGGGAGGTACAATCAGCGGTTTGCGTCCGCAGGGGATATGCGCGCGCGTCAAGAACAACAAGAGGCTTCACCATCGATCCGATTCTCATCTCCATCCTGCTGGCCACCGGCCTGGCGGGCGTGGTCAGCATCACGGCCGCCGCGGTGTTTTCCTTTACCTTGCTGGCGAAAGTCGTCGAACGCATGGTCAGCCTGTCGGTCGGCATCATGCTCTCGACCTCGCTGCTGCACGCGCTGCCGGAAGCGTTCGAATCGAAGGCCGATACGCATGCGCTGTTCGCCACCCTGCTCGGCGGCCTGCTCGCGTTCTTCCTGCTCGAGAAGGTGGCGCTGCTGCGCCATTCGCATCACCACGAGGGCGACGGGCACCATCACGCGCACGGCCACGACGCCATGCAGGCGGGACGCGCGGGCTGGATGATCCTGATCGGCGACGGCATGCACAACTTCACGGACGGCATCCTGATCGCGGCGGCCTTCCTGGCCAATCCGCAGCTGGGCATCGTCACGGGCGTGGCCATCATCGCCCACGAGATCCCGCAGGAGATCGGCGATTTCATCGTGCTGCTGAACGCCGGCTTCTCGCGCGTGCGGGCCTATATCTTCAATCTGCTGTGCAGCCTCTTGGCCGTGCTGGGCGGCATACTCGGTTATGCGACCTTGGACCGCGCCAGCAACCTGATCCCCTACGTGCTGGTGTTCGCGTCGTCGGGCTTCATCTACATCGCCGTCAGCGACCTGATGCCGCAGATGCAACGCCGGGCCACCGTGCGCGACTCCATTCCACAGGTGCTGTTGATCGGACTCGGTGTCGTGATCGTGCTTTTCCTGACGCAGGGCCATTAAGATACGGATCGCCGCGCCTGCCAGTTGACAGGGCGATTCCATGCGTCCTATGCTGAGCCGTAACCTGAACGGAGGGGAGCATGGCAAGGCTGCTGAATCAACTGGTCGTGGTACTGCGCGACAAGCCGGCGCGCTTCGGCTACGTGCTCATGGCGCTGGTCTTGACCGTCGTGTTGTTCACGCTGGCGGACGTGTTGCCCGCCCCGTACGACTTCAGTCATTGACATGAAAACGGCGCCGTCCGGCGCCGTCGTGCCCAGACTTACGCGGCGCCCGTCGCCACCGCGCGCTTCGGATCCGCCGTCCACTCGCTCCACGATCCCGGGTACAGCGCCGCACCCGTCATCCCGGCCACTTCCAGCGCGAGCAGGTTGTGGCAGGCCGTCACGCCGGAGCCGCATTGCATGATGGCGTTCTTCGGATCGCCCACCGCCACCCCCAGCTCCGCCTTCAGCTGATCCGGCGTCTTGAAGCGGCCGTCGGCCTGCAGATTGTCCTTGAAAAAGCGGTTCTTCGCGCCCGGGATATGGCCGCCGACCGGGTCGATGGTCTCGTTCTCGCCGCGGAAGCGGTCCGGGGCGCGCGCGTCGACGATGGTCTTGCCGCCGTGTTCCACGTTGTGCAGGATCGCGTCCACGTCGACCGTGGTCACGAGGGCCGGGCGGGCAGAGACGCCACCGCGCGCGCGCGGGGCCGGGGCATCGGTGACGACGGGCTGCCCCGCAGCCTGCCACGCGGGCAAGCCGCCATCCAGCACGGCGACGGCCTCAATGCCGACCCAGCGCAGCATCCACCACAGGCGCGCGGCGTACATGCCGCCGTGCGCGTCGTACGCGACGACCTGGGAATCGTCGTTCACACCCCAGCCACGCAGCAGTTCGATGAACGCGTCCTTCTCCGGCAGCGGATGGCGGCCGCGGAAGTTCCCGGCCGCGTCGCGCTTGGCGCCCGACAGTTCCGTCTCCATGTCGGCGAAGACGGCGCCCGGGATGTGGCCGGCCGCATAGGCTGCGCGGCCGGCGGCGAGGTTCATGAGGTCGTGGCGGCAGTCGACGACGACCCACTTGGGGTCATTCACGTGCGCTGCCAGTGCGGCGGGTTCGATCAGGGTCGTGTAGCTGGACATGGCACTCCTTTATTCGCTGGCGATGGGGTCGGTTTCCTTGACGACGGCGCCGCGCGCCGTGCGCGTCGTATTGTAGAACGTCGCGGCGATCCCCGAGGCGAGGATCACCCCCATGCCCAGCCAGACGTGCCAGTCGAAGACGTCGCCCCACAGCACCATGCCCCACAGGCTGGAAAAGACGATGCCCGTGTACTGCAGGTTGGCGACGACGAGCACCTTGCCGATGCGGTAGGCGCGCGTCATCGCGATCTGCGCGAACAGGCCGCTGGCGGCGATGCCCAGCAGCAGGCCCATGCCGTGCCAGGATTGCGGGCGGAACGTGCTCATGCCGTTGCCGAGCAGCGAGCCGACGAGCCCGGCGAGGCCCATCGTGACGGAAAAATAGAACACGACGCGGTATTCCGGTTCGCCCATCTGGCCCAGGCGGCGCACCTGCATATACGCCATCGCGGCGATCACGGACGAGGCGATGGCGACCAGGCCGCCGATCCATTCGTGGGTCGCGACGGCCGGCCGCAGCACGAGCGTGACGCCGACGAAACTCATCGTGATCGCGAGGGCCAGCGGCCACTCGGGCAAGCCCTTGCCGCGCCACCAGCCGATGAAGAACATATACGTGGCGAGCCAGATCGGCGCCATGTAGTTGAGGGTGACGGCGGTGGCCAGCGGCAGTTTCGCGATCGCGTAGAACCACAGCCACAGCGAGAGGACGCCGACGACGCTGCGCCACAGGTGTTCTTTGGGGAAGGGTGTCTTGAACGAACCGCCCTGCAGGCGGATCATCGGGAACAGCAGAAGGCCGCCGATGAAACCCCGGTACATCACGATTTCCGAGGTCGAGTAGAGTGAGGAAGCCAGCTTCACGCACGCGCCCATGGCGGCGAACAAGAAGCTGGCGAACAACATCCAGAGTGGCGCCATCAGTGATTAACCATCACATCCCCGGAGGAATATTGTCGAGCTTGCTGCGATACCACTCGTGGAAATGCTGCATGCCGTCTTCCATCGGCGACTGGTACGGACCCGCCTCGGTGACGCCGCGCTCCATCAGCGCCTTGCGGCCGGCGTCCATGCGCAGGGCGATCTCGTCGTCCTCGACGCATGTTTCCATGTAGGCGGCACGCTCCGCGTCGACGAATTCGCGCTCGAAGAGGACGAATTCCTCCGGATAGTAGAACTCGACCACGTTGCGCGTCTTTTGCGGACCCAGCGGCCACAAGGTCGACACGACGAGCACGTTCGGATACCACTCGACCATGATGTTCGGATACAGGGTCAGCCAGATCGCGCCATACTTCGGTGCCTGGCCGTTGTGGAACTTGAGGACCTGTTCCTGCCATTTTTTATACGCCGGCGAGCCGGACTTCTGCAGGCCGCGATGCACGCCGACGGTCTGGACGCTGTAGCCCGGCCCGAATTCCCAGCGCAGGTCGTCGCAGCTGACGAAGTTGCCCAGGCCCGGGTGGAACGGCTCGACGTGGTAATCCTCCAGGTAGACCTCGATGAAGGTCTTCCAGTTGTAGTCGCAGTCGTGCACCTCGACGTGGTCGAACATATAGCCCGAGAAATCCAGGTCCTTCGTCACCGACAGCTTGCCCAGCTTGTCCATCACGTCGTAGCCGTTCTGTTCGAACAGCAGGCCGTTCCAGTTCTGCAACGGCGTTTTGGACAGGTTCAGGCAGGGCGTGTCCGCGAAATGCGGCGCGCCGATCAGTTCGCCCTTGAGGTCGTAGGTCCAGCGGTGCAGGGGGCAGACGATGTTCTTGGCGTTGCCGCGGCCATTGAACATCAGCGCCTGGCGGTGGCGACACACGTTCGACAGCAATTCGATGCCGTGCGCGTTGCGCACCAGCATGCGACCCTCGTTCTCCGATTTCAGGGTCGCGAAATCGCCCGCCTCGGGCACCATCAACTCGTGCCCGACGTAGCGGGGCCCCTTGAGAAACAATTGCTGCAATTCGCGCTGCAACAGCGCTTCGTCGAAATAAACATTTACCGGAAGCTGGGCGAGCGAACGCGCCAGCTTGGCGTGGGTAGCCAGATCGGACATCCCAACCCCCCTTTACACAGATTTCAGCCAAAGAAGAGAAAGAATCCGAGAACCAGTATTTTCAGGGGAGCATCGAGACATCCAGCGCGCGCTGCAACGTGGTCGAGCGGCCGCGCTTGAGGCGTCGCATCCCGACCAACAGTGCTGCCGCTTATTTGGAGTTCTCGCTCCTTTAAAGAGCAGAATACGGTATTTCGGAGACAGAACCGGAGATTATAGCCTGTAAAGGGCCCTCCAGTCCCGGACCTGCGCGGGATTGTGGTACGTGGGTGTTCAAAAATTGCCTAAACGGCATCGTTTTCATGAATCCCGAGGCGCTTTGCGATAAAATGTATCCTTGCTTGCAAGTTGGCGGCGACAGGCGCACCGTTCGTGTCGAAACAGGATTGTTTAAAATAAGCGATTAGACTGGCGCGCCGCGCACAGGTTGCGCGTGGCGCGGCCCGGCCCCGAATCGATCAAACTCATTATGCCAAATAAAACAAACGCGGAGAGCGCCGCTGCGCCGGCCGCCGCGAACCCGCCCGAATCCTTCGAGCAGGCGATGGCCGAACTGGCCCAACTCGTGACGCAAATGGAAAGTGGGCAATTGCCCTTGGAAGCCTCGGTCGCGGCGTATGCACGCGGTTCCGAGCTCGTGCGCTATTGCGCGGTCCAGCTGGAAAAGGTCGAATCCCAGGTCAAAGTGCTGGAAGGCGAGATGCTGAAACCGTTCAGCACCGACGGCGAGGACGACGTATGAGCGCGCCCCAGGAGTTCCAGGCCTGGATGAAGGCCGTGCAGGCGGATGCCGAATCCGCCCTCGACCGCTTCCTGCCTCCAGCCACTCAGGTGCCGGCCAAGCTGCACGAAGCGATGCGCTACACGGTGCTGGGCGGCGGCAAGCGCGTGCGTCCGCTGCTCGTGCACGCGAGCGGCGCCCTGTTCGGTGCCGATGCCGACGCGCTGGCGCGCAGCGCCTGTGCCGTCGAAATGATCCATGCGTATTCGCTCGTGCACGACGACATGCCGTGCATGGACGACGACGCCCTGCGCCGCGGCAAACCGACCGTGCACGTCGCCTACGACGAAGCGACGGCGCTGCTCGTCGGCGACGCGCTGCAGGCCCAGGCCTTCGACGTGCTGGCCGGAACCACCACCGTCCCGCCCGCGCGCCTCGTGACGATGGTGCGCCTGCTGGCCGAGGCGGCCGGATCCGCCGGCATGTGCGGCGGCCAGGCGATCGACCTGGACAGCGTCGGCCTCAGCCTCACGCTCGAACAGCTGGAGCGCATGCACCAACTGAAAACGGGCGCGATGCTGCGCGTGTCCGTGCTGCTGGGCGCCCTGGCCGGCCGCGACCTCGCGCCGCACGAGCTGGAAGCCTTGGGCGCGTACTCGCGCGCGATCGGCCTCGCGTTCCAGGTCGTGGACGACGTCCTCGATGCGACCGAGGACTCGGCCACGCTGGGCAAGACGGCCGGCAAGGACGCGGCGGACAACAAGCCGACCTATGTGTCGATTCTGGGGCTGGAGCCGTCGAAGGCGCTGGCCGGACAATTGCGGCAGCAGGCGCACGACGCGCTGGCGCCGTTCGGAGAACAAGCACTGCGGCTGCGCGAGATCGCGGACCTGATCGTGCAGCGGAAGGCATAAATGAAACTGCTAGATACCATCAACTACCCGGCCGACCTGCGCAAGCTGCCGCGGACCCAGCTCACGCCGCTGGCCAATGAACTGCGCCAGTTCCTGCTGGATTCCGTGTCCAAGACGGGCGGCCACCTGTCGTCCAACCTCGGCACCGTCGAGCTGACGATCGCGCTGCACTACGTGTTCAACACGCCGGAAGACCGCATCGTGTGGGACGTCGGCCACCAGACTTATTCGCACAAGATCCTCACGGGCCGGCGCGACCGCATGCCCACGCTGCGCCAGCTGAACGGCCTGTCCGGCTTCCCCAAGCGCGACGAAAGCGAGTACGACACGTTCGGCACGGCGCACTCGTCGACGTCGATCTCGGCGGCCCTCGGCATGGCGCAGGCGGCCAAGATCAAGGGTGAAAAGCGCAAGGCCATCGCCGTCATCGGCGACGGCTCCATGACCGCCGGCATGGCGTTCGAGGCCTTGAACAACGCGGGCGTCGAGGACGACGTCGACCTGCTCGTCGTCCTGAACGACAACGACATGTCGATCTCGCCGCCGGTCGGCGCGCTGAACCGCTACCTGGCGCGCCTGATGTCGGGCCAGTTCTACGCGGCCGCCAAGAACGTCGGCAAGACGATGCTGCCCGCGCCCATGCTGGAACTGGCGAAGAAGCTGGAAGAGCACGCGAAAGGCATGGTCGTCCCGGCCACGATGTTCGAGGAATTCGGCTTCAACTACATCGGCCCCATCGACGGCCACGACCTCGATTCGCTGATCCCGACGCTGGAAAACATCAAGCGCCTGAAGGGCCCGCAATTCCTGCACGTCGTGACGAAGAAGGGCCAGGGCTACAAGCTGGCCGAGGCCGAACCGATCCTGTACCACGGCACCGGCAAGTTCAATCCGAGCGAAGGCATCAAGCCGGCCAAGGCATCGAAGATCACGTACACCGAGGTATTCGGCAACTGGCTGTGCGACATGGCGTCCGTCGATAAACGCCTGGTCGGCATCACGCCGGCGATGCGCGAAGGCTCGGGCATGGTGCGCTTCAACGCCGAGTACCCGGACCGCTACTTCGACGTCGGCATCGCCGAGCAGCACTCGGTGACGTTCGGCGCCGGCCTGGCGACGGAGGGCATGAAGCCGGTCGTCGCGATCTACTCGACCTTCCTGCAGCGCGGCTACGACCAGCTGATCCACGACGTGGCGCTGCAGAACCTGGACGTGACGTTCGCGCTGGACCGCGCGGGCCTCGTCGGCGCCGACGGCGCCACGCACGCCGGCAACTACGACATCGCCTACCTGCGCTGCATCCCGAACATGGTCGTGATGGCGCCGTCGGACGAGAACGAGTGCCGCAAGATGCTGACCACGGCCTACCGCCACGAAGGCCCGGCCGCCGTGCGCTATCCGCGCGGCGCGGGCGTCGGCGCGGCCATCGATCCGGCGCTCGACGTCCTCGACATCGGCAAGGGCGTCGTCCGCCGTGAAGGCAAGGGCGTCGCGATCCTCGCCTTCGGCTCGATGGTGGCGCCGAGCCTAGGCGCCGCCGAAGGCTTGAACGCGACCGTCGCCGACATGCGCTTCGTGAAGCCGCTGGACGTCGACCTGGTGAAACAGCTGGCGTGCGACCACGACTACCTGGTGACGGTGGAAGAGGGGTGCACGATGGGCGGCGCCGGTTCGGCCGTGGCCGAGGCCCTCGCCGCCGAAGGCCTCGTCAAGCCCTTGCTGATCCTGGGCCTGCCCGACCGCTTCATCGACCATGGCGACCCGGCGCTGCTGCTGGCGTCCGTCGGCCTGGATGCGCACGGCATCGGCGCATCGATCCGTGAACGCTTCGGCATCGGCGAGCCGCGCCTGGTGGTCAACAATATCTGAATCGCGTAGGGTGGGCATCCGTGCCCACGCGGGCGCGGGCGGTCCGCATACGTCGCGCGTGGGCTCAGGGAGCCCACCCTACGGCTGGCGCGTCGCGAGATGCCTACGAAAACAGCTCCTCGGCGCGGCGGTACAGGATCCACGACGTGGCCACGTATTTGTCGCCGCTCGCCGCCACATGGCCTCTATGGGTATGCGTAAAACCGGCAGGCGCGATGATCAGCCGGCCCTGGCGCGCCTCGACCTTGCGGCCCTGGTACAGGAATTCCGTCTCGCCGCCGTCCGCCACGTCGTTCAGGTAGAACTGGAACAGCAGCACGCGGTGCAGCGTGTCGCAGCTGGCGTTCTGCGGATAGATCTCGGAATGCCAGTGGTGGTAGCCGCCGCTGCCGCGCAGGTATTTCTGCAGATTGATCGCGCCGCAGCGGTACATCGCCTGGATCAGCGCGTCCAGGTGCGGGCGGCCGCATTCGTCGAAGTTGTCCAGCGCGAGCGCCACCGGCTGGCCCGTGGCGGGATGCGCCACCGTCGGCGCGAGGGCGCCCAGCAGCAGGGCGCGGTAGCGGTCCATGTACTGCGCCAGATGGCGCCGCACGGCCGTCGCCATGACGTTGCAGACGTCGTGCCATTCCTTGTGCTGGCTGATGGTGATGTCCCAGCTGTCCTTTTTAGACACGTCGACACCCGTGCCCGTGCGGCCCCGCGCGAGCTTGTCGCTGGCTTCGAAGCGCTGCAGAATGTGCGCGCATTCCTCGGGCGTGAGCGCGCCGTCGTAGATGCCGATGAAGTCGTCGTTCATGTCGTTCTTCCTTGCTGCGGCACGTGCAGCGAGCGCGCCAGCAGGTGCCCGGCCAGCCAGCCGCCGATGAGACCCCCGATATGCGCCGCGTTGTCCGTGTGGGGATACAAGAAGCCCGCCGCCAGGTTGAACACCAAAAACGGCAACAGCGAGCCGCGCAAGTCCTGCACGACGGTGGGCGGCACGCCGCTGTTCTCGCGCTGCATGAAGGCGAACAGGCCGCCCACGATGCCGAAGATCGCACCGGACGCGCCCACGCTGTTCACGTGCGGATTCCACATCACGCTGGCGACGCTGCCGCACACGCCCGCGATCATGTACAGCGCGATGAAGCGCATGCTGCCGAACAGGCGCTCGACGAGCTGCCCGACCTGCCATAGCGCGAGCATGTTGAACGCCAGGTGCAGGATGCTCCCGTGCAGGAACAGCGACGTGACGAGGCGCCACCACTCCCCGTTCAGTGTTCTGGGACCGACGTTCGAGCCCCAGTCGACCAGCTGCACCGAGCGCAGCAGCGCATCGTAATTCGAATTCCAGCCCCAGCCCAGCATCGATCCCATCGCGCCGCCGGGCAGGCTGCGGCGCACGAGCCACATGAGGAAGTAGATGCCGATGTTCAGGACCAGCAAGGTCCACAGCACGGGCGTGGACGGGCTCCAGTAATCGATGCGGTCGTGGAAGTCGTTGCGCTCCGCGTGGGCGATGGCGAAGGCCTCGGTGCGGCGCGCGGGCAGCAGCGCGGCGATCCGTTGCGCCGTCGCGGCGTCCGGCGCGGAAAAGCCGACGGCCTGGTTCTCGCGCACGCCGAGCACGTGGAAGTGCACGTCCTCGCCGTCCGTGTGGACGTTGACGATGTCGACCATGCGCAGCCGGTGTTCGGCGCGCACGGGGAAGCGGAACGAGCGGTGGCTGATGCCGCGCACGAGCACGAAGTCCGGCTCGATGGCGACCTGGCCCTTGCCCTGGAAGTGGAACGGATTTGCCGGCCAGTTGGCGCGGCCGGCGTGGAAGCGGACGTCGAAGGTTGCCGTCATCCGCGCTCCGTCAGGTGCGCTTGCGTTCGTGCTGCCACAGCACGTCGCTGCCGCCCGCATGGCGGTTCAGCACGCGCGCCAGCACGAACATCAGGTCCGACAGGCGATTCACGTACTGGCGCGGCTGCGCATTGATGGTCTCGAGCTTGGACAAGGTGACGATGGCGCGCTCGGCGCGGCGGCACACGGTGCGGCACACGTGCGCGAGCGACGCCGCGCGCGAGCCGGCCGGCAGGATGAATTCCTTCAGCATCGGCAGGTCGGCATTGTATTTGTCGAGCAGGGCGTCGAGGCGCGCCACTTGCTCGTCCTTGATCAACTGGTAGCCGGGGATGCACAGCTCGCCGCCCAGGTCGAACAGGTCGTGCTGGACCGTGACGAGTTCCTCGCGCAGGTCGCCCGGCATGTCTTCGCACAGCAGCAGGCCGACGAAGGAATTCAGCTCGTCGACGTCGCCCAGCGCCGCGATGCGCGCGCTGTCTTTACCGGTGCGGCTGCCGTCGCCGAGGCCGGTGCTGCCGTCGTCGCCCGTGCGGGTCGCGATCTTCGAAAGTCGATTGCCCATGCTTATATCCTGCCCACGAAAAAAGATAGGCGGAGCATACGCCAAATCCCGAAGATTGTGCTTACAATCGTTCCATGATTCCCTCGATTCCAGTCGATCCCGAGCGCAGGCAGCAGGTCGCCGCCGTCCTGCGCGCCGTGCTCCCGGCACGCGCCGTCCTCGCCGATCCCGAAGACACCCGTCCTTACGAATGCGATGGCCTGGCTGCCTATCGCCAGCTGCCGATGGTCGTGACCCTGCCCGACGACGAGGCGCAGGTGCTCGCCATCCTGAAGGTCTGCCGCGACCTGAACGTGCCCATCGTGCCGCGCGGCGCGGGCACGGGCCTGTCGGGCGGGGCGCAGCCGCTGGCGGACGGCGTCGTGATCTCGACCGCGCGCCTGAACCGCATCCTGCGCGTGGAACCGTATGCGCGCACGGCCGTCGCGCAGCCGGGCGTGCGCAATCTCGCGATCTCGGAAGCGGCGGCGCCGTTCAACCTGTACTACGCACCCGACCCGTCGTCGCAGATCGCCTGCACGATTGGCGGCAACGTGGCCGAGAACTCGGGCGGCGTGCACTGCCTGAAGTACGGCCTCACCGTGCACAACGTGCTGCGCGTGCGCGTCTGCACGATCGAAGGCGACGTCATCGAACTCGGCGGCGACGCCCTCGACGCGCCCGGCCTCGACCTGCTGGCCGTGTTCATCGGCTCGGAAGGCATGCTGGGCATCGTCACCGAAGTGACCGTCAAACTGGTACCGAAACCGGCGCAGGCGCAGGTGATCATGGCCTCGTTCGACGACGTGGCGACGGGCGGCAATGCCGTCGCCAGCGTGATCGCGGCCGGCATCATCCCGGCCGGCCTGGAGATGATGGACCGCACGTCGTCGCGCATGGTCGAACCGTTCGTGAAGGCGGGCTACGACCTCGACGCGGCCGCCATCCTGCTGTGCGAGGCGGACGGCACCGCGCTCGAAGTGGCGGAAGAAATCGCGCGCATGACGGAGGTGCTGCGCGAGGCCGGCGCCAGCGCGATCACGGTGTCGCAGAGCGAGGCCGAGCGCCTGCGCTTCTGGTCCGGCCGCAAGAACGCGTTCCCGGCCGCGGGCCGCATCTCGCCCGACTATTACTGCATGGACGGGACCATCCCGCGCAAGCAGCTCGCGCACGTGCTGGCGCGCATCGAAGAGATGGAGACGACGTTCGGCCTGCGCTGCGCGAACGTCTTTCACGCGGGCGACGGCAATATGCATCCGCTGATCCTGTTCGACGCCAACCAGCCGGGAGAACTCGATCGCGCCGAAGCCTTCGGCGCCGCCATCCTCGCGCTGTGCGTGGAAGTGGGCGGCACCATCACCGGCGAACACGGCGTGGGCGTGGAGAAGATCGATTCGATGTGCGTGCAGTTCGGCGCGAAAGAGCTCGACGCGTTCTTCACGGTGAAACGCGCCTTCGATCCGGGCCTGCTCCTCAATCCGAACAAGGCCATCCCGACCTTGAACCGCTGCGCGGAACTGGGCCGCATGCGCGTGACCGGCGGCGTGCTGCCGTTTGCCAACCTGCCGCGCTTTTGATCATGCAGAACATCGTCGAACTTTTTCAGGAACGCGTCCGCGAGGGTGTCCACAACAAGCGCCCCTTGCGCATCCGCGGCGGCGGCACCAAGGACTGGTACGGGCAGCGCCTCGACGGCGACGTCCTCGACACGCGCGAGTATGCGGGCATCGTCGACTACGAGCCGACGGAACTCGTGATCACGGCGCGTTGCGGCACGCCGCTGGCGGACATCGAAGCGGCGCTGGCCGAGCGGGGGCAGATGCTCGCGTTCGAGCCGCCGCATTTCGGTTCTCGAGCGACGTTGGGCGGCGCCATCGCGGCGGGCCTGTCCGGACCGCGCCGCGCGAACAGCGGCGCCGTGCGCGACTTCGTCCTCGGCTGCACGCTCCTGGACGGCAAGGGCGATGTGCTGCGCTTCGGCGGCCAGGTGATGAAGAACGTGGCGGGCTACGACGTCTCGCGCCTGCTGGCCGGCTCGCTCGGCACGCTGGGTCTGTTGCTGGACGTGTCGGTGAAAGTGCTGCCGCGCGCGCCGCGCGAAGCGACGCTCGTGTTCGACGGCGTGGCGGAAGTCGAGGCGCTCCGCAACCTGAACGAATGGGCCGGCCAGCCGCTGCCCGTCTCCGCCAGCTGCTGGCACGACGGCGTGCTGGCGCTGCGGCTGTCCGGCGCCAATGCTGCGGTCGATGCGGCCATCCGCTCGCTCGGCGGCGATGTGATGCCCGACTGTTCCCGCTTCTGGGCCGACCTGCGCGAACAGCGCCACGGGTTTTTTGAAGGCGACATGCCGCTATTGCGGTTGTCCGTGCCGTCGACCGTCGGCGCCATCGTGCTGGGCAGAGCGCAGCTGATCGAGTGGGGCGGGGCGCAGCGCTGGCTGCGCGCGCCGGGCGATGCGGCCACGGCCGAACGCATCCGCGCCACGGTGCGCGCGGCGGGCGGCCACGCGACGTTGTTCCGCGGCGGCGACAAAAGCGTCGGCGTGTTCCAGCCGCTGGCGCCCGCCGTCGCGCGTATCCACGAACGCCTGAAGACCGGGTTCGATCCCGCGGGCATCTTCAACCCCGGCCGGATGTATTGAGAGACCATGCAAACGAACCTCGCCGATTTCATCAAGGGCACGCCCGAGGGCATCGAGGCCGACGCGATCCTGCGCGCCTGCGTGCACTGCGGTTTCTGCACCGCCACGTGCCCGACCTATCAGCTGCTGGGCGATGAGCTGGATGGCCCGCGCGGCCGCATCTACCTGATCAAGCAGGTGCTGGAAGGCGAGACGCCCACGCGCAAGACCCAGCTGCACCTGGACCGCTGCCTCACCTGCCGCAACTGCGAAACGACGTGTCCGTCCGGCGTGAAGTACGGCCGTCTCGTCGACATCGGCCGCAAGGTGGTCGAAGCGCGCGTGCCGCGTCCGTTCGCGGACCGGATGAAACGCACGACGTTGAAGGAATTCCTGCCGCGATCGAACCTGTTCAAGCCCGCGTTCAAGGCGGGGCAGATGGTGCGGCCGCTGCTGTCGACCGCGTTGCAGGACAAGCTGCAGCCCGCGCGCGCGCCCGGCCGCTGGCCCGCGCGCGAGCACGCGCGCAAGATGCTCGTGCTGGGCGGATGCGTGCAGAGCGCCATGGCGCCGAACATCAACGCGGCGACGGCGCGCGTGCTCGATGCGCTGGGCATCCAGCTGATCGAAGCGCCGCGCGCCGGCTGCTGCGGCGCCGTGCGCTTCCACATGAACGACCAGGACGGCGGGCTCGACGACATGCGCCGCAACGTCGACGCGTGGTGGCCGTATGTCGAGAGCGGCCAGGTCGAGGCCATCGTGATGACGGCGTCCGGCTGCGGCGTGACCGTGAAGGATTACGGCCACCTGCTCGCGCACGACGACGCGTACGCTTTGAGGGCGGCGCGCATCGCGGCGCTGACGAAGGATTTGTCGGAAGTGATGTGCGATTTCGAAGGGGAGATCGCCGGTCTGCTGTCGGGCCGCATCCGCGAGCACGTCGCGTTCCACCCGCCTTGCACCTTGCAGCACGGCCAGCAGATCCGCGGCAAGGTCGAGGGCGTGCTGCGCGCGGCCGGCGTCGACGTCGTGCTGTGCGCGGAAAGCCATCTGTGCTGCGGTTCGGCCGGCACCTATTCCGTGCTGCATCCCGAGATCGCGCACCAGCTGCGCGACCGCAAGCTGGCCAATCTGGAAGCGACGGGCGCGCAAGAATACGTGTCCGCCAACATCGGCTGCATCTCGCATCTGCAGTCGGGGACGACCGTGCCCGTGACGCACTGGATCGAGCTCGTCGACCGCGCGCTGGCGGGCGTGCCTGCATGAGGCGCCGCATCGCCGCCGCCGTCATCGCGCTGGCGAGCGTTCCGGCCCATGCCGCCGGCCCGGATGACGACGGCGTCGGCTTCATGGGCATGTATGTCAGCCTGTGCATGAAGCATTTCGCTGACCTCGGTGCGTTCCACGCGAAGCTCCTGCACGACCAGGTGCCGAAACTGGCGCCGGACGGCGCCAAGCTCTTCACGGGCAAGGTCGACGGCGATGCGTGGCCCGTGCCGTACAAGGGGCAGATGGGGAATTTCGTGCTGGCGATCGGCGCGAACAACAATGCGTGCATGGTGCACGCGCGGCGCACGAACGCGGCCGAGGCGGAGCGGCGTTTCATCGCGATGGTGAAGGATGCGCCGAAAGGGCTCGTCGCGCGACGCGGCAAGCCGGCCGTCGACGGCAAGACGCGTACCGTCGTCTACACGTGGGCCAAGCCCGGCGCGCGCCGCAAGATCCAGTTCACGCTGAGCACGACGGCGTCGCCCAAGGCCCCGCTGCAGGCCGTCGGCACGGTTGCCACGGTGGCCGACTGAAAAAGCCGGCGTGCCGTGGTAGCATCGGCGCCCTGTTTCAAAGATCGATGGAGTGGATCGTGAGTTTCGTGTTTCGGCTGATATCCAAGGACGAGGATGCGGCGCCGTCCGTCGCCTTCCAGGACAGCATCAGTCCCGGCTATGTGCCGCTGTGGGAAGAGGTCGGCGTGTACGACGCCCTGTACAACAGCGACGGCCGCGAGGCGCGCGACATCTCGCGCGCGATCGCGTATGGCATCGATCGCATCGCCGACGACGAATCGCTGGGCCGCCTGCTGCCGCCGGCCTGCCGGCTGGACGAAGCGCTGCGCTTCCTGGAGAACGTGCACCGCGGCTGCACGATCCACGCGTCGGCGCGCGTCGAGACGCGCTGACCGGTGCCCGATATCGCGACATCGCGATATCGAATCGAGTATTGGGCGCGACATAAATACGATTGGTGCGCTCCGTTGCCGATGAGTAGACTGCATTCGCAGTACACCTCAGCGGAGCCTCCATGAAACGTCTACTTTCCTGTCTCGCCATGCTGGCCGGCCTGGCCTGTATGGCTTTTTCGGCGCACGCGGCCATCACCATCAACACGAGCGTCCAGTACAAGATCAAGAACGTCAACAGCGGTCTGGTGCTGGGCATCGATGGCGCCAGCCAGGCCGCGGGTTCGAAAGTGGTCCAGTGGACCGACAACGGCACGACCGATCACCTGTGGCACTTCATGCCGATGGGGAACGGACAGTACAACATCGAGAACATGCTGACGCACCAGGTGCTGGGCGTGAGCAATGCCTCCACCGCCGACGGCGCGCAAATCGTGCAATGGTCCGATAACGGCACGTCCGATCACCTGTGGACCGTCACCCAGGCGGCGGACGGCAACTTCCTGATCCAGAACGTCAACAGCGGCAAGTACCTGGAAGTGTACATGGCGAGTACGTCGACCATGGCCACCATCGACCAGTGGGGGCTGACCAACTGTACCTGCCAGGAGTGGCAGCTGGTGAATACGCAGGTGAGTCCTTATCCCGCACCGCGCGCCGTCGCCGGCAACGGCATCTATGTGCATGACCCGTTCATGCTGCGCGACGCCAGCGGCAAATACTGGTTGTACGGTTCGCACCAGACGGTCGCCACGTCGCCCGACGGTACCAACTTCACGATGTACACGAGCTGCACCAGCGCGCAAATGGGCGGCTATGCGCCGAACTGCCCGTCGATCGGCCCGGACTTCAGTTCCTGGGACGGCCTGCAGACGCCGAAGGGCTGGAACAATGGCGCCAACACCGACGTCTGGGCGCCCAGCCTGCTGGTCTCGAACGGCACCTACTACCAGTACTATTCGATTCCCTATCTGCCCAGCACCGGGGCGGAGGCCGTCATCGGCGTGGCCACCAGTTCGTCGCCGGCGGGTCCGTGGACCGACAAGGGCTTCGTCACCAGGTCGTGGACGAGCACGACCACCCAGCCGGCGTCCGGCTTCTGGGCAACCAGCGACAACGCCATCGACCCCGCGCCGTTCAAGGACGCCAGCGGCAACTGGTGGATGGCCTGGGGCTCGTGGAGCGACGGCACCCATCTGATGCAACTGGACCCTGCCACCGGCCTGCAATCGAAGACGAATACCACCGTGACCACGCTGGCGCAACGCGGCAATCCGTCGGCGGGCGAGGAGGGGCCGTTCATCTACTACTACAACGGCTACTACTATTACTTCGCGCCGATCAATGCCTGCTGCAACGGCACCAGCAGCACCTACCGCACCATCGTGGGCCGTTCGGCCAGCGTGACCGGGCCCTACGTGGACCGTGGCGGCGTCGCGCTCACGGCCGGCGGCGGCACCATCCTGCTCAGCACCCACGGCAACATCATCGGCCCGGGCGGCGGCAGCGTGTTCACCGATGCCGGCAACAACAACGCGCCGACCTATGTGTACCACTACTACGACGGCAACAACGGCGGCCGCGCCACGCTGGGCATCAATACGCTCGGCTTCACGTCGGACGGCTGGCCTTACGTCAAGTAAGGCGATGCGGCGGGCGTAGACAACCCCTTCAAACGGGGCTGCGCCCGGCCGCGCGGGCGTGTATGCTGCGCTCTTCCGATCTCATTGCCGTATCATGTCCCGAGCCACCATCACCTTGCGCGGCGAATCCGCC
The DNA here is from genome assembly GCF_001941825.1 of Massilia putida. Taxonomy (NCBI): domain Bacteria; kingdom Pseudomonadati; phylum Pseudomonadota; class Betaproteobacteria; order Burkholderiales; family Oxalobacteraceae; genus Massilia; species Massilia putida. Next base: position 4,971,691 of record NZ_CP019038.1, read on the forward strand.
GACCGCGCACGCATCGAAGCACTGCTGACGGACGACACGCTGCTGGTCCTCGAAGATTGCGACCTGACCGGCGCCGATCTGTCGCGCCTGAACCTGCAGGATTGCGTGTTGACCCGCTGCGCGCTGGCCGACGTGTCGTTCTATGCCGCCAACCTGGCGCGCACGCGCTGGCAGCGCTGCCGCGGCGGCCATGCCGATTTCGAATCGGCCGACCTGGTCGACGCGCGCTTCGAGGCCTGTGACCTGAACAACGCGGGCTGGCGCCGCGCCAAGCTGGCGTCCGTCGCGTTCCGCAGCTGCAAGCTGACGGGCGCGCGCTTCGAGGACGTGAGCCAGCTGGGGCTGTCGTTCGAAGATTGTCTGCTCGTCGGCGCCGACCTGCGCCGCATGTCGTTCCGCAAGGCGGCGTTGCGCGGTCTGGATTTCGCGGATGCCGACCTGTCCGGCTGCGACTTCCGCGACGCCGTGTTCGAAGAAGGCTGCAGCCTGCGCGATGCGCACATCAAGGACACCCGCTTCGATGCGGCCGACTTGCGCGAGGCCGATCTGGGCGGATTGAAGCTCTCGAATGCGAAGCAGTTCGCCGGCGCCACCATCTCCACGCGCCAGGCGGCGGAACTGGTGCGGGCGCTGGGGTTGAATGTGGCCTAGCAGCGCCGGCGCCGCGCCAGTGCGCCGATGACGCGTTCCAGCGGCGTCGTTCCCGTCCATGCGGCTGCGCAGGGATCGCTCTTAATGTCGATATGCGAGCCATTGAGACCGCGGGTCATGTCGGTGAAACCGGCCAGCGCGGCCTTCGAGAACCGGGCATCGGCCAGCGCGGCGGGCCACGTTGCTTCCGGCAGCACCGCCACGTCGACCACCTTCCCGAGCGTGGCCGCGACGATGGCGGCGACATCGTCCGGGGCGTAGTCCTCGGGTCCCGCGAGCGTGACGATGCGGCTCTCCGTCGTATCTTCCTGCAGCAATGCGGCCGCGGCGCTGCCGACATCCTGCATGGCCACCATCGGGATACGACGCGCCGACGGCGCCAGGAACGTCGGCAGGGCGCCGCTGCGCACGGCCTGTCCGACCATCGGGGCCCAGTTTTCCATGAAATAGGCCGCGCGCAGGAAGGTGGCGGGAACACCCGCTTCTCCCAGGCGCTGCTCGAACATGCGGTTCATGTCTATCCATCCCGCTCCGGTCTCGCGGTCGGCGCCCACCGAGGACAGGGCGACGAGCCTGGGCACGCGCGCCGCAACCGCCGCGTGCGCCGTGGTTGCGGCAATCAGGCCGGCCCGCTCGAACAGGTCGTCGAGGTTGTACTGTTGGGGGTTGACGACATAGGCGCCCTGGACCCGGCTGAGCGCCAAGGTCATCGAGGCCAGGTCCGTCAGGTCGGCTACCGCGATCTCTGCACCGCGTTCGGCCCACGGGCGGCCCTTGGCCGGGTCGCGCACGACGACGCGTACCCGGTGACCGGCGCGCAAAAGGGCATCGGCCGCAGCGGCGCCGGTGCGGCCGGTTACGCCGAACACGGCGTACGGGACGGCGGAGGAAGCAGTCATCGAAAATCTCCTGTTAAGTTGAACCGGAAGAGTGCATGATTGCTCGACATGCAACAATGGCATGAAAGTCATAGTGAAAATGCGCCAAGTGGATTTGTCTTCGGTCGACCTCAACCTGTTGAAACTGTTCGACGCGCTCGTCCGGGAGCGCAGCGTCACCCGGGCGGGCTTGCACCTGGGCTTGAGCCAGCCGGCCGCCAGCCGCGCGCTGGCGCGGCTGCGCACGATGCTGGGCGATCGCCTGGTCGTCCGTGGCAAGCTCGGGCTGGAACTGACGCCGCGCGGCGACGTGCTGGCGGGCCGGGTGGCCAGGTTGCTGGACGATGCCCGCGGTATCGTGGCGCCTGCCGTCTTCGATCCTGCTTCCGCGACGGGACGGATCACGATCGCCGCGCACGATCATCTGAGCCTGGTGGTCCTGGCCGGCCTGGTCGCCCGCTTCGAGCAATACGCGCCTGCACTCGGTCTCCATATCGCACAACCGGCCGGGGACAATGTGCGGCTCGTCGAGCATGGGACTGTCGATCTGGCGCTGGGCATGTTCGAGGACCTGCCGGGGAGCCTCTACCGACGCGGCTTGTACACCGACCACTTCGTGTGCGTGGTGCGGGCCGGCCATCCCGGCGTGGCGGGCGGGCTCAGTCTGGAACGTTATGTGAGCCTGCGCCACGTTACCGTGACCATATCGGGCCTGGGAGAGAGTGCGGTCGACGTCGCCCTCGCGGCACGGGGACTCGCCCGCCGCGTCGCGCTGCGCGTTCCGCACTTTATCGCCGGCGCGATGCTGGTGGCGGACAGCGACATGATCCTCACGCTGCCGAGCCGCCTGGCGCGCCGGCTCGCGGACAAGCTCCCGATCGTGCTCCTGGATGTGCCGCTGCCCGTTGCGCCCTTGGCGCCCGCCATGATCTGGCACGAGCGCTTCCACGGCGACCCTGCCCATGTCTGGGTCCGGCAACAGCTTGTCGATATCGTCGCGGCGTTCGATCCGGCCGGAGTCTAACCCGCCGTGGCCTGCCGATAGCGCCGCGGCGAGGTGCCCAGCGCAGCGCGGAAGCGATGTCCCAGGTGCGACAGGTCGGCATAGCCGCACAGATCGGCGATCTGCTGCAACGGCAGGGCAGTGCTCTTCAACAGCGTGCAGGCCAGGTCGACGCGGCGCTGGGCGATCCAGGCCGACGGCGGCATGCCGAACGATACGCGGAACATGCGCGCAAGATGGAATTCCGACAGGCAGGCCAGTTGCGCCAGCATGCCCAGCGTGATGGGCCGCGCCAGGTTCGCGTCGATGTACTCGGCCAGCCGGCGGCGCATCACGGGCGCCAGGCCGCCCTTGCGCCGCGGCTCACGCCGCAGGACGCCTTGCGAGCGCAGCAGCTCGCTCAGTGTGTCGTGGGTGATCTCGTTGGCGCGCAGCAGATTGTCGGCGCCTTCCCACGGCATGCCGACCAGCGACTGGCACAGCCGCAGCAAGCCGGGGTTTTCGAAATAGGTGCGGTCGGCCAGGGTGATCTCGCGCGGTTCGCGGTCCAGTTCCACCACCGCCCGGCGCGTGAAATGCGCCGGCATGAAGTAGACGTGCAGCAGGCGCAAGTGGTCGCGCACCACCCATTCCGATTCATGATCGTCCGGCAGCGTGCACAGACGCTGCGGCGCCCCATACTGCCTGGGCGCGCCGCTGCGCTCGGTGCGGTAGCCGCCCCCCAGGTAGCAGGAGAGGGTATGGTGGCCGGGCCGGGCGTAGACCGTCAGCGCTTCGTCGGTTTCGCGCTGCCAGATCGCCGCCGCCATGCCGTCGCCCAGCCAGACGAATCGCTCGAGCGTGGCGTCGGTGCCGCACATGGTGTCGAACACGGCGTGCGAGATGGGAGCGGGACGGGAGTGCATGCGAAAAGTCTAGCATGCGTCCGTGACGTGGTCCGGCCGGGCAGAGAAAGTGCGCAAGATCAGACAAGTCGGCGCCGGCGCCTGCGCCGACCATGGCGGCATGAATACCTTTCTTTACCTGCTCACCGTCGTCATCTGGGGCACGACCTGGATCGCGATCAAATTCCAGCTCGGCGTCGTCGCGGCCCCGGTGTCGATCGCCTACCGTTTCTGGATCGCGGCCGCCGTGCTGTTCCTGTTCCTGCTCGGCACGCGCCGGCCGGTGTGGCCGCCGCGTCAGGCATGGCGCTACCTGCTGGCCCAAGGCGTCGCTCTGTTCTGTTGTAACTTCCTGTGCTTCTATTACGCGAGCCAGTGGGTCCCCAGCGGCTTGGTCGCCGTGGTGTTTTCGACCGCGCCGATCTGGAACGCGATCAACCTACGCCTGTTCATGCAACGTCCGATACGGCGCCAGGTGCTGATCGGCTCCTTGCTCGGCCTGTCGGGCATCGGGCTGTTGTTCCTGCCGCAGATGCAGGGTCACTGGCGCGACCAGGGCATGCTGCTGGGGCTGGCCCTGGCGCTGTTGGGCACCGTGTGTTTTTCGACGGGTAACCTGCTGTCGACCCGGATGCAGGCGCTCGGGCTGACCCCGCTGCTGACCAACACCTGGGCCATGCTGATCGGCTCGACCATCGTCGGCGGCGGTGCGCTGTTGCTGGGCATGCCGTTCACGATCGACGACAGTCCGCGCTACCTGGGCGCGCTGTTCTACCTTGCCGTCCCCGGTTCCGTGATTGCTTTCACGGCGTACCTGGTGCTGGTCGGGCGCATCGGACCCGACCGCGCGGCGTACTCGACGGTGCTGTTTCCCGTCGTGGCGTTGAGCGTGTCGACCGTGCTCGAGGGCTATCAGTGGACGTTGCCGGCGGTTGGCGGCGTTGCGCTGGTCCTCGGCGGCAACCTGCTCGCGTTCATGAAGCCCGCTGGGCGAGCGGGGCATCCGCGCGTCGCAGCATGCCCTAAATGAGCCTGGGCAAACCTGGCCATGACGTCGAACGCTTCTTTGATTCCAGCAACATCGCCAATATCGCTTTTCTTTGCGTCGTGCTCATACTCGCGGCCTTGATGATCAATTGTCGTTTTTGACTTTACGAAGGTAGGATCAAGCGGATTCACCGGTCAAGAGGCCTGCCTGATTTTGTCAGCCGCACTGCCGGATTTCGCAATTGCAGGGTTCGTAGCGGGGCGTCCGGACATCGCACCGACAGGATAGGTGTGTAGTAATATTACATCTCCTCAATCTTGCCGGATTGCCGCGGCGGCGTCTGGCCTCACGGAGTGTAATGATGCGTGTCCGTCTCCTCGCGCTGGCCGCGATGTTTACGAGCTACATGGCGGCACCCGCCATCTGGGCGCAAACCGTCGTGGCCGCGGCAAGCTCGCCCGGCGGCGTGCTCACCGTCGACGTCCAGCTCGACGGCATGGGCAAGCTGGCCTATGACATCAAGCGCAAGGGCAAGGACATCATCGCGCCTTCGCGCCTCGGCTTCAACCTGGCCAACGCGCCCAAGCTGGACGGCGGTTTTACCTTGAAGGACAAGCGCGTCAGCGACCATGACGACACGTGGGAACAGCCGTGGGGCGAGCGCCGCTACGTGCGCAACCACTACCGCGAGCTGCGTGTCGACGTCGAGCAGAAGAACCGCGCGAACCGCCGCCTGGCCATCGTCTTCCGCATCTACGACGACGGCGTCGGCTTCCGCTACGAATTCCCCGACCAGCCGGCGCTGCGCGACGTCGCCATTACGGACGAGCTGACGGAATTTGCCGTCGCGCAGCCGGCGACGGCGTGGTGGATCCCGGCCGGCGAATTGTCCGGCCTCGAACAGATCATCGAGAAGGTGCCGCTCAAGGAAATCGGCACGGCCAACACGCCGCTCACGCTCCGCCTCGATGACGGTACGCACATCGCCTTCCACGAAGCCGCGCTGGTCGACTACGCGACGATGTGGATCCGCAAGGTCGAGGGCCAGAAGCTGCGCGCGCAGCTGGCGCCGTCGGCGCTTGGCGCAGCCGTCGTGCGCCACGGCGCGTTCGCGACGCCATGGCGCACGCTGCGCATCGCGGACGATGCGGCGGGCTTGTACATGTCGGACCTGGAACTGAACCTGAACGAGCCGAATAAACTCGGCGACGTATCGTGGGTGCACCCGTCGAAATTCGTCGGCGTGTGGTGGGAGATGCACCTCAACAAAGGGACGTGGAACGCGGGGCCCAAGCATGCCGCCAACACGGCGAACGTCAAGCGCTACATCGACTTCGCCGCCGCGAACGGCTTCCGCGGTGTGCTGGTGGAGGGCTGGAACCGCGGCTGGGAAAGCGATTGGGGCCACGGCGGCGCCGACTTCAGTTTTACGCAGCCTTACCCCGACTTCGACTTTCCCGCGCTGGCGGCATACGCGAAAGAGAAGGGCGTCCGCCTGATCGGCCACCACGAGACGGGCGGCAACGTCGCTGCCTACGAGAAGCAGATGGATGCGGCGTACAAGCTGGATGCGAAGCTGGGCGTGGACAGCATCAAGTCGGGCTATGTGCACGAAGCGGGCACGATGCAGTTCGCGGGCCCGGACGGCAAGGTCCATTACGGGAACTACGATTCGCAGGAAGGCGTGCGCCATTTCGTCAAGGCCGTCATGGAGGCCGCGCGCTACCGCATCGCCATCGACACGCACGAACCCGTGAAGGACACGGGCCTGCGCCGCACGTATCCGAACTGGCTCGCGCGCGAGGGTGCGCGCGGCGTCGAATACAACGCGTGGGGCGAGCCGCCGAATGCCGCCGACCACGAAGCGAAACTCGTGTTCACGCGCATGTTGAGCGGCCCGATGGATTACACGCCGGGCGTGTTAAGCCTCGTCGGCGCGGGCGGCAAGACGTTCAATTCGACGCAGGCCAAGCAGCTCGCCAACTACGTCGTGATCTATTCGCCGATCGCGATGGCGGCCGATCTGCCGGAGAACTACGCCAAGTATCCGGCCGCCTTCAAATTCATCCGCGACGTGCCGACCGACTGGGCCGACACGCGCGTGCTGAACGGCGCCGTCGGCGAGTACGCGACCATCGCACGCAAGGACCGTCATTCGGACGCATGGTATGTCGGCGCCGTCACGGACGGCACGGCGCGCACGGTGGCCGTGCCGCTGGCCTTCCTGGATCAGGGCAGGCAGTACGTGGCCGAGATCTACCGCGATGGCGAGCAGGCCGATTACCGCAACGCGCACCGGTTCGATCTCGTCACCGAGACGAAGACCGTGACGGCGACGGATGCGATCAATGTGCGGCTGGCGCCGGGTGGCGGGCTGGCGGTGCGGATCGTGCCGCAGCGCTGAGCGACGGCAGTCTTACTGCTGCAGCGCCTTCTCGATGTCGCCGGCGATGTCTTCCGGCTTGGTCTGCGGCGCATACCGATGCAGCACGCTGCCGTCGCGGCCGACGAGGAATTTGGTGAAGTTCCACTTGATGCCTTCCGTCCCCAGCACGCCGGGTGCCGCTTGTTTCAGGTGCTTGAACAACGGGTGCGCGGCGTCGCCGTTGACGTCGACCTTCGCGAACATGGGGAAATGCACGCCGTAGTTCTTTTCGCAGAACGCGCCGATCTCCGCTTCGTTGCCCGGTTCCTGGCTGCCGAACTGGTTGCAGGGGAAGCCCAGCACTTCCAGGCCGCGCGGGTGCAGTTCGCGGTACAGGGTCTCGAGGCCTTGGTATTGCGGCGTGAAGCCGCATTTGCTGGCGGTGTTGACGATGAGGAGGACCTTGCCGCGGTACCGGGCCAGGTCGACCGGTTTGCCGTCGAGGGAAGTGGCCTGGAAGTCGAACACGTTCATCGGAGTCTCCTGTAATCTGGCGTTAATTCGAGTGCAACAGTGTACGGCAAAGGAGGGCAGCATGCAGACCACCGTGAACATTCCCCTGGCCGTCGGCGCGCTGCTCAGCGCCGTCGCGGCGCTGCTCCACCTGGGCATCATCGCCGGCGGTCCCGCGTGGTACCGCTTCTTCGGCGCCGGCGAGCGCCTCGCGCGGGCGGCGGCGCAGGGGCGGTCGTATCCGGCCATCGTCACGCTGGGCATCGCCGCCGTGCTGTTCACCTGGTCGGCGTATGCGCTGGCGGGGGCGGGCATCGTCACGGGACTGCCGTTCCCGAAGGCGGCGCTGGTGGGCATCACGGCCGTGTATCTCGTGCGCGGGGTCGCGTTCGCGCCGCTGGTACTCGCCAGGGGCGGCAGGGTGACGCCGTTCGTCGTGTGGAGTTCGGTGATCTGCTTTGCGTACGGGGTGGTGCACCTCGTCGGCCTCGTGCAGCAGTGGGCCGTCTTGCCGCGCGCATGAAAAAACGCCCTGCGCGAGGCAGGGCGTAAAAAGCTCGCATGGACTGGCGCAGCGAGCTGAGAGACACTCGGAGGCAGCGGCTGCCCGCGGGTATCGTGGAGAGCCGGTCAGTGCTTCCAGTTCAGCGACAGGCCGGTGGTGCGGTCGTGGCGGCGGGTGTCGCGCAGGTAGAGGTTCTGGTCGTTCCAGTAGTCCACGTACTTGTAATTCAGCAGGTTCGTGCCGGTCAGGGTGATCGACAGGTCCGGGTGATCTTGTCGCTGAGCGAACCGTCCAATGTCTACGTGTAGTCGGCTTCCACGCCGAAGCCGCCCAGGAAGCCCGGCAGCTTGTCGGAGAACTGGCGGCACGTGAACGCCAGGCACTGCAGGTGGCCTTTGTCCGTGTTGAACGGTCGGGCGTTGCGGGTATGAACCGAGCAACGCCCTGTCCGGCTAGCGGGGCCTTCCTGAGCGCCGGGGCTTACATCTTCCAGCGGATGGCAGCCGAGACCGAGCGTCCGATCTGGAGCGTACCGAAATTGCTCACTTGCGCGTTACCCGCGTTGCCGAAGTGGTAGTACTGCTGCTGCACTTCGTTGGTCAGGTTGACACCGCTGATATCGATCGACATGTTGTCGTTGACCTTGTACGAGACCTGCATGTCCACGCTCTTTTCCGGATGACGCCAGATACCGATCGGATTGGCGAACAAGGCGGCTTCGTTGGCGGCCAGGAAGCCGGAGCGCCAGACATAGGACAAGCGCGCACTGACCGGGCCCTTTTCGTACGCCAGGGTGGCGTTGTAGGAGCTGTTGGACACGCCGAAGAACGGTGTCTCGAGCTGGGAGACGATGACGCCGGCATCATTGGCGTCAGGCACGTTCTGCGACGAGTGGAGTCGCGTATAGCTGCCCTGGAATCCCAGACCGTCCAGCAGGCCCGGCAGCCCTTTCGGGAAGTAGATCAGGCCGAGCTCGGCGCCACTGATCTTGCCGTTGGAGGCGTTGGTCGGCGAATTGATGACGTAGTCGTAGCCGTTCGTATGGTCGCCGCCCGAGGTCGAGTTGCGGAACGGGTCGTTCGCCGGATCGACGTGCACCCTGTGCCGCAAGTCCACGACCAGGCCGTCGATCTTGCGATTGAACAGCGTGCCGTAGATTGCGCTGTCCTTCTGGAAATACCACTCAGCCGTCAGGTCGAGGTTCTTGGCGCGCGTCGGTTTCAGGTCCGGATTGCCGCCGCTGCCCGAGCCATAACCCACCTTCGACACGTCGTCACCGAGTTGCAGGATAGGATTCAGGGCACCGAAGCCCGGGCGGCGCAGCGTTTCACCATAGTTGAAGCGCAGCACGACGTCCTTGGATGGGTCGTAAATCAGGGTCATGCTGGGCAGCAACTTGTTGGTCGACTTGCTGGCACCGGACGGCGTGACCGCCTTGGTGGTGGCATCCACCTTGTAGAAGGTCATGTCGGTCTTGACCTTGACGTAGCGCACGCCGAAATTGCCGCGCAGGCTATGGCCGAACAGTTCGTTCTGGGTATTCCCCATCAGGAAGAGGTTGGTCGTCTTTTCATCGACCTCGAACGTCTTCTGCAGGCTCAGTTTGTCCGTCGTCTGGAAGTTCGCATCGGCCGAGTGATAGAGCGTACGCCAGTCGTCGATATGGTCGCGGATGTAGTAGGCATTGGGCTCGACCCATGACCGCGGAACGTCCGAGATGGCCGTGCCGAAGTTCGCGTTGGTCGAGGCATACTCCGGACCCAGCGAGGCGAGGTTGCGGTTCAAGGTGGCCGATTGCGTCCGGTTGGCCTCGGACGCTTTGCGGTCGTCGAAGCGCACGCCGAAGTGGATCGTCTGCAGCGCACCCCAGTCGGCATCGAAGACGCCCGCCAGACTGGCCGTCGCGGCGCTGCCCTTGTTGCGGTTGGCGTTATCGTAGAACTGCGCAACATTCCACTTGGCCGGGTTGGCCAGGTCGGCATCGTTGTTGAAATGGAACGCCGTGTTGTTGTTGCCGTCATTGAAGGCGACGTTGATGGACGGTGCAACGCGATCGATCCGGGTGGCCGTGAATTCCGAGTGATAGGTGCTGGTCTGGTACGACAGGTCACCGTCCAGCTTCAGGCGGTCGCCAACGTTCCACTTGCCGTTCAGGGCATACACGTAGGAATCGGTTGCCGACGTGGTGTAGTCGCCGCTGTTGAAGCCATAGACGTTATTGACGGTACGGCTCTTGATGACGTTCGTTCCCGGGAACGTCGTGATCGACCCGGCAGGATTGCTGCCGAGATCCCCCCACCAGTCGACGAAGCTGAACAGCAACCGGTTGAAGGACTTGTCACGATAACCGTTGTACATCGATTCGAAGGTGTAGACCGAATCGCTGTTCGGTTTCCACTGCAAGGCGATATTGGCGGCAGGACGTTCACGCTCCCCGTGGACGTCGCTCTGGAAAACGGCGTCGCGCGCCAGGTAATAAGGATACGCTTTGCCGTTGAAATTCAGGGTCGAACCCGCTGCCATCGGCAGGCCGGTATGGGTACCAGGCGTCCAGATATTGTTGTCGAAGACGCGCTGCAAGGGCGTGTAACCTGCGGGATCCTCGGCGGCATTCGGGCTGACGAACGGCACCATGGCACCCGGCGTCACGCTTTCATTGCGGTATTTCGTCTTGGTATCCGACAGATTGACCAGGGCACCGAATTCGCCGGCGCCGGTTTCCCAGCGGTTGCTCAACATGCCGCTGAGCTGCGGGTTCGCCTTTTTCGCGGGATCGAGATAGGTTTCACGCGCCGACAGCGACACTTTCGAACCCTTGAAATCGAACGGCCGCAGCGACTTGACGTCGACCTGGCCTGCAATGCCGGTTTCCAGCTGGCTGGCGTCGCGCGTCTTGTAGACGTCGATCTGGCGCACCAGGGTCGAGGGAATGTCCTGGAGCGCGACCTGCGTGCCCGATGCGGTAAAAATAGTGCGGCCGTTCCAGGTGGTCTGGACGTCGGGCAGGCCACGGATGGACAAGGTGCCGACTTCGCCGCCGGCGCGGTTGGTGACCTGGATGCCCGTCACGCGCTGCAGCGCCTCGACGACATTGTTATCGGGCAGCTTGCCGATGTCATCGGCAACGATCGATTCCACGACCTGGTCGTTGGTGCGCTTGATCGCGAGGCTCTTGATCAGCGATGCCCTGACGCCCGTGACGACCACGGTCGCGGTGTCGGTCGGCTCCGTCGTTTCGGCGGCCGCTTGCGCCCACACCGAGGCGCTGCTGAGCAGGCCGGCGCCGGTCAGGGCGAGCACGCACAATTTGAGCTGGAGCGGGGGTTGGGCCGTGTTCCGGCGGCCCTTGGAGGTGTAAAACGACATATTGTCTCCTGAGAAAGTTATGGTTATGTCGAGCATTGATTTGATCTTATTGATGAGAGCCCAGAACAATCCAATGACTTTTTGCCGGAGTTTGATATCGATTTCAGTATGAAAAGCGCTAACATTTTTGACGCTCGTAGGTACAAGCGTCACTATGCTTATTGGAATTGCTCAATAAATGTTAGGGAATTTGTTGTCTAACAACGACGGACGTGGCAAGCCGTTGCCGACTTGCCGCCCCGAATCAGACGAGACCGAGCGTTTCGGTCCCCGCCGAGAAGTCGCGGTTCTTCGCGTTCTTGCTGTTGAGCTTGATATTCAGGCGCAGATCGTTCACGGAATCCGCGTTGCGCAGCGCGTCCTCGTAGGTGATCTTGTCGGCCTCGTACAGGTCGAACAGGGCCTGGTCGAAGGTCTGCATGCCCAGCTCGCGCGACTTCTTCATGATCTCCTTGATCTCGTGGACTTCGCCCTTGAAGATCAGGTCCGAGATCAGCGGCGAATTCAGCAGGATCTCCATCGCGACCACGCGGCCCTTCGCTTCCTTCTTCGGGATGAGGCGCTGCGAGATCAGGCCCTTCAGGTTCAGCGACAAGTCCATCAGCAGCTGCTGGCGGCGCTCTTCCGGGAAGAAGTTGATGATGCGGTCCAGCGCCTGGTTCGAGCTGTTCGCGTGCAAGGTGGCCAGGCACAAGTGGCCCGTCTCGGCGAACGCGATCGCGTGTTCCATCGTCTCGCGGTCGCGGATTTCTCCGATCTGGATCACGTCCGGCGCCTGGCGCAGGGAGTTCTTCAGCGCCGCCTCGAAGCTGTCCGTGTCGACGCCGACCTCGCGCTGCGTGATCACGCAGTTCCTGTGCGGGTGGACGAATTCGACGGGGTCCTCGATCGTGATGATGTGGCCGTGGCTGTTCTCGTTGCGGTAGCCGACCATCGTCGCGAGCGTCGTCGATTTGCCGGAGCCCGTGGCGCCGACCATGATCACGAGGCCGCGCTTGGTCATGATCACGTCCTTCAGCACGTCCGGCAGGTCGAGGTCTTCGAACTTCGGGATCGTCGTCGTGATCACGCGCAGCACCATGCCCACGGCGCCCATCTGCATGAAGGCGGAGACGCGGAAGCGTCCCAGGTCGCCCGGGCTGATGGCGAAGTTGGCTTCCTTCGTCAGTTCGAAGCCGGCGGCCTGCTTGTCGTTCATGATGGCGCGCGCCAGGTCGGCCGTGTGCGACGCGCTCAAGGCCTGGCTGGACACGGGCGTCATGCGGCCGTCGATCTTCATCGCCGGCGGAAAGCCTGACGTGATGAACAGGTCGGAGCCGCCCTTGCTGACCATCAGGCGCAGCAGGTCGAACATGAATTTGGTGGCCTGGTCGCGTTCCATCGTCGTGGTCTTTATTCAGTTAGCCGGGGAAGTTTTCGGGGATCTTGGCGGCGAAGCGTGCGGCCGAGGACGAGATCACGTTGCGGCGCACGAGGTCCGTCAGGTTCTGGTCCAGCGTCTGCATGCCGACGTTGGAGCCGGTCTGGATCGCGGAATACATCTGCGCGATCTTCGCTTCGCGGATCAGGTTGCGGATGGCCGGCGTGCCGATCATGATCTCGTGCGCGGCCACGCGGCCCGACCCGTCCTTCGTTTTCAGCAGCGTCTGCGAGATCACGGCCTGCAGCGATTCCGACAGCATCGCGCGCACCATCTCCTTTTCTTCGGCCGGGAACACGTCGACGATACGGTCGATGGTTTTCGCGGCCGACGAGGTGTGCAGCGTGCCGAACACGAGGTGGCCCGTCTCGGCGGCGGACAGCGCGAGGCGGATCGTCTCCAGGTCGCGCAGCTCGCCGACGAGGATCGCGTCCGGGTCTTCGCGCAGCGCCGAGCGCAGCGCGTTGTTGAACGACAGCGTGTGCGGGCCCACTTCGCGCTGGTTGATCAGGCACTTCTTCGATTCGTGCACGAACTCGATCGGGTCCTCGATCGTCAGAATGTGGCCGTACTCGTTTTCGTTCAGGTGGTTGATCATCGCGGCGAGCGTGGTCGACTTGCCGGAGCCGGTCGGACCCGTCACGAGCACGAGGCCGCGCGGTTTCATCGCCAGGTCGGCGAAGATCTTCGGCGCGTTCAGCTCTTCCAGCGACAGGATCTTGGACGGAATCGTCCGCATCACGGCGGCGGCGCCGCGTTCCTGGTTGTACGCGTTGACGCGGAAGCGCGCGAGGCCGGGGATCGCGAACGAGAAGTCGCACTCCAGCATCTCTTCGTACTGCTTGCGCTGGCCGTCGTTCATGATGTCATAGATCATGCCGTGCACGTCCTTGTGCTCCAGCGGCGGCAGGTTGATGCGGCGTACGTCGCCATGCACGCGGATCATCGGCGGCAGGCCGGCCGACAGGTGCAGGTCGGAGGCTTTGTTCTTGACCGAGAAAGCGAGCAGCTCAGAGATGTCCATTTATAATCCTTGGGCTTTTGAAGCACCCGTGTAACCGAAAAATATTTCCTGTAGAAAACCATTATGTCCACAATCGCAGCCAACTTGCAAGCTGTCGAAGCGACAATCCAGGCCGCTTGCGAGGCCGCACACCGGCCCCGATCCACGGTCCAGTTGCTGGCCGTTTCGAAGACGTTTCCCGCGGAAGCCGTGCTGGAAGCGATCGACGCCGGCCAGCGCGCGTTCGGCGAAAACTATGTGCAGGAAGGCGTCGAGAAGATCGCCGCTGTGGCAAAAGCGCGACCCGGCATGACGCTGGAATGGCATTTCATCGGCCCGATCCAGAGCAACAAGACACGCCCGATCGCGACGAGCTTCCAGTGGGTGCACACGGTCGAACGTTTGAAAATCGCGCAGCGCCTGTCCGAGCAGCGCCCGCCTGAACTGGGGCCGCTCGACATCTGCCTGCAAGTGAACATCAGCGGCGAAGCCACCAAAAGTGGCGCGAAGCCGGAGGAGCTGCTCGACCTGGCCAAGGCCGTCGTCCAGCTGCCGAACCTGCGCCTGCGCGGGCTGATGGCGATCCCGGAAGCGCAGGCCGATCCGGCCCTGCAGCGCGTCCCGTTCGCGCGCCTGCGCGCGCTCGCGCAGGACATCGCCCGCGCCGGCATCCACCTCGACACGCTGTCGATGGGCATGTCCGGCGACCTGCAATCGGCCGTGCTGGAAGGCGCGACCATCGTACGCATCGGCAGCGCGATTTTCGGCGCGCGTCACTACGAATAGACAAGCGTGCGCAGCGCGCACGCAAAATCCAAAGGACACCATGAAGATCAGTTTCATCGGCGGCGGCAACATGGCCACCGCCCTCATCGCCGGCCTGGCCGGCAAGGTCGCACACCCTGCGGACATCCACGTCGTCGACCCGAACGCCGACGCGCTGGCCCGCCTGCAAGGCACGTATGGCGTGACGACGTCGCCCGACATCGGCGCGGCCGTCGCCGCCAGCGACGTCATCGTGCTCGCCGTGAAGCCGCAGCAGATGCGCGACGTCGCCGTCCATTTGCAATCGCAATTGGCGAACAAGCCGCTGCTGCTGTCGATCGCGGCCGGCATCCGCGGCGCGGACCTGTCGCGCTGGCTCGGCGGTTACGGCGCCATCGTGCGCACGATGCCGAACACGCCCGCATTGATCGGGCAGGGCATCACGGGCATGGTGGCGATGGCCGGCGTCAGCGCCGCGCAGAAGGACGCCGCCGACAGCATCATGCGCGCCGTCGGCCAGACCGTGTGGCTGGACGAGGAAAGCCTGATCGATCCGGTGACGGCGGTATCGGGCAGCGGCCCGGCCTACGTGTTCTACTTCCTGGAAGCGATGCAGCAGGCGGCCACGGAGATGGGCCTGTCGGCGGAGCAGGGCAAGGCGCTCGCGCTCGCGACGTTCACCGGCGCGGCCCAGCTGGCGGCGCAATCCGACGAACCCGTCGACGTGCTGCGCCAGCGCGTGACGTCGAAGGGCGGCACCACGCATGCCGCCATCACGAGCATGGAAGCGGCGGGCGTCAAGCAGGCCATCGTCGCGGCGATGAAGGCGGCGGCCGCGCGCGGGCGCGAGCTGGGCGAGGAGATGGGCAAGGACGCCTGAGCGCTAGGGCGATGGCGCCTTCAGCCGGAACGCGACATCCCTGTCGCGATCGACCTCGAGCCAGCCGTCCTTGAACACCAGCTCCGCAACCTGGATGACCGTGCGCTGGTTCCAGCGCGGGTCCGTGGCCGCTTCCGCCTCGTTCGCCTGGTGGACGAAGTAGTAGATGAACGCGCGGTCGCCATCGACGACGACGTCCGCATGCTGCCCCTTGGCCCGGTCGGTTGCGTGGCGGCCCGGTTCGCCGAGGATGTAGCCTTCCTGCTCCGTCCAGCGGGTCGCATCGTCGGAGCGCAGCACCATCAGGCCTTTCCACACGTCGACGACCATCCAGTAATACCCCTTGAAGCGGAACACCTTCGGTCCCTCGCCCTTGGTCGGATTGACCGGCTGGTCGCTGACCTTCTTCCACGTGCGCAGATCCCGGCTGTCGGCGGCCAGGATCCGGCTGCCGGCGCGCTCGTCCTTGTACCACATGCGGTAGCCCTGTCCGATCTTGACGACGGTCGGGTCGATCATGCGGCCGGTGTCCAGCTTGACGGTGCTCTCGCAGTCCCATTTGGACAGGTCGGTGCTGGTCAGGTGCTCGATGCGGCCATCCGCCCCGGGAACGCCCCACCGGTGGAAGATGCCCGGCACGACCGTGAGCCACATGTGATAGACGCCGTTTTCGTACAAGATCTCGGGCGCCCACGACGTCACGTCCGTACACGCCTTGGGAAAATCGGCCGTGCCCTGGTAGCGCCAGTGCACGCCGTCCGGCGACGCGGCAATGCCGATGGCCGTGCCGTGTACCCATGCGACGTCGTTCGGATCGGGCAGCTTCATCGTCGCCCGGCGATTGGTATAGAACATCTTCCACAGTTGGGCGGCGCGGTCGTACACGATGGACACATCCGCCGCGCCGTCGAACACGGGGGCGCGGAACAAAGGCTTGGGCGCGATGTCGGCGGCGCATGCCCAGCTCGACAGGGCCAGCGGTACCGCAATGGCCAGGGTGGCGAGAAAAGACTTCATACGGTCTCCAGGTAGGGTGTGTTTTTCATGGGATTCCTGGCTTGTCGATGGCTGGGAATCAGGGCCGGACGTTAGCAGAATAGTTTGTTCGGCGATAATACCAATTTATAAGATATCGATAACAAAAATAATATCGCGAGAGACATGTACATACCCAAGACGTCGAGATAGCGCTATCATCCGGTGAACCCTATAACAACAAAGGAGACATCGATGAAAAAGCTGTTGGCAGTCTGCGCCGTGGCGCTGACCATGAGCATCCCCGCCCGGGCGCAGCAACCCGCCGGGGAACGCCACTTCGTCCTGGAGAACACGCAGATCATCCCCGTGCAGTCCCAGTCGACGGGTAGAAAGCACGAACTGGTGGTCGTGCTGCCGTCCGGCTACGCGGCGCATCCGGAAAAGCGCTATCCGGTGCTGTACTTCCTCGACGCCTATTGGGATACGCCCCTGCTCACCGCCACCTACGGCAACCTGATTTACGATAACCAGGTCCCCGAATTCATCATGGTCGGCCTGTCGTATCCGGCAGGCAGCAACTATGACGTCGAACGCCGCCGCGATTACACGATCACGGCGACCGATGCCGATTCCGGCAAGGCCGATGCCTTCCTCGGCTTCATCACGAAAGAAGTCGCGCCGCTGATCGAGAGCCGCTTTCGCGCCGAGAAGACCGACCGCGTGATCTCCGGCAGTTCGCTGGGCGGCCTGTTCGCCATCGCGGCCGCGTACAAGGCGCCGGGCTTCTTCGCCGGCCATATCGCGATCAGTCCCGCAGCCGGCTGGGACCATGGCGCGTTGTTCAAGGTCGATGCGGCACATGCCCGCGACCACAAGGCGCTTGCCGCGCGCATGTTCGTCTCGCACGGCAGCATCGAGTATCCCGCGTTCCAGCAACCCATCGTCGCGTTCCAGAAGCAGCTGGCCGGCCGCCACTATCAAGGCCTCGCGCTGCAGACGTGGACGATGGAAGGCCTCGACCACACCGGCGTGAAAGGCGACGGCTATGTGCGCGGCCTGATGTGGGTGTGGCAGCCGAAGAAGCCGGCCGGGCCGAGCGGGCTGACGAAGGCGATGCAGCAGCAGGGCGAGTAAGGCCGGTTTTTTCGACGATGTGCGAAAAGTCTGTTGTGTTTTCAAAAAATCTGGTAACGTTAACGGACTCGAACAGAAAACACGACGGAGAACCAGGAATGCCGGAGACGAAAAACAGCGGCGGCGCCGCGCACGTCACGTCGCACGACGTCGCGCGCAAGGCCGGCGTGTCGGTCATGACGGTGTCGCGCGCCATGAGCGGGGAAGGCTATGTGGCCGAGAAGACGCGCGAAAAAGTGCTGGCCGCCGCGCGCGAACTGGGCTACACGCCCAACCTGTCGGCGCGCATGATGAAGGGCAGCCGCACGAACGTGATCGGCGTGCTGGTCAACGACCTGCTGTCGACGGTGATCAACGAGATCGTCGGCGCCGTCAGCGTCAACCTGCGCAAGTGCGGCATGGACCTCATCATCTACAACTCCATCGAAGACCTCGGCGCGTCCGCCCGCAGCGGCGTGCAGCAGATGATCCGCAATCACTGCGACGGCCTGCTGTTCGTGCTGCCGCGCCTCTCGGAGGGCTATATCGAATTCCTCGAGGCGAGCAGCCAGCCCACGGTCCTCGTCAATTACTGCCGCACCGATACGAGCCTGCCCGTCGTGGGCGGCGCCAACTACGCGGGCGGCGTGGCCGCGGCCGAGCACCTGCTGGGACTCGGCCACCGCCGCATCGGCTTCATCGCCGGTTCGCAGCACACGGGCCAGAGCCAGGAGCGCGAGCGCGGCTACAAGGCGGCGCTGCGCAGGG
This sequence comes from Massilia putida, assembly GCF_001941825.1. Taxonomy (NCBI): domain Bacteria; kingdom Pseudomonadati; phylum Pseudomonadota; class Betaproteobacteria; order Burkholderiales; family Oxalobacteraceae; genus Massilia; species Massilia putida. Next base: position 4,989,771 of record NZ_CP019038.1, read on the forward strand.
CCGGCATCCGCACCGACCGCACGCTCGTCGCACAAGGCGACTTCGGCCAGCGGTCCGGCTTCGAGGCCGCCGCAAAGCTGCTGCGCCTTCCCGATCCGCCGACGGCCATCTTCGCCGCCAACGACGACATGGCGATCGGCGCGATCAACGCGGCGCATTCGCTCGGCCTCGCCGTTCCGGAACACGTGTCGGTGGTGGGCTTCGACGATATTCCCAGCGCGTCGCTGCTGCATCCGCGCCTCACGACGTTGCGCCAGCCGCTGGCCGACATCAGCGAGGCCGCGGTGGCTGAGCTGATCCGCCGCATCAACAACGCGGAAGGGCAGCAGCACCGCATCGAATTCCCCTGCGAGCTGGTGGTGCGCGAGTCCACCGCCGCCGCACCACTACGCAATGCGGCCTGACATGGACAAGCTCTCCCGCATCCGCCGCGAACTGGCGCGCAACCGCAGCGTCTACCTGATGCTGGCGCCCGTACTGGCGTACTTCATCGTGTTCCAGTACGTGCCGATGGCGGGCGCCGTCATCGCGTTCAAGGACTTCAATCCCGCCACCGGTGTCGAAGGCAGCCCATGGGTCGGCCTGGACTGGTTCCGCCAGTTCTTCGACAGCCTGTTCGTGGGCCGCGTGATCTCGAACACGATCCTCATCAACGTGTACGACGTCCTCGTCGGCTTTCCCGCGCCGATCGTGCTGGCACTGCTGCTGAACGAACTCACGAGCACCCGCTTCCGCCAGTTCGTCCAGACCGTCACCTACCTGCCGCACTTCATTTCCGTCGTCGTCGTCAGCGGCATGCTGCTGGATTTCCTGGCGCGCGACGGCGTCATCGGCCAGATCGTGGCGGCCTTCGGCGGCACGCCGCAGGCCGTGATGAACGACCCGGACTGGTTCCGCACCGTGTACGTCGGCTCCGAGATCTGGCAGAGCGTGGGCTGGGGCTCGATCATCTACCTGGCCGCGCTGGCGGGCATCAACCCGACCCTGTACGAAGCCGCGCGCATCGACGGCGCCAGCCGCTGGCAGCGCCTGTGCCATATCACCTTGCCGGGCCTGCTGCCCATCATCGCGACCCTGCTCGTGCTGCGTCTCGGGCAGATGATGACGGTGGGCTTCGAGAAGATCATCCTGCTGTACAACCCGGCCACGTACGAAACGGCCGACGTGATCTCGACCTATGTGTACCGCCACGGCATCCTCGATGCGAACTACAGCTATGCGGCCGCCGTGGGCCTGTTCAACTCCGCCGTCGCCATGGTCCTGCTGGTGGTGGCGAATAAGCTGAGCCGGCGCTGGTCCGGCACCAGCATCTGGTGATGCCATGACGACCCGAGTCTTGTCCCGTCCCGAACCCGACATCCGCGCCTGGCGCCCGCGCCAGGGCTGGGGTTCCGCCGCGTTCGACGCCACCAACGCGGCCGTGCTGCTGGCGCTGTGCTTCGTGACGTTCTACCCGTTTTATTACGTGCTGATCGCGTCGTTGTCCGACCCCGTCGCGCTGATGGCCAACCGCGGCTTCATGCTGCTGCCGCGCGGCTTTTCGCTGGAAGCCTTCCACCGCGTGTGGGACAACCCGATGGTGCGCAGCGGCTTTTTCAACACGCTCGTGATCGTCGTCGGCGGCACCGCGCTCAATCTCGCGCTGACCTGCTGCGGCGCGTACGCCCTGTCGCGCCAGCGCCTGCCGCTGGAAAAGGCGTTCATGGTGCTGATCGTGTTCACCATGTTCTTTTCCGGCGGTCTCGTGCCCAACTACCTGCTCGTGCGCGACCTGGGCCTGTTGAATTCGCGCTGGGCCATCATCCTGCCGTTCGCCGTCAGCGCATGGAACCTCATCATCCTGCGCGCCGCGTTCAACGCCGTGCCGAAGGACTACGAGGAAGCGGCGCGCATCGACGGAGCCGGCGACTTCACGATCCTGCTGCGCGTATACGTCCCGCTGTGCATGCCCACCATCGCCGTCGTCGGCCTGTTCTACGCCGTCAGCCACTGGAACGGTTATTTTTACTCGATGATTTATCTGTCCGACCGCGACCTGTTCCCGATCCAGCTCGTGCTGCGCGAGATCCTCGTGTCCGGCAGCACGGATTCGATGATGACGGGCGAAGCCGTCGGCCGCGAAGCGCTGTCGAACACGATCAAGTACGCGACCGTCGTCGTGGCCACGATTCCCGTGCTGGCCGTGTACCCGTTCCTGCAGCGCTGGTTCGTGAAGGGCGTCCTGACGGGAGGGATCAAGGAATGAAAAAAGCCTGTCTTCTTGCGCTGATGCTGGTAACGTTAACGGATTCCGTACGGTCCGCACCCGAACCGATCACGCTACCCATCGTCAAGCAGCCGCTGCACCTGACGTGGTTCGCCAACTTCAACGGCAAGGCGGCCGTGTCGCTGAAGTCGTACGGCGAGCAGAGCGCCTACCACGTGCTGGCCGAGCGCACCGGTATCACGGTCGACTTCCAGCATCCTCCGCTGGGCGCGGAGCGCGAGCGCTTCAATCTGCTGCTCGTGTCGGGCAACTACCCGGACGTCATCGAGGCCGACTGGTTCGGCTATCCGGGCGGCTCGAGCAAGGCGCTGAAGGACGGCGTCGTCATCCCGCTCAACAGCCTGATCCGCCGTTATGCGCCGAATCTGCAGGCGTTGCTCGACCAGCATCCCGAAATCTACCGCCAGATCAGCACCGACGACGGCACGATCTACGCGTTCCCCATGCTGCGCATCGACCCGCAAGTGCGCAGCGTATGGGGCCCGCAGGTGCGCCAGGACTGGCTCGATAAACTGGGCCTGCGGCAACCGTCCACCATCGACGACTGGTACCGCGTGCTGACGGCATTCAAAACGCGCGACCCGAACGGCAACGGGATCGCCGACGAGATCCCGTTCTCCGCGCTGACGATCCCCGGCGAGAAGACCGTGCCCGGCCTGCCGCCGCCGCTGTGGGTCTTCCTCGGCGGCTTCGGGCTCGCGCCGGAGTTTTACCGCTGCGGCACGAAGGTCTGCTACAGCCCCGCGCAGCCGGCGTACCGCGACTTCCTCGCGACGATGCGCCGGTGGTATCGCGAAGGCTTGCTCGATCCGGACTACCTGGCGCAGACGGAGCGCCAGTTCGACGCCAAGATGACCAATGGCCTCGTGGGTGCGTACGCCGGCTATAACGGCAGCGGCCTCGCGCGCTTCACCGCGATGAACCGCGCGCGCTTCCCCGGCTTCAAACTGGTCGCGACGAAGTATCCGCTGGGGCCCGGCGGCAAGCGCTACGTCACGTGGCCGGAAGCGGGGCAGGAATACATGGGCATCGGCGCGGCCATCACGCCGAACAACCGGCACGTCGTCGAGACGGTGAAATTCCTCGACTACGGTTATTCGGACGCGGGCGGCCTGACCCTGAGCTTCGGCCGCGAGGGCGTCAGCTACACGATGGTGAACGGCGAGCCGCGCTACACGGACCGCGTGATGAAAAACCCCAAGCTGTCCGTGGCCGAGGCGATCTTTACCCATGCGAGGCCGCAGCAAGGGCCGCTCGTGCAGGACGTGCGCTACCTGCGCCAGTTCTACTCGATGCCCGAGCAGCTGGACGCCGTGCGCACGTGGTCGGACGCGTCGACGGAACTGTTGCTGCCGCCGCTGGAAGTGGCCAGCAGCGATGCGCGCAAATTCAACGCGATCATGAGCGACATGAAGATCTACGTCGCCGAGATGACGACGCGCTTCATCACGGGCCGCGAGCCGCTGGAACACTTCGATGCGTACCGCCGCAAGCTCGATCAGGCCGGCCTGCCGTTCGTCGTCGCCGCGATGCAGCGCGCGCTCGACCGGTACGACAGCAAAGCGATCCAACCGACGCGGGAGCAGCCATGAAGGATCCGTTTTCGCTGGCCGGACGGCGTGCGCTGGTGACGGGCGGCGCCTCCGGCGTCACGCAGGCCATCGCACGTGCGCTCGCGCAGGCGGGCGCCGACGTGGCGGTCACGGGGCCCGCCGAAGCAGCCGGCGCCGCCCAGCTGGACGCGGCAGAGCGTGTGCACGGCTCCATCGCCATTCTCGTCAATATCGCCGGCCGGCTCGACGCGGCAGACGGCTGGCGCGCCGCATTCGGCGCGAGCCTCGACGCGCCGTGGCGCCTTGCGCAGGAAGCGGCACGGCGCATGGTGGAACGCGGTGGCGGCAAGATCGTCAACGTCGCGTCGCCGCCCGCGGCGCATGGGGCCAGCAGGGATGCACTGGTGGGCTTCACGAAAGCCCTCGCCAATGAATTCGCGGTCCGGTCTGTTAACGTTAACGGGATCGTGCCTGGTGACTTCGCCGCCGACGTCGGCGGTGCCTGTGTATTCCTGTGCTCGCGCGCCGCCGACTCCATCCACGGCCACGTGCTGGCCGTCGGCGGCGGCTGCCTCGCCCGCTGAAACCTCTTCCACAACAATCCAAAGAACATGACGACACTCGACCTCAACGCCACCGACCGGGACCTGTTCCGCGGCGCCCTGGACCAGGCCCTGGCCCAGCTCGAGGGCGCGCTCTCCGAATTCGGCGCGCGCTTCCCCGACGATACGGCGCCGGCAGACCGCTACCGGCCGCGCCGCTGGCTCGATTATCCCGACGGCGCCAACTCCGGCTGGACCACGGGTTTCTGGACCGGCATGCTGTGGCTCGCCCACGAGCTGTCGGGACAAATGGCCTTCCGCGCGGCCGCCCATGCCCACCTGGCCAGCTTCGAGGAGCGCCTGGAAAAGCGCATCCAGATCGACCATCACGACCTCGGTTTTCTCTACATGCCGTCTTGCGTGGCCGCGTGGCGCGTCCGCGGCGACGTGCACGCACGCACCGTCGCGTTGGGCGCCGCCGATTATCTGATGCGGCGCTACCTGCCGCGCGCCGGCATCATCCAGGCGTGGGGCGACCTCGATGACCCGGCGCAGCGCGGCCGCATGATCATCGACTGCCTGATGAATCTTCCGTTGCTGCATTGGGCCGGCAGCGCCGGCGGCGATGCGCGCTACCGCGACGCCGCGCTCAGCCACCTGGAGCGCTCGCGCGACTTCCTCGTGCGTGCGGACGATTCGAGTTTTCACACGTACCACTTCGATCCGGAGACGGGCGCGCCCCTGTACGGCAGCACGGCGCAGGGCCTCGCCGACGATTCGTGCTGGGCGCGCGGCCAGGCGTGGGGCATGTACGGCTTCGCGTTGAACCACCGGCACGCACCGGACCTGGGCCTGCTGGCCGTCGCCATGCGCCAGGCCGATTACTTCATCGCGCACCTGCCGCCCAACGGCATCGCGTATTGGGATCTCGCATTCGGGCCGGGCAGCGGCGAGCCGTGGGACAGCTCGGCCAGCGCGATCGCCGCATGCGGCCTGCTCGAACTGGCGGATCACCTGGATGACGAGGCAAGCGCGCAGCGTTATCGCGACGCGGCGCTGCACATGCTGCGTGGCCTCGTCATGCATTGCGCGGCGCGCGCGCCGGCCAGCAATGCGCTGCTGCTGCACGGCGTGTACAGCAAGCCGCACGGGCAGGGTGTCGACGAACCGAATTTGTGGGGCGATTACTTCTACCTGGAGGCGTTGGCGCGCGTGCTGCACGGCGCTTCCGGTTACTGGTAGGAGATAAAGGTGAAATAAGAAGCGCGGCATAGCCGCAAGGGCGGGCGCGATATACCGCGTCCGGAACAGCAGTGATATCGTGGTATCCGAGACAGGAGTTGGAGATGGCAACGAATAACAAGACTTACAATGTGCACCACCCGTTGAACCCGATGGCGATCGCCGTCGCCTGCGCCATCCTCGGCGCGACCGTGACCGCCTCGGCGCAGACCGCGCACGATGGGCAGGCCATCCAGCAGGTCGAAGTGACGGGCATCCGCGCGTCGAAGCAAAAGTCGCTGGAAAAGAAGCGCAACAACGACACGATGAGCGAAGTCGTGACGGCGGAAGACGTGGGCAAGATGCCCGACAAGAACGTGGCCGACGCGCTGCAGAAGCTCCCCGGCGTGAACACCTTGGCCGGCAGCGGCGGGCAGGGCGGCTACGACGAGAACGACCGCGTGAGCATGCGCGGCACGAGCCCCAGCCTGTCGCTCACGACGATCAACGGCCATTCCGTCGCGACGGCCGACTGGGACGCGAGCGACCAGCTGGCCGGCGGCGCCGGCTCCAGCGGCTCGGGCGCGGCGCGCAGCGTCAGCTTCCTTCTGCTGCCGTCCGAGATCGTCAGCCAGGTCGTCGTGCACAAGAGCGCGGAGGCGGACCAGCTCGAGGGCGGCGTTGCGGGCGCCGTCGACATCATCACGCGCCGTCCGCTCGACAGCAAGAAACCCTTCAGCGCGGAAGCCAGCGTGCAGGGCGTGTACTCCGACCTGGCCGGCAAGACGAATCCGCAGCTGGCGGCCTTCCTCAACTGGACGAACGCGAACCGCACGGCCGGCGTCATGCTGCAGGTGTTCGACCAGAAGCGCAATGTGCGGCGCGACAGCCAGCAGATCACGTGGGGCCGCATCGGCGCCGCGACCAACGCCGGCAAGGCGAACGGCGGCGCGCTCGCGGGCACGCCGTTCGTCTCGGAAGTGATCGAGAGCCTGTTCCAGCAGGAGCGCAAGCGCACCGGCGGCTCGCTCGGCTTTGAACTCAAGGTGACGGACGACTTCACGATCAACGCCGACATCTTCCGCTCCAAGCTCGACGCCAGCTATTCGAACAACCGCTTCGTCGTGCGGCCGACGAATTCCGTCAGCGGCGGGATCGTTCCGACCAACGTGACGGTCGCGAACGGCGCCGTGACGAGCGCGCAGTTCAACAACACCGGCGCGGCCACGGGCACGCAGCTGGAATCGCAGGTCAACCCGAGCGCCGCGTCGCGCACGGGCTATGAAAACGTCGACTTCAAATGGCGCGTCAGCGACGCCCTGCGCGTGACGGGCCGGGGCGGCAGCACGAAGGCCGAGGGCGACACCTACCTGTACTGGAATTATGCGTTCCTGCCGAATACCGCGACCGGCTATGTCTACAACGGTCCGAACGATCCGGTGACGGTGCTGCTGCCGAACGGCGTGTCGGCTGCGAACCTGACGTCGAACCCGGGCAACTCGGGCGCGGACCAAAGCTACAGCCTGCAGCACAGCGAAGACCGCGAGCACTACGGCCAGCTCGACGCCGAGTACAGCTTCGAGAACGGCTTCGTGAACAGCATCAAGGTGGGCGTGCGCGGCTCCGATCACAAGCGCTCGGGGGCGCGTCCGCTGAAGGCCGGCCTGCCCGAGAACGCGGCGCAGAACGGCCAGGTGCCCGCCGCATCGCTGCCCGTCATCGGCTGGACCGGCGCGACGTTCCCGTCCGACTTCGGTAGCAACCTGGGCGCGACCGGCGCCACCGGGCCCTATATCTCGCCCGATGCAGTCGTATCCTGGTCGCAGGCCAACCTGAACGCGAATGAAGCGTTCAACAAACCGGTATCCGGCGTCTTCACCGTGAAGGAAAAAGTGAAGGCCGGGTATGTGATGGCGCGCTTCGGCGGCGAACGGTGGCGCGGCAACGCGGGCGTGCGCCTCGTGCGCACGGAAACCAGCGTGACGACGAACACCGGCCTGCCGTGCGGCGTGCCATCGGCCGTGAACGGCATCACCTACGGCAGCCCCGCACAGGCGGCGGCCTGCGCCGGCTTCGTGCCGGCGGGCGGCAAGCTGACGACCGGTTCGCGCTTCGGCAACTTCTACACCTTGACGACGGATTCCAGCTACACGAAGGCGCTGCCCAGCATGAACCTCGTCTATGACGCGACGAAAGACCTCGTGCTGCGCACGGCAGCGGCACGCGTGATGTCGCGGCCGGACTACAGCGCGCTCGGCGCCAGCATCAGCGGTTTCGGCTACAACCCGGCGGCGATCCCGGTATCGACCGCATCGGGCGGCAACGCGAAGCTGGGCCCCGTCCTTGCCAACAACTACAACGTCGGCGTCGAGTGGTACTTCCAGCCGCGCAGCCTGCTCTCCGCGCAGCTGTTCCTCATCGACTTCGATGCGCTGGTCGGTTCCGGCACGTCGACGCAGCAGCTGCTCAACACGGCGGTGCCGGCATCGCTGGGCGGGCCGCAGGTCGTGAGCACGGTGGTCAGCTCCCCGGTGATGACGAAGGGCCGCTCGAAGGGCATCGAACTCGGTTACGAGCAGCCCGTGTGGGGCGGCTTCGGCATCCAGGCCAATTACACGTACGTCGATGCGAAGGAGGCGAGCGGCCTGCCGATGCTGGGCGCGTCGCGCAACTCGTACACGGCGGGCGGCTTCTACGAGAACGACAAGTTCAGCGCGCGCCTCGTGTACTCGTGGCGCGGCGCCGCTCGCACCGGCCTGTACGGCCTGTCGCAGAACTATGCGGCGGCGTCGGGCACCGTCGCGGCCTCGCTCAACTACACGCTGACGGAGTCGATCACGCTGACGTTCGAGGGCCTGAACCTGAACAGTCCGACGCTGCGCTACTACAACGCCGCCGACGCGAACATCCCGTTCGCCGCGACGACGGCCCTGCACAGCAGCGGGCGCCAGTACTACTTCGGCGCGCGCTTCAAGTATTGAAAGGCGGGAGATGGGTGATTTTCGTATCGAAGGCGACGGCTTCCTGCTGAACGGGCGGCCCTTCCGGATCCTGTCCGGCGCGATGCACTATTTCCGCATCCCGCCCGCGTACTGGGAAGACCGGCTGAGGAAGCTGCAGGCGATGGGACTGAACACGGTCGAGACCTACGTCGCGTGGAATATGCACGAGCCGCGGCCCGGACAATTCGACTTCGACGGCATGGCGGACCTCGTGCGCTTCGTCGAGACGGCGCAGGCGTTGGGCCTGTACGTGATCGTGCGTCCGGGCCCGTTCATCTGCGCGGAGTGGGAATTTGGCGGCCTGCCGGCCTGGCTGCTCGCCGATCCGGACATGGAGGTGCGCTGCTGCTACCCGCCTTATCTGGCGGCCGTGCGGCGCTTTTACGAAGCGCTGCTGCCACGCTTGTTGCCGCTGCAGATCCAGCGCGGCGGCCCGGTCATCGCGATGCAGGTCGAGAACGAGTACGGCAGCTACGGCAGCGACCAGGCGTATCTGGCCTGGCTGCGCGGCCTGATGCTGGAACTGGGCGTCGAGACGCTGCTCTTCACGTCCGACGGCGCGACGGACCACATGCTCACGCACGGCACGCTGGACGGCGTGTGGAAGACGGCGAACTTCGGCTCGCGCGCGGACGGCGAGTTCGCCACGCTGCGCCGCTACCAGCCGGATGCGCCGCTGATGTGCATGGAGTTCTGGAACGGCTGGTTCGACCACTGGGGTGAGCCACACCACACGCGCGATGCGGAGGATGCCGCCGCCGCGCTGGACGAGATTCTCGCGGCCGGGGCCTCCGTCAACGTCTACATGTTCCACGGCGGGACGAGCTTCGGCTTCATGAACGGGGCGAACACCGACCTGGAGACGCGCCGCTACCAGCCGACCGTGAACTCGTACGATTACGACGCGCCGCTGAGCGAAGATGGGCAACCGACGGCGAAATACCACGCGTTCCGGCGCGTGATCGGCAAGCATGTCGACCTGCCGCCGCCGGTCCTGCCGGCGCCGGTGCCGCGGCTCGATCTTGGCGCCATCCGCTTCGCGGACTACGCGGCGCTGGCGGACAACCTGGTCCGGTTGGGCACGGCCATCGAAGCGGCCGCGCCGCGCTCGATGGAAGCGCTGGGGCAGTCGTATGGCTACACGTTGTACCGCACCCGGGCGCGTCATCCGGCCGGCACCGTCCGGCTGTCGGCGGAGCGCGTGCACGACCGCGCCCAGGTCTTCGTCGACGGCGTGCCGGCGGGCGTGCTGGAACGCGACGGCGATCTCGCCATCGACGTCGAGCTGCCCGGCGGCCCGTGCGTCATCGAACTGCTCGTCGAGAACCAGGGCCGGGTGAACTACGGCCCGGACCTGCAGGACCGCAAAGGCTTGCTGGGCTGGGTCAGGCTCGGCATCAATAAGCTGTATCACTGGGAGATGATTCCGTTACCGTTGTGTCATCCGGACGTGCTAGATTTTGGCGCGTACGGTGGCGAACCGATGGATCGTCCGGGGTTCCACCGCGCGGCATTCGACGTGGCGGCGCCGGGCGACTGCTTCCTCGACCTGTCCGGCTGGACGAAGGGCGTCGCATGGCTGAACGGTTTCAATCTCGGCCGCTACTGGGAGCGCGGTCCGCAGCGCCGCCTGTACGTGCCGGCGCCGCTGCTCAAGCGAGGCCGCAACGAATTGATCGTGTTCGAACAGCATGGCAGCGCATGCCGCACGGCGGCGCTGCATGCGGACAGGGGAGAAGCATGACCAGTCTTTCACGCCGCCGCTTCCTCGGGAGCGCCACCGCCGCCAGCGTCCTCGGTGCCATGCCGCCATTGCTGCGTGAGGCGCTGGCGGTGTCACCGAAGCGCGGCACCGGCAGCATCGCGGACGTGCGCCACGTCGTCATCCTGATGCAGGAAAACCGCTCGTTCGACCACTACTTCGGTACCCTGGCCGGGGTACGCGGTTTCGGCGACCGCATGGCGATTCCCGTGCGCGACGGCCGCACGGTCTGGCAGCAGCACAATGGCCGGCGCATCGTCATGCCGTACCGGCTCGACGCCGGCGCGGGCAACGCCCAGCCCGCGCTGGACCTGCCGCACACGTGGCCGGACGCGCAGGCGGCGTGGGACGACGGCCGCCTGAACGCGTGGCCGCGCGCCAAGACGGATGCGTCGATGGCCTATTACACGCGCGCCGAGCTGCCCGTCCAGTTCGCGCTGGCCGACGCCTTTACGCTATGCGACGCCTACCACTGCTCGCTGCAGGGCGGCACGAACCCGAACCGGCTGTACATGATGACGGGGACGAACGACCCGTCGGGGCGTCACGGCGGTCCCGCCATCGACAACCGCATGGAAGGCTTCGGCCCTGTCGAACAGGGTTTCACCTGGACGACTTACGTGGAGCGCCTGGAAGCGGCGGGCGTCAGCTGGAAGGTCTATAACGACATGGCGGACAACTACGGCTGCAATATGCTGGAAACGTTCAAGAGCTTCCGCGCGGCCCACGCTGCGCGCCCGCATCCGCTGGCAGACAAGGGTTTGTCGACGACCTTGCGCGACGCCACGCTGGACGGCCTGCGCGACGACGTCGTGAACGGCCGCCTGCCGCAGGTCAGCTGGGTCATCCCGCCGCGCCTGTACAGCGAACACCCGGGACCGTCCACGCCCGTGCAGGGCGGCGCGTACACCCTGCAGGTGCTGGAAGCGCTGCTCGCGGACCCCGACGTCTGGAGCGGTACCGTGTTCCTGCAGATGTACGACGAGAACGACGCGTTCTTCGACCACGTGCCGCCGCCGGCGCCGCCCGCGTTCGCGCAGGACGGCACGCGCGCGGGCATGTCGACCGTCGACTGCGATGACGAATGCCATCGCGACGGGCGGCTGTACGGCCTCGGTCCGCGCGTGCCGATGCTCGTGATGTCCCCGTGGAGCAAGGGCGGCTGGGTGAACTCGCAGGTGTTCGACCACACGTCGATCCTGCGCTTCCTCGAGCGCCGCTTCGGCGTGCTGGAACCGAACATCAGCGCCTGGCGCCGCGCCGTCTGCGGCGACCTGACGAGCTGCTTCGATTTCGCGTCGCCGGATGCGTCGACGCCGCGCCTGCCCGTCTACGGCACGGCGCAGGCCGACGCGGAGCGCATCCGCCAGCGCGCCGCGCCGGCCATCGAAGTGCCGGCGGAGACCGCGCAGGCGGTGCCGCGCCAGGAACCGGGCACGCGGCCGTCGCGGGCGCTGCCTTACCACCTCGAAGTGCTGGCCGAACCGCGCGCGGACGGCATCGCGCTCGCCTTCGCCAACGCCGGCACGGCCGGCGCCGTGTTTCACGTGTACGACCGCCTGCGCCTCGGCCGCATCCCGCGCCGCTACACGGTGGAGGCGGGCAAGCAGCTGGCCGACGTATGGACGGCGCCGCCCGTCGCCGCGAGCAGCGTGCCGGTGAAAGCCCCGCCGGCCGGGGCCTACGATCTATGGATTCTCGGCCCGAACGGTTTCCATCGTGGCCTGCGCGGCGCGGGCGTGCCGGCCATCGTTGTGCGTGCCATGCGCGACGGCGAGCGCATCGTGCTCGAACTGAGTAACGGCACCGACGCCCCGCACGAAGCGACGTTGACGATGCTTGCCTATGCCTATGCCTATGCCGATCCGGCGCCGGCTGCCTTCAGCCTTGGGCCCGGCGCCGTCGAACGCGTCGCGCTGCCCGGTCCGTGGTACGACGCCGTCGTGCGCAGCGGCGATGCCGCCTGGCGTTTCGCCGGCCGCATCGAAACGGGCTACGACGGCACCAGCGATCCCGCGACGACCCTCGCGTCCACTCAACCCTGGTAGCAGGAGCCAGCATGGCCGACATCCAACTGCAACACGTACGCAAGTTCTACGACAACGGCTACCACGCCGTGAAGGATTTCAACCTGCACATCCACGACGGCGAGTTCGTCGTCTTCGTCGGCCCGTCCGGCTGCGGCAAGTCGACGACCCTGCGCATGATCGCGGGCCTGGAGGAGATCTCCGACGGCAGCCTGCAGATCGGCGGGCGCGTCGTCAACGACCTGCAGCCGAAGGAGCGCGACATCGCGATGGTCTTCCAGAACTACGCGCTGTACCCGCACATGACGGTGCGCGAGAACATGGGGTTCGCGTTAAAACTCGACAAGGTGCCGAAGGGGCAGATCGCCGAGCGCGTCGACGAAGCGGCGCGCATGCTGCACCTGGATGCGCTGCTCGACCGCAAGCCGAAGGAGCTGTCCGGCGGCCAGCGCCAGCGTGTGGCGCTGGGCCGCGCCATCGTGCGCAAGCCGCATGCATTCCTGATGGACGAGCCGCTGTCCAACCTGGACGCCAAGCTGCGCGTGGAGATGCGCGCGTCGATCACGCGGCTGCACCGCAAACTGGGGGTGACGACGGTCTACGTCACGCACGACCAGGTCGAGGCGATGACGATGGGCGACCGCATCGTCGTCATGAAGGACGGCGACATCCAGCAGGTGGCCAGCCCGCTCGAACTGTACGAACATCCGGCCAACCGCTTCGTCGCCGGCTTCATCGGCTCGCCCGCGATGGGCTTCCTCGAAGGCCGGCTGTCCAAAGGAACGCTGGTCGGCGACGGCTTCACCTTGCCGCTGCCGGCCGGGCTGGCCGCCCATGTGGCGGCGTTCGACGGCAAGCTCGTCGCCGCCGGGATCCGGCCCGAGCACCTGGCGCTCGCGGATCATGGCATCGAGGCCACCGTCGACGTCGTCGAGGCGCTCGGCGCGGACACGATGGTCGGCCTCTTGATCGGCAGCCAGTCCATCGTCGCGCGCTTGGCGCCGCACGTGCAGGTGGCGCCGGGGCAGCGCGTGAAGGTGGCGCCGGATCCCGCGCGCGTCCACCTGTTCGACGCCGACGGCGGCGCGAACATCGGCCAATGAAGCGACGGGTTTTTCTCGCCGGCTCCATGCTGGCCTGCACCGCCAGCGGATGGGGCGCGACGCGCACGGCGCCCGCACCGTGGGGCGCTGTCCCGAACGCGCGGCAGCTGCGCTGGCACGCGCTGGAGGCCTGCGCCTTCGTCCACTTCGGCATGAACACGCTGACGGGACGCGAGTGGGGCGACGGCAGCGATCCTCCATCCACGTTCGATCCGTCCGGATTCGACGCCGACCAGATCGCGCAGTGTGCGCGCGACGCCGGGCTGCGCGGCCTGATCTTCACGGCGAAACACCACGACGGCTTTTGCCTGTGGCCCAGCGCGCATACCGAGTACAGCATCCGCAATAGTCCGTTCAGGGACGGCAAGGCGGACCTCGTGCGTGACATGGCCGACGCCTGCCGCCGGCACGGGCTGGCGTTCGGCGTCTACCTGTCGCCATGGGACCGCCACCATGCGGACTACGGGCGCCCGGCCTATGTGGACTATTTTCGCAACCAACTGCGGGAACTGCTGACGCAATACGGCGACATCTTCGAAGTGTGGTTCGACAGCGCGAACGGCGGCGACGGCTATTACGGCGGCATGCGCGGCGTGCGCCGCATCGATGCCGCGAGCTATTACGACTGGCCGACGACGTGGCGCCTCGTCCACGAACTGCAGCCGATGGCGGCCGTCTGGGGCACGGTGGGGTCGGAGCTGCGCTGGGTCGGCAATGAAGCCGGCTACGCGGGCGATCCATGCTGGGCCACGATGGACACGGGGCCGTTCGAGGTCGAGAAAAACCTGCACGGCGTGCGCAACGGCGCCGTGTGGCGGCCGGCCGAGGTGGATGTGTCGATCCGGCCCGGATGGTTCTGGAAGGCGCGCGAGGATGCACAGGTCAAGACGCCCGCCGGGCTGTTGACGATCTATCTGGAATCGGTGGGACGGGGCGCCGGCCTGCTGTTGAACATCGCGCCGGACCGCGCGGGGCGCGTACCGGACCGGGATGCGGCCAGCCTGCGGGACTGGGGCGCGCTGCTGCGGCAGACGTTCGCCACCAATCTGGCACGGGGCGCGAACGTCCAGGCAAGCAGCGAGCATCCGGGTTATGCGGCCGCGCAGCTGATCGCGGATACCGATGGGTATTGGTGCGCGGAGGAGGGCGCGACCTCGGCCGGCGTCGAACTCGTGCTGGCGGGCGAACGCGCCTTCGACCTCGTGCGCCTGCGCGAACACCTGCCGCTCGGGCAGCGCGTCGGCGCGTTCGCCATCGATGCGTGGCGTGACGGCGCATGGGCCGAGATCGCGCACGGCACGTCCGTCGGCAGCCAGCGCCTGTTGCGGCTCGCGCAGCCGGTGCGCACGGATCGGGTGCGCCTGCGCGTGCTCGACGCCGTCGCCAGCCCGGCCTTGCGCGGCTTCGGACTGTTCCTGCTGCCGGCGGCAGCCGCCGTTCCCCGCGCCCCTGCGCAACAGGCGCGGGGGCCGCATCTGCGTGTGCTGGCCGCCAGCTCGCCCGGCGCCGCCGCGCTGTTGGACGGCGACCCGGACACGTTCTGGCTGGCGCGCGGCGCACCGCCGCAGGTCACGCTCGCATTGGACGAGCGCACGACATTGGTCGCCATCGCCCTGCTGCCGGCCCGTCATCTGCCGCCGGGCGCCGGCCATCCGTTGCGCTGCCTCGTACAGGTCGGCACCGACACGGGACACTGGGTCACGACGGTCGATGCCGAACTGGCCAACGTGGCCGCGAACCCCATCGAGCAATACCTGCCATTCGACCGTCCGCACGCGACGCGCTTCGTGCGCGTGCGCATCACGCGCGCCCGCGACGGCCTGCCGGCCGCCATCGCGGGCATTGCCGCCATTCCTTCCAACTCACCTGAATCACCATGACACTCGCATTACGATTCCTCGGCATCGACGAGGGCCGCCAGCGCCTGCACCTGATCGACTCGCAAGACCCGGCCTTCGGCTGGCAGCGCGACCTGGCCGACTTTCCGCTCGCGCGCGACCTGCAGCGCATTGGGCCGAACCGCGCCCTCGTCGGCTTCGAGCGCGGCTTCTTCGAGATCGACATTGACAGCGGCGACATCGTCCGCGTCTGCGACCGCTGGTCCGGCGTGACGGCGGCGCGCCGGCTCGATGACGGCCGCACGCTCGTCACGGGCATGAATCTGGACGGCGGCGACAACGATATTGACGTGCTGACGCTCGACGCCGACCTGCTCGTGATCGCGAGGGCCCGGCGCGACGGCGACTACGTGCGCCTGATGCGCCCGGCGGGCGACGGCTACCTGCTGTGCACGAACGACCATATCCTCGAAACGGATGCGGCGCTGCGGCCCCGGCGCCGGCTGGCCGCGCCGGGGTTCGAGCATGCGTGGAAGGCCGAACGGCTGGCCGACGGGTCGACGCTCGTCGCGGCCGGCTATGGTGCATTCGTGGCGCGCTTCGACGCGGACGGGCGGCTCGTCGGCACGTTCGGCGGCAAGGACGAGGTACCGGAGCAGGTCGCGCCGTTTTTCTACGCGACCTTCCAGGTGCTGGACGACGGCTGCATCGCCGTCGCCAACTGGCAGGGGCATGGGCCGGACAATGGGCGCAAGGGGCGGCAGCTGCTCGTGTTCGATGCGAATGGTACGCTGCTGGATACGTGGTCGGATCCGGTGCGGATCTCGTCGCTGCAGGGGATATTGGTGCTGGAGTAGCATCGTCCCCGCGCAGGCGGGGACCCATACTGAGCTACAGAATTCCATATGCTTGATAGACCAGCTTCGGCAGCTCAGAATGGATTTCCGCTTTCGCGGGATCGACGGAGCAAGATTCAGTGGTAGACCACGTACAGCACCGGCTGATTCGCCGCCGTCGCCTCCCGCGACCCATAGTTCACCCACCCGTTCGCGCCGACATTGGTCGGTGAATCGACCTTCAGCGACACCAGCTTGTCCCCGCCCGCCGCTGCCGTGACGGCCGGTGTCACGTCCAGCATGAGTGCCTGCCCGGCCGCGCCGACGACCCACGTACCGAGCACGGACGACACGGCCGGCATCGTGTTCCACGTGAGCCCCGTTTCCGTCCACGCGGTCGAGGCGAGCACCGACACGCGGTTGCTGAACGTGTTCGCGGCGCCCACGCTCGTCGGCACCATCGCCAAGGTCGCGCCCGCGATCGTGCCGGTGATGCCGGAGACGTCGAACTTGAGCGCGGCCTGGCGCGCATAGCCCACGCCATCGTTCTTGACGACCAGCGTATTCGACGTGCCGAAGTTGGTGCCGGCCGAGGCGCCGTCCTGCACATAGCTGTCGGCGACGGGAGACAAGGCCACGGTCGTTCCTTCCGCCAGCTGCACGGCGTAGCTCCGGCCGGCCGACGCGTTGACGTTCACGGTCAGCTTGATCGTCGGGTACAGCTGCGTCACCGTCACCGCCGGATCCTTGCTGATCACCTGCCACGCGCTGCGATTGAGTTCGAGATCGATCGTGCCCGTGTTGGCCTGGGTCGGGTCGGCGACGCCGATGTGCAGCTCCGATCCCGTGTCGCGCACGGTGACGGACGCCTTGCGGTTGCTCGTCAGGTAGGCGCCGCCCGCATCGTTGACCGTCTTCGCCGCGTCGTTCCAGAAGTTGACGCCCGTGACGCCGGCCGCCGTGTCGCGCGCGGCGTGCGCGTCGACGCTGTTCTCCAGGATGGCGACCGTCGGGCTGGCGGCGAAGGATGCCGTGCGCGCTGCCGTGTAGTTCGGCAGGATCACGTAGGCGTACGACGCGCTCGTCGGTCCGGCGCCGTGGTTCAGCGCCAGGCTGAGGAAGCTGTTCGTCACCGTCGTGGCGGGGCCGCCCGTATTGATCTGCTGCCAGCTGCCGCTGCGGGTCTCGCGCAGGCCGGACAGATTCACGGGGGAGGGGAACCAGTAGCCGATGTCGGCGCCGCTCACGTTGCCGGCCAGGTGCGCCCATTGCACGCTGGTCGTCGTCGCGGACCAGCCGCTCGTCGTCGGCATGGACAGGCCGTTGATGGTCAGTGCGTTGTCGCCGGCCGCGGTCAGCTTGCGGTTCTCGACGATCGTCTCGACCGTGCGGCCGTCCGTGTTCGCGATCCCGGAGCCGAGGGCGATGATCTTATCGCCGAACAGGAACCACGACTTCTTGCCCTGCAAGGTCGATCCCGTGACTTTCGACATCGAGAATTGCAGGCCCGCCGTCGCGTGCAGGTTGTCGATTTCGGAGCCGCCTGCCCAGTTATAGGTGTTCGGGTAGTTGCCGAAGCTGACCGGCGTGCCGCTGCCCGAGCCGTCCGTCGTCGTGCCGGGCAGGCGGGCCTGGTTCACCGTCGGCCAGTAATCGCCGGAGAACTGTTTGAGGTCGTTGTTGTACACATAGGTCATGCCCGCGCCCGTCCACCAGCCTTTGATGTTCTCGCCATTGCCGTATTCGAAGGCCGCTATGCGCGTCGAGAACAGCGACACCATGCTCGAATAGCCCGCATAGCTGTGCAGCGCGCGGTCCATGCTGGCGAAGACGTGCGTCTGGATCTGCTCGGGATCGGGCGTGATGGTGCTGTCCGCGAGGATGCCTTTCAGGTTGGTGATGTCGTAGAGACCGAGGCCCGCGTAGTAGTTGGCGAAAGTCGTGTCGCGCTGCATCCAGTGCTTGACCGTGCTGTTGATGGCGGCGGCGTTCGCGGCCGGCGCGCCTTTCGCGAGGCGCGCCAGCGACACCGTCAGAGAGCGGCCCGCGTCGTGGTCGGTCGATGCCTGGCGCGAGATCGCGCGCCCGCGCACGGCATCCATCACCGCGCCCTGGTAGACCACCGGCTTGTAGCCGTTCGCATACCAGTCGTAGACGTTGCCCGCGTTGGCGTCCGTGACGGCCCATGTCGACCCGTTCAGCAGGTAGTACAGGCGCGCGATGTCGCTCATCAGCACGAGGCCGTAGCTGCCCGTGTAGGCGACGTTCGTGTGCTGGATGAACGAGCCGTCCGCATAAAAGCCGTCGCCGCTGGTCACATAGAGGAGGGCCTGGCTGATGGCGTCACGGCCCTGCGCGATCTTCGTCGCCGACTTGCCGATCACGCCGCGCAGCGCGACGACGGACGCCTTGTCCAGGCGGTTCGCGCCCGTCTCGACGATGGTGGTGCCGGTGCGCTTCGTCGGATCGGGCACGTAGTAATCGATGGCCGCGACATGGTTGGCGATCTGCGTGGCGGAGAGCTGGCCGTACATCAGTACCGTGATGTCGTTCAGCGCCTGCGGAGAGCCGATCTCCCAATCCCACCAGTTGTCGAACTTCGCGATGCCGCTGCCGTAGTGGTTCGCGTTCATCCAGTCCAGCCCCGACAGGATCGCCGCGCCCAGCGACGCGTTCCCCTGCAGCGACGACCCCGTCGTCGAATACGCCAGCGCCATGGCGAGCAGCCGGCTGTAAGTCTGCGTGACCGTCGTCGACTTCGTCCACGTGGCGAGGTCGCTCCACAGATACGTGCGGCCGGATGCCGTCTGCAGCGTGTCCCAATAGCCCTGGGCGGTGCTCGTGATGGTCGCGATCTGCGCGGCGATATCCGGGTCGGCCGTGTTCACGGCGCTGCCGCCCGTCAGCTGCAGGCTCCATTTGGCGCGCAGCGTGTCGTATTCGTCGGTGGTGGCGGCTTCCAGGTGGCCGCCGCCCGACATCGACAGTTGCGCGCCTGTGGAGGCATGCTCCTGCGCGGTGCCGCCGCAGGCGCTCAAGGCAACGGCCAGCAGCAGGAGGGGAATTCGGGTGGGCATGGCGTGGTCTCCATCGTCTGTGTTAACGTTAACGGGATATCGCCATAAAATGATAGCCGAGCAGTACGCGTGCTCGGCCATGAAATTTTTAAATCGGGCGTGGATGTGTTATGGCCTGATACGGACGACTTACTCGTCGAAGTCCTCGGCGAGGTTCTTCCAGCCGCGGCTCTTGGCGAACGGGGCGAATTCCTCGGGCGCCTCGAGCACGATCAGGCGGCTCTCCTGCAGGCCCGGATCGCTGTGGCCGAAGTCCGGTCCCTTGTACCCGACGGCGCGCAGGCGGTCGATGATCTGGCGTACCAGCACGCTATCCTTGTACGCGCCGGGATCGAGCCGGGCCTTGAATTCCACGTACACGTCGATGATTCCGTAGCCCTCGTCGAAAATGCGGATCGCCTTGACGTCGAGGGTACGGCCCTGGCTGTCCTTGACCTGGAATGGGCCGGACAGTTCAATGTCGGAATCGGTAGTCATGGGGGCAGCATACCATTTCACGACTTATTTTTCGCTGGCGTGTCGATTTCGCGCGGCATCGTTCGTCGTCAGGCTGCAGGACCCGTCATCCCATCCACTATTCGACTGAGGACATCATGAACAAGCAGATCATCTTCAACCTGCCGGTCAAGGACCTGGACAAATCCAAAGCCTTCTTTGCCGCGCTGGGCTTCGGCTTCAATCCGGCATACAGCAACGGGAACGCGGCGTTCATGGACGTCGTGGACGGCACGCTCCACGTCATGCTGATGACCGAAGCCTTCTTCAGCTCCTTCACGAACAGGCCCGTCGTGCAGGCGAAGGAGGCGAACGAGGTCATCATCTGCCTGAGCTGCGAGAGCCGGGGCGAAGTCGACAGCCTGATCGCCAAGGCCACCGCCGCCGGCGCCCGCATCCCGCATCCGCCCGAAGATCACGGCTTCATGTACGACCAGGGTTTCGAGGATCTCGACGGCCATTTGTGGAACCTCGTCTGGATGGCGCCCAAGGCTTGAACCGGCGGCAATGGTAGGATAGCGGTCCTGCTACCGTCCGGAGGAATCCATGACCATATTCGCCATGCCCGTATTCGACGCCACCGTCATCTACGAGGGCAAGGAACTGTTCAAGGGGCAGGGGGCCGCGCGCGGCTGGGCCGAGAAGCTCGCCAAGGAAATCGAGAGCCCCGTCACGGTCGAGAAGATCGGCACCGGCTGGGCGCTGTGCGCCCGGCTGGATGGCGTCGATTGCCGCTGGGGCATCCTCGGCCAGCGTCTCAAGCGGCTGGACTGAATGGCCGCGCTGGCGGTGTCGAGGATCCTGCATGCGGGCTACGTGTTCGCATGCGACGGCACGCGCATCGCCTTCGACACCATCTTCGAAAACCCGTTCAGCCGTAACTGCCACGCCTTCCCCGACGTGCGCTTCGACGCGGCGCGCATCCGCCAGCAGCGTTTCGACGCGGTGTTCATCTCGCACTTCCACGACGACCACTGTTCGCTTGAGAGCCTGGACCTGCTGGACCGCGCGACACCGCTGTACATCTACTGCCTGTTCGACGAATTGTTCGACATGGTGCGCCAGCTGGGTTTTACGCGCGTGCACGCGCTGCGCCTGGACGAGGCGGTGGACATCGGCCCGTTCCAGGTCGTGCCGCGCGAACCGATGGATGCCGACGTGGACTCGATGTTCCAGATCCGCGCCGCCGGGCTGAACGTCCTGAACGTGGTCGATTCCTGGATCGACGATGCGGCGCTCGCCCGCCTGGTCGCGGAAAAGCCGTGGGACCTCGTGCTGTGGCCGTTCCAGACGATGCGCGAGATCGAGGTGCTGGCCCCATCGCGCGCCGCGCCCGCGCCGCCCGCGCTGCCGGAGGATGCGCTGGTCCAGCTGCAGGCCCTGGCGCCGCGTTATGTCGTGCCGAGTTCCTGCCAGTTCGCGCTCGAGCCGTGGTCGTGGTACAACCGCGCGTTCTTCCCCATCTCGTATGCGCAGTTCGCGCAGGAGGTCGAGGCCGCGCTGCCGCAGGCGCGGGTGGTGCGCATGAATCCCTCGGCGTCGATGCGCCTGGACGCCGGCGGGCTGCATCCGGCGCCGCCGCTGGACTGGGTCATCCCCGCCGGCGATCAGGACGTCGACTACGTCTACGAAGGCAATGCCGACGCGCCGTCCACGAGCGCGATCGCCCGCCATTTCCCCGCGCTGACGGCAGCACAGTGGACGCGCGTACTGGACTACTGCCGCACCGGCCTGCCGGAGACATACGCCGGCCTTGACGACGCCGGCGAGTATTTCGACACGCCCCGCGTCTGGCAATTGTCGGTCTACGATCACGCGGGCGACGTCACGCGCTTCCGCTACCGCCTGGAGCCGGGCGGCGCGACGCACGGCGGGGACGATGGCGGTCCGCTGGGCTGGACCACCGACATCCCCGCCGCGAAGCTGTACGCGGCGCTGGCGCTGGGCGAGTCGCTGACGTCGATGTACATGAGGATCAACGACGCCGTGTTCGACGCCGGCACGGAGCGCGACCTGGCGGACGCAGACGTCGTCGACGATCCGCTGATCCGCTGCCTGTTCAGCGACAGCTTCGGCGCCTACCAGCGGGCGCAGTTGCGGCGCCTGCTCGCCCTTACAGACTGAAACGTCTCTTACGGCGGCATCGACAGCTTGTCCTGGCTCTGGCCGACACACTGTGCTCATGCGTACAGATCGCCGCCATCCGCGCGTTGACCGCCGCGTCGGCGTCCGCATTCGCCCAAAGCGCAGAATATCGCCGTGGTTACGACGACGGCTACGCCGCCGGCCAGCGCGATGCGCGCGGCGAGGGTGGCCCGCATCGCGGCTGGAGCCGTGTATTCATCGAAGACGCGGAATACGGCGCGTACGGTGCGACGTGCGATGCACGGCGCGCGGTGCGCAATGAAATCGAGCGCAACAACGGGAATGTCCATGCCGGCAACCAGCTGTGCGGCGATCCGGCATGGGGCGAGGTCAAGCGGTTGCGGATTGTATCGCTGCGGCGACAGCGAGGCCGTGCGGGTGATTGCGCGCGAGAATGAGACGTTGCGGTTGAGCTGCCGCCAATGAGAAACCGATCCGAAGTGGCTTTGATATGTCGCGCTTTCACGCGCCACGTAACACCTCCGATAGGGACATCATACCTGTCGAAGGTGTCGGTCGTGGCGGGGAAAGGCCGCGGCTAGCGTAGAGAGCGGCGCTACGCTAGCCGTACAACAATACGAGAACTTATTTCTTGTGACGCCGAGCCGAAGCAAGGCCCGCGAAACCCAGGCCTATCAGGGCAAGAGATGCAGGCTCTGGAACATTATTGCCGGGGCCGCCGGGAGTAGCTTGTGCGTGGCCATAACGTAAATCGTCGAACGCGACGATGTCGTTTGTGGCATTGAAGATGACACTGGAAATAAGGCTGCCGGAGTCAATAAAGCCGATGAACGCACTGCCTCCATTGGTCGCAGAAGGCACATTAATGGTCTGAGTAGTCGATGAACCATCGGTGTAGACGATCGTCTGCTGCGGTACGAGATCCGTCTGCAAGCCGGTAACGTAAAAGCCGAAAGCGTCGACCGGATTAGAAAAGGTGAATGTCACCGAACCGCCAAACAGGCTCCGGAAGAACGATCCACCTGCAGTCGTGTTGAACCCGCACAAGGCGCCACATCCAGAGTTGTCGGTTGTAGTTCCCCCGGTGATGGAAATAGTGGCCGGCACGGGACTTTCAAAATCCACTGTGTTGAGACTGCCGGCCGCGGCAAGAAACGCTGCCTCGGCAGCCGTTGAATTTACCATTTGCGCGAGCGACGATACATTGTTGTCACCACCGATATATGTAACCGGGGTAGCTTGCGCGGCAAGACAAGCACCCGATAAGATCCCTACTGCAGCAAATTTTGATGCGATGGACATAATGGCTCCTTGAGTTGTAGTAAATTGTTGCAGAGCGTTCCAAAGCATTTTTTGTGCCATGAGGATTTTTATCTAGCGCATCAATAACTTGCAATCGTTCCAGCCTTTTGTATTCGATATCCTGTAAAAATTCCCGACAACGGCAACTATTTTAAATCGATTAAATCCGGATCATCCAAAATAAATAAACTCACAAATTAGATCATTCGACATGGATAAGATCTTTCTGAAATGAATTAATATTGTAAAGCGTATTCTCTGCGCAACATAAATAGAATCAAAGAAATGTCCTGGATAGTGCACAAAGCTCGGAAAGTTACTGCGCTGCCTGGGGCGTCGTGCGCCGGATTCGTTGTTCAGTTGAATGCCACTAATTGCGGTCTCGAATGCGTTGACGGATCGAAAGAATTCCGATTGGAACCATTTTAAAACGACAGTGTGGCGGCCGGCGGATGCAGAACATATCTGGTCGTTATATTTGGCGCAAGTGAAGGTTGCTCTTGTCCAATCTCGGCCATATCGACACGGACTACTGTCGGTCTACTGATTGGATCTTTCGGAAATACCCGACCCCGTCAGCACTCTCAGGACGTTCAGCCGGTTCAAACTCCTGGAACCTGGTAACCAGGGCTTGTGAGTTACCTGGGCCTGCCTTATAGCTCTTATAGCTAGGTGTCAGCATTGGGTCCGCTCCTGGCCCAGGCCGTGTAAAAACGCAGGCCCAGGTAAACGGAACCGGCCCAGTAAACGTTGAGTCAGTATCTCATCAATACGGATGCGACATGAAGCGCTTTATCGAAGGCGAGAATCGAGGACAGGGCACGCTGCTGCCCGAGCTCTTGGACGACTACGTTGCCGAGGACAACCCGGTACGCGTGGTCGATGTCTTCGTTGAAGAGCTGGACCTTGGCGGGCTTGGATTCAAAGGTGTGCAGCCTGCGAAAACGGGGCGGCCCGCTTACCACCCGGCCGTGCTTCTGAAGCTTTACATTTACGGCTATCTCAATCGTATCCAGTCGAGCCGGCGACTCGAACGTGAAGCCCAGCGTAACGTCGAATTGATGTGGCTGACACAGCGCCTGAGGCCCGACTTCAAGACGATAGCGAACTTCCGCAAGGACAACGGCAAGGCCATTCGCAATGTCTGCCGCCAGTTCGTTGTGTTGTGCCAGCAGCTGGATTTGTTTTCGGACGCGGTGGTCGCGATCGACGGCAGCAAGTTCAAGGCCGTCAACAGCAGCGACCGCAACTTCACTGGCGCAAAGCTCAAGCGCAGGATGGAGGAGATCGAGGCCAACATCACTCGCTATCTGGCAGAGCTCGACACGGCCGACCGGCAGGAACCTGCTGCCATACAAGCGAAAACTGTCCGTCTCAACGACAAGATCGCGTCGCTGAAGGAGCAGATGACCAAGCTCCGCGAAATCGAAGCGAAGCTGGAAGAGACAGGGGAAACGCAGATTTCGCTGACCGATCCGGACGCTCGCTCGATGATGACACGGGGCAGCGGCATCGTCGGCTACAACGTCCAAACCGCAGTCGACACCCGGCATCATTTGATCGTCGAACACGACGTGACAAACAACGGTAGCGATCGCGATCAACTGTCCGGGATGGCCAAGAAGGCGCGCACAGTCATCGGCACACCGATACTGACCGCGATTGCCGACCGTGGTTACTTCAAGGGTGAGGAAATCCTTGCGTGTCACGAGGCCGGAATCTTCGCCCTGGTGCCACCGACGAAGACCTCGGGCGCCAAGGCCGACGGGCGATTCGACAAGGCTGACTTCATTTATGATCCGCACAAGAACGAGTACCGTTGTCCGGCAGGTGAGGCACTGATCTGGCGTTTTGCGACTGTCGAGAAAGGCATGACAAACCACCGGTACTGGAGCTCGAATTGCCAGGGGTGCCCGCTCAAGGAAAAATGCACGCCGAGCCCGAATAGACGTGTAACGCGATGGGAGCACCAGACCGTACTTGACGATATGCAGACGCGTCTCGAACAAAGCCCCGACGCCATGCGAATTCGGCGCTCCACGGTCGAGCATCCATACGGAACGATCAAAGCGTGGATGGGATCGACGCACTTCTTGACGAAGGGCCTTGAACGCGTGAAGACCGAGATGAGCCTGCACGTGCTTGCCTATAACCTCAAGCGATTGATGGCACTGCTCGGCATCGCCGCGATGATGGATGCGATCAGGGCGTATGCCCTTTTTCTGCGGCGATATGGCCCACTCCGGGCAATTATTTTGACCACCTTACCTGGAAGGCTGAGAAGCAGGTTTGGCGTGACTGGGGCTCTCGCCCCGTGCTAAAACCGGCTTCTCGCGGCCCCGATATTCTGCCTTTTGTTTTCACACAGCCTGGGCCGATTGCGGACGGTCGACTCAGCATAGCATGATGCCGAAGTGAAAAATCTCACCGACTGTCACGACAGGCAGCTACCGATCCAAACCGGTCTATCGGCACTTCGAAAGGTGCTGTTCAGTGTATTCGCGATGGACGTCGTGGACAGGGCTCAGCTCTTGGGGAAACTAATTCATGAATGAGGAATAAGGCCCGCTTCTTTAACAATTTCGCCTATCTCCTCGGGGTGCACTAGCACCTTCTGGTAGATCCAGGTGTAGTGATCGTGAGACCAGAAATCCAATACCGCTCTTGCTCTCAGCTCCCCCATTAGACCTTGATCTGCTCTGTATTCCAAATAGCAGACGATTAGGTGCTCATAGTTGCCATCCTGGTCTTCAGAGCCTTGAGGGTAGCCAAGCGGTATGCGCGGATACATCTTTTTGAGACGGAGAACTGCGGCTTTCGCCTCATGAGGATGAGTAGCGACGAACCAATGCAACTGTTCGTGAACGTATGTGGACAGCAGGAGGTCATCATCCTTCCGATGACGCGTATGAATAGTAAGGATGGGATGGCTATGCGGAATGGCATCTTCATCGACCACCACTTCTCTCGTAAAGGTCCACCTCGACATATCGTTAGCGTCAAGAAGGCGAGTGAGCTGATTTCTTGTCTCTGCTTCGCGAGGACCACCATGTGCCAACCGGATGGAGACATCTTCTGCGCACATTCCACGCTGTCCAGCGAGTAGACAAATCATCAAAAGAAAAGACTGAGCAAATCGCATTTTCGTGTATGAACTCATCTAAAACCCGTGAAGGAAAGGTAATGGAAGCTTGTGGCCCAGGCCGTGTAAAAACGCAGGCCCAGGTAAACGGAACCGGCCCAGTAAACGTTGAGTCAGTATCTCATCAATACGGATGCGACATGAAGCGCTTTATCGAAGGCGAGAATCGAGGACAGGGCACGCTGCTGCCCGAGCTCTTGGACGACTACGTTGCCGAGGACAACCCGGTACGCGTGGTCGATGTCTTCGTTGAAGAGCTGGACCTTGGCGGGCTTGGATTCAAAGGTGTGCAGCCTGCGAAAACGGGGCGGCCCGCTTACCACCCGGCCGTGCTTCTGAAGCTTTACATTTACGGCTATCTCAATCGTATCCAGTCGAGCCGGCGACTCGAACGTGAAGCCCAGCGTAACGTCGAATTGATGTGGCTGACACAGCGCCTGAGGCCCGACTTCAAGACGATAGCGAACTTCCGCAAGGACAACGGCAAGGCCATTCGCAATGTCTGCCGCCAGTTCGTTGTGTTGTGCCAGCAGCTGGATTTGTTTTCGGACGCGGTGGTCGCGATCGACGGCAGCAAGTTCAAGGCCGTCAACAGCAGCGACCGCAACTTCACTGGCGCAAAGCTCAAGCGCAGGATGGAGGAGATCGAGGCCAACATCACTCGCTATCTGGCAGAGCTCGACACGGCCGACCGGCAGGAACCTGCTGCCATACAAGCGAAAACTGTCCGTCTCAACGACAAGATCGCGTCGCTGAAGGAGCAGATGACCAAGCTCCGCGAAATCGAAGCGAAGCTGGAAGAGACAGGGGAAACGCAGATTTCGCTGACCGATCCGGACGCTCGCTCGATGATGACACGGGGCAGCGGCATCGTCGGCTACAACGTCCAAACCGCAGTCGACACCCGGCATCATTTGATCGTCGAACACGACGTGACAAACAACGGTAGCGATCGCGATCAACTGTCCGGGATGGCCAAGAAGGCGCGCACAGTCATCGGCACACCGATACTGACCGCGATTGCCGACCGTGGTTACTTCAAGGGTGAGGAAATCCTTGCGTGTCACGAGGCCGGAATCTTCGCCCTGGTGCCACCGACGAAGACCTCGGGCGCCAAGGCCGACGGGCGATTCGACAAGGCTGACTTCATTTATGATCCGCACAAGAACGAGTACCGTTGTCCGGCAGGTGAGGCACTGATCTGGCGTTTTGCGACTGTCGAGAAAGGCATGACAAACCACCGGTACTGGAGCTCGAATTGCCAGGGGTGCCCGCTCAAGGAAAAATGCACGCCGAGCCCGAATAGACGTGTAACGCGATGGGAGCACCAGACCGTACTTGACGATATGCAGACGCGTCTCGAACAAAGCCCCGACGCCATGCGAATTCGGCGCTCCACGGTCGAGCATCCATACGGAACGATCAAAGCGTGGATGGGATCGACGCACTTCTTGACGAAGGGCCTTGAACGCGTGAAGACCGAGATGAGCCTGCACGTGCTTGCCTATAACCTCAAGCGATTGATGGCACTGCTCGGCATCGCCGCGATGATGGATGCGATCAGGGCGTATGCCCTTTTTCTGCGGCGATATGGCCCACTCCGGGCAATTATTTTGACCACCTTACCTGGAAGGCTGAGAAGCAGGTTTGGCGTGACTGGGGCTCTCGCCCCGTGCTAAAACCGGCTTCTCGCGGCCCCGATATTCTGCCTTTTGTTTTCACACAGCCTGGGCCGATTGCAGACGGTCCGGTCAGCGTAGCAGGTTGCCCACGTGAAAAGTCTCTCCGACTGTCACGAACTTCCGCTTCCGACCCGTTGCGGACGTTGAGAAGTCCGTCAGTGACCGTCTTTTTCGTACCGAGGACCTATGCGAGGGTGTAAATAATATTGTGTAAACGGTCATTTGGCAGGACACTGCCGCCATTAGGAGAAACGATGACCGTTGTAAAGCGTAACAAGCGGGCCAAGCCCGATCCGGAACTGCTCAAACTTGCCGACGGCCTGCTGGCAAACTACCAGAAGCCCGAGGACCTGATCGGCGAAAATGGGCTGCTCAAGCAGCTCACCAAGATGCTGGTCGAGCGCGCGCTGGAAGTCGAGATGACCGACCACCTGGGCCACGACAAAAGCGGCGAGGTGACCAACAGCACTGCCAACACCCGCAACGGCCATAGCATCAAGACGCTCAAGGGCGATTTCGGCGCGCTGCCGCTTGACGTTCCTCGCGACCGCCAGGGCACGTTCGAGCCGCAGATCGTCGTCAAGCATCAGACACGCTGGACCGGCTTCGACGACAAAATCATCTCGCTCTACGCGCGTGGCCTGAGCGTGCGGGAGATCCAAAGCCATCTGGAAGAGATGTACGGCACCGAGGTGTCACCGACCCTCATTTCCAACGTCACGGACGCTGTCAGCGAGGATGTGAAGCTCTGGCAGGCCCGCCCGCTCGACGCCGTGTACCCGATCCTCTATCTCGACTGCATTCACGTCAAGGTGCGCGACAACGGCGCGGTGCGTACCAAGGCGGTCTACCTGGCCATCGGCGTCAACATGGATGGCCACAAGGAGGTGCTGGGCCTGTGGATCTCCCAAACTGAAGGCGCGAAGTTCTGGCTGCAGGTCGTGACCGAGCTAAAAAATCGTGGCGTGCAGGACATATTCATCGCCTGCGTCGACGGCCTGAAAGGCTTCCCGGACGCCATCGAGGCGGTCTACCCGCAGACCTCGGTTCAGCTGTGCATCGTTCACATGGTGCGCAACAGCCTGAATTTCGTGCCCTGGAAAGCGCAGAAGGAAGTCGCCGCCGATCTGAAGTTGATTTACAGTGCAGCCACTACCGACGAGGCTGAACTCAGGCTTGCCGAATTCGAAGATAAATGGGATAAACAGTATAAACCGATAGGTCAGTCCTGGCGCCGTAACTGGGCGCGCGTCATACCGTTCTTCGACTACCCGCCGGAAATCCGAAAGGTGATATACACCACGAACGCTATTGAATCGATTAACATGAGCCTGCGAAAAGTGACCAAGGCCCGCAGTTCCTTTCCGACCGATGAAGCTGTCAGCAAGCTGTTTTATCTTGCCCTGAACAACATCAGCAAGAAGTGGACGATGCCGATACGGGACTGGAAAGCTGCGTTAAACCGCTTCGCCATCCAGTTTGAAGACCGGGTGCCGCAGACTTAAACGAAGAATCGTTTACACAGAATCTGGTACACCCCCACCTATGCCGGTACCAGTCTCCACTAATCTCGACGTCAGCACCCATCCAGAAACGTCATTCCCTTTAGCGTCCCAGTACACAACCTCCGTGAATTTCGTTACGTCGGCATACGCTTGAACTTCGTCATTCGGAATAACGAAAATACCTTTCATCGGACAGGACTCACTTGGAGCGCTATAGAAGAGTGCGCGGCCGCTCCCCACTACTTTCCTTCCAGATGAGTACCCCGGAATTCGCGCTTTCGTCTTTTCTGCCTGTGCTGCTACGTTGTTACACGTCTTGCTGCTTGCGGCAAGAACATCAAGCGACGTTAAGAACGCGACCAGGACACTTAGTCACATCAGGTATTTCACCCGGCACTCCAAGGACAATTAATGGATTTCCGTACGTCGGCTTCTGGCCGGTCTCGGCCGTTCAGTGTACGGCAACTGTCGACCCATACCGGACCTTCACAATCCGCGAGTGAACGTGCAGTTGTCTTGTTACTTTTGCGGCACTTCCGCTGCCAGAGCTCCGCGCCGCCAAACGGCATAGAAGGCCAGGGCACCAACCAGACCGTGTACGCTAAACAGCAAAACGCTCTCGGCATAGGTAAGCCAAGCATAGGATGTTGGCATCCCATTCACGTATGTGTCTACGTACTTTCCGTGCCAGTTTTGACCAGAAGAATATCCCTCAAGCCTACGGGGCCAAGAGAGCGCCGCAGGTAGCATACCCAGGAAGAGGCCGGCAATCGATAGCGAGGTCCGGTTAAGGCAAGCGAATTTTCGAAGCAGTAAAAACGCGGGGATTCCTAGCAAGAGAACAGCCGCTGCGGCGACTACAACCACTGAAGCCAAGAATAGCCCGAGCCCATATACTGGGGTCGAAGAAGCAAAATAGTCCGGGGCGATAAGTACAAAGTAGACCACGGGTTGTACCGCTACTGCAGCGATGGATGCTAGTAATAAGCGCATTTGTGATGGACTGCTGCCCAGTTAGCTTAACAAGGAGAGTTATCGCCCCTCGTGGTTGGTCTTCCACGGCTGAACGTCCGGTTGTGGCCGAACCCGGTCGTTCGCAAGGCTCAGTGTAAAGCCCGTGTTGCTGTGCAGGCAAGAAGGGGTTTTGATAGATATACTAAGCCGTACAATGCCTTGTGCAGGTAGCGCACGACGAATCGTTGCAGCGCACACGCGTTGTGCACAACGGTGGTGCAACTCATCGGAGGTTTCTTGCAGGCTGGCCTGGGTGCACACCGACACGATATGGTTCAAAACTGCAATATGCTCAGGCTTCGACGCTTGCGGCCGGCCGCCAGCGTTACTTGACAGCCCGGTACCGTCGAGTGGATCTCTCGTTGCCATGGCATGTTCCTGCCACATCGGGACAGCATGCCACAGGTACGTTATTGATTTTGTCTACATCTTCTTATTCGGGAACGCACGTAGTCGCGCGTCGTCCGGAGCCAGAACTTACTTGCGCGCTGCCGTAGATGGCTACTGTTCAGATCGAAATCTGGGCACCGAGTTCGATGATGCGGTTGGCTGGCACCCGGTAATAATCCGCGGCGCCGCGCGCGTTACGATAGAGTACGGCATACAAGGCCTCGAGCCAGTGTGGCAAACCATCTCCTGCCGACGCAGGAATCACGGTCTGTCGCGAGATAAAAAACGAGGTTTCCATCAGCTCGAAGGTCAGGCCCTGGGCGTGGCATGAGGCAAGCGCATATGGTATGTCGCGTACATCCTTGAAGCCATAGTACAGGTTGACCTGAAAGCAGTCGTGTCCGAGTGGCTCGACCCGCGCGCGTTCGGCGTCGCTCACGAACGGCACGTTCGTGGTGTGCACGGTCACGAACACGATACGTTCGTGCAATATCTTGTTGTGGACGAGATTGTGCAACATGGCGTGTGGCACGCCTTCGCCGAGCCGGCGAAAGTAGACCGCGGTGCCGGCGACTCGCGGCGGCGGTTCGATGAACAGCGACTCCAGGAAAGGAGCGAGTTGCAGCGCATCCTGCTCGAGATTGTGAGCGATCCGCTGGCTGCCTGTTTCCCACGTCAACATCACGATAAGAAGTACCATCCCCACCACCAGCGGGAACCAGCCTCCCTGCATAAATTTCAGCGTGTTGGCGGCAAATAGCGTGGCGTCGATGACCAAGAAAAAGATGGTCGCCCCCAGACTCACAGCCAGGTTGTATTTCCAGCGGAAGCGAATCACGAAAAAGGTGAGGATGGTCGTGATCAGCATAGTGCCGGTGACCGCGATGCCGTAGGCGGCGCCCAACGCGTCGGAAGACCCGAAGCCGACCACGGCCAGCATGACCGCAATCATCTGCAGCCAGTTCACCAGCGGGATGTAGATCTGCCCGATCTCTTGCTCCGAGGTATGCTCGACCTGCATACGCGGCAGGGCACCGAGCGAAATTGCTTCGTGGGTCATCGAGAAAGTGCCGGAGATCGTGGCCTGCGAGGCGATGACGGTGGCAACGGTGGACAGAATCACCAGCGGATACACGCTCCAGGGGCCGAGCTGCTGAAAGAACGGGTTGGCAATCGCGTCCGGATGGCTCATCAGCAGAGCCCCCTGGCCCAGGTAATTCAGCGCCAGCGATGGCGCGACCACGGAAAACCACGCGATACGGATGGGGCGCTTGCCAAAGTGGCCCATGTCGGCGTACAACGCCTCGGCGCCCGTGAAGGCGAGTACGACCGCGCCGAGCGCAATGAAGGCGAGCATCCTGTTGCGGACCATGAAGTTGAGTGCGTGATAGGGATTGATCGCGGCCAATACGGTGGGCGTTTTCGCAATGTTGATGACACCCATTGTCGCGAGCGCAAGGAACCACACCAGCATGACCGGACCGAACCATTTGCCGATGCTTCCGGTGCCCTTATTTTGAACACCGTACAAGATCAGCAGGACCACGATCGTCAGCGGTACCACATAGGGTTTAAGTGCCGGGGTAGCCACTTCCACACCTTCGATGGCCGAGAGCACCGAGATTGCCGGCGTGATCACGCTGTCGCCATAAAACAGAGCGGCGCCGAGGAGGCCAACCAGCAGCAGACCGTAATAGAATCGCGAGCCGGGCTTTACCGAGGCGCTGGCAAGGGCCATCAAGGCCATGATGCCGCCTTCTCCCTCGTTGTCGGCACGCAGGATCAAGGTGACATACTTGAGCGAGACGACCAGAACGAGGCCCCACAGGATCAGGGAGACGGCACCCAGCAGATTCGGGGTGTCCAGCGCCAGTCCGAATTCCCTGGAAAAGATCGTTTTCATCGTGTACAGCGGGCTCGTGCCGATGTCGCCGTAGACGATGCCCAGCGCAGTCAGCGTGACCATTGCCAGCCGATCAGGCGGCTGCTTGAGTGTCGGCGCGGTCGCCGTGCCGTTGGCCACATTGGTCGCGTCCATGGTCGTAGTCCGTCTCCTGTCGTGCCTACGCAATGGAGGCGGCACTATCGTAGCCGGCGGCACATAAAAATCCTGTAAAAAATGCCATATGCCGACGTACGGGGACGCAAGTAGTCGCGCAGGGAGCATTACCTCCCGGGACGGGGACGCAGGCACGCCCAAGAACGGCTTCGATGCAGGCTCTTGAGACAACCCGGGAAGCAGAGGCGGGAACACGGAAGACGTTCGACATGAAATTACGACCCATCTTTTCGAGGTACGACTGGTTGGGTACAGTCTTTCAGATTGACGAGAACAGTCGTTCCCTCTGCAATACGTGTGCCGGGCGCTACGGGGGCGATGATATGGCGCTGCTTCGGATTGCTACCAAAAAATTTTCCGCTTGAACGAAAGTCAAACTGGACATAGGCATACAGTGACTCGGCCGGCTCCCCTCCCACGTGCTGAATACGACAGTCGATCGCGCCAAGGGGAAACCGTGTTGTACTCGATCCGAGCATTTCGATCTCGCCGGTACGCCAGCCTCGGCTGAACGGATGTTGGCCGTTATCGGGTGTACTGCAAGCACAAGCCAAGGTCGCCATTCCGACTGCCATTGCCATTGAAGTTCTCATATCACTTCGTTCCACGGGTAGGGGGCGATAGGTTGCCTGTCATTGATTCAATAAGTTTCCCAAAGGGTTTTCGATCAGATTCCAAGCGATCAGTCTGGCATCTCCATCGGAGCCCTGTATGTGGACATCCAAAACAATTGAATCGACCAGATCCGCCACGTGAATATTATCCAGCAATGACATTTTTCGTCTTTTAATGATTACTTAACTGTAATCGAAAGCAGACAAAGATGGTCTTATGATAACGATCGAAGCCTCGCATTTGCTTTTCCGCGATACGCCATGCGTCAATATTTACGTGCTGTAAGCATCGTCACGTTTCTTTTGCTCGGTTCGTGCGCGCCATTGGATAGCGATATGGTGGATTGGGCGCATGGCGCCCGGGTTGGAACCGTTCTCGAACCACTGACGGCGCAAACCGCGGAGGCGATGCTTGGGTCGTGTTGGCCGCGAAACGCCGCGTCGTCAGCGGCGCGGCAATATGTGCTGGTGCGCTACCGGGCGGTCAAGTTACCCCACAAAGTAGTCGCGTCAGCTCCGCTGGACCTCGGGCTGCGCCGTGGAGACAAGGTCGAGATTTGGCCGGGCGATTGTGACGCGGGCCAACTATCGCGCGTCGACCGTGTGCTCACGGCGCCATCGACTCGTGATCAATAAGGCGCGTCGGGTTAATGAAGTTTTTCGCTCAGAAGCCCGAGCAAGCTGCACAACATTAAGCCGGTCAGGCCAGGTTGGCTGATTCGTTGAGTGACTTAGAACGCGCAGCAGACCTGCAGTACGGCATGTGCGCTTTTCCTAAAGACATGGCTTTGGACCAATCGATGGATTGCCAATTGAACGTTCCTAGTTAAATTAGGGGCGCCCATTCCACGGGGGCGCGTGATACGCGCAGATTTTTTTGCTGGCGCCTGTTTCTGTCCACGTTTTGCGGCAATTAATATGGCCGAATCGTAATGAAGAAATTGAGTTTTCTTCTTACACTGCGGTATGAATTCCTTCTCGGTGCCATTTGTCCCGGTATGGCAATGGGAAATAATCGATATAAGAAACGAAATGCGAGATATCGGACTGAACAAATTCTCTTTGCTTGCGCGCTCGGCGTTCGCCGCAACACTCGTCGCCATCAACCTGGCTGCCTGCCACCACGACGCGACCGGCGAAGTGGGGACAGGTGCGTTGCGCCAAAACCATCGGGCACCCGATACCGTTGTGTTGGAAGATCAGCAACTCAAGAACGTGCAGGTCGCTACAGTGCAATCTGTACAGTTTGTTCCAACTGTCGAGACGTTGGGTTATATCGATTTTGACCAGGACCGCAGCGTGCCGGTCTTTCCTACTGTTACGGGCCATATTCGTTCGATCAATGTGCAGTCCGGTGATGTTGTTCGAAAAGGGCAGATCCTGTACACCCTCGACAGTCCCGACTTCGTCACCGCCCAGTCCAACCTCATCGCATCGGCAGGAACGCTCAAACTTACGTCGGCGGCTCTGGAACGTGCGCGCAGGATGCTCGAGATCCAGGCAAACGCGCAAAAAGACGTGGAGCAGGCGCAGGCCGATCATCAGAACGCGGAGTCGGCGTACAGGTCGGCCCAGGGCACGCTACGAGTGTTCGGGCTGAGCGACGCTGACATTGCGCGCATCCTCGAGCGCCACCAAGTTGACACGGAACTGCCGGTTCGCAGTTCCATGAACGGGCGTGTTACGGCACGCAATGCGGCGCCCGGCGTACTGGTCCAGCCAGGGACAGGGCCGGCACCGTTGACCATTACCGATGCCACGATCAAATGGATGATCGCCAGCCCAGGGGAAACCGACCTGGCCCATCTACAGGTGGGACAAGCGGTCCTCGTCAAAGTCCAGGCTTACCCGGACCGCACGTTCGGTGGCCGGATCACCAATATCGGTGCCGCATTCGACCCGAACACACATCGCGTTGCGGTGCGTTCCGAGGTTCGGGATCCGGAGAACCTCCTGCGACCGCAGATGATGGCATCGTTCCGGATCGAAACGGGGCCGCCCTCGGTCGCGCTAGCGGTGCCTGCCGACGCGGTCGTGCGGGAGAGCGATGGCACGATGACGTTGTTTGTGACACCCGACGGGCGCAGCTTCATCCGGCGTACAGTGGATATCGGCTATCAACGTGACAACATGATCGCTATCGTGTCCGGCATCCGGTCCGGCGAGCAGGTGGCCACCCGGGGCGCGCTGTTCCTGTCGAACGCACTGGCGCTGCAGTCGCAATGAAGGAGCCGTTTTGATTCGCGCTCTCACGTCCTTTGCATTGACGCGCCGTCCGATCATCCTGCTTGGCTTGCTCGCCTTCACAATTGCCGGCATCGTCGCCTACCTCCGGTTGAATATCGAGGCCTATCCCAACCCCGCGCCTGTGATCCTCGAGATCACGGCCCAGGCGGCTGGCCTGTCTGCGGAGGAAATGGAACGCCTGTACACGCGTCCGATGGAAGTCGGCCTTGCAACCACGCCCGGCGTCGACAATATCCGCTCGACGTCTTTTTATGGCCTCTCTTTCGTCAGGGTGACATTCAAGTACGGAGTCGACTACTACTTCGCATCGACCCAGGCAGCGCTCAACCTGCAGCAGAATGTCAATCTGCCAAATAACGTCCAGCCCCAAATCCAGGCGTCAAGCCTGGTCGGCGAGATTTTTCGCTACCAGGTCGTCGGACCGTCGCATACCGGACTGACGCAACTGCGCACATTGCAGGACTGGGTGATCACCCGCCGCCTGCTGACCGTACCCGGAGTGGCACAGGTCGTGTCCTGGGGCGGCACGACCAAGGAATATCATGTCGAGGTCGACCCGCACAAACTCGAGTCCTATGGCCTCACATTGCAGCAGGTCATTGCAGCGGTCGGCAATGGCAACTTGAATATCGGGGGACGTACGATCAGCCTGGGTCAGCAATCGGTAAACATCAGGGGGGTCGGGTTGATCCGTGATGTGGACGATATTGGCAACATCGTCCTGGCGCAGTCGAACGGCCTTCCGGTATTGGTGAGGAATATCGCGCAGGTCGACATCGGAACGATGCCGCGCCTGGGCGTTGCCGGACGCGATGCCGAAAACGATGTCGTCACGGGCGTGGTCGTCATGAATCGAACCCAGCAGACGGGCGAGATGGTCGAGTGGGTCAAGGCCGAGATCGCGAAGATCAATGGCGACGGCACCTTGCCGCCCGGTGTACACATCGTGCCGTTCTACGACCGCTCGACCCTGGTGAGCGTGACCACCCATACAGTGCTGCATAACCTGTTGTTCGGTTGTCTGCTGGTGTTCTTCATCCAGTGGATTTTTCTTGGCGACCTGCGCAGCGCCGTCATCGTTAGCGCAAATATTCCGATCGCCCTGTTTTTTTCGATCATTATCCTGGTACTGCTTGGCGATTCCGCCAATTTGCTGTCGCTCGGTGCGGTCGACTTCGGTATCATCGTCGACTCGGCCGTGATCCTGGTCGAGAATATCTTCCGCAATTTCCAGAAATCGCCGGCAGAGCGCCAGGAACTACTCGAGAGCGAGCACCAGAGTTTGCTTGCCGCCCATATTCAGAGCAAGGCAAAGCGGCGCTGGGGCCCGCGTCTACGTCTGTTGCTCATCTCTACAAAAGAGGTCGACCGCGCCGTACTGTTCTCGTCGGCGATCACGGTGGCGGCTTTTATTCCTCTGTTCACGATGCAGGGCGTGGAAGGCCAGATCTTCAATCCGATGGCGCGTACTTATGCGTATGCGTTGAGCGGAGCGTTGCTGGCCACATTTACCGTTACGCCCGTTCTGGCATCGCTGTTATTGCCACGGCAAGTTAAGGAAACGGAGACCCGCCTGGTCCGTGTACTGCGCCGCCTATACACGCCGGCGCTCGCGTGGGCGCTGGCACGGCGCCGGACCACTGTCGCATTGGGTCTCCTGTTCCTGGCTGTTGCCGCCTTACTTTTCCCACGTATCGGCAGCGAGTTTCTGCCGACACTCGAAGAAGGGAATCTTTGGATCCGCGCCACGATGCCGCCGACCATTACGCTCGATGCAGGGCGACAGCAGGTCGACCGCATGCGTGCCATCCTGAAACGCCACCGCGAAGTCGTGACAGTGGTTTCTCAACATGGCCGCCCCGACGACGGCAGCGATGCCGCAGGCTTCTATAACGCTGAATTGTTCGTGCCGCTCAGGCCGCTGGACGAATGGCGCAGTGGCTATACGAAGGACATGCTGGTTGCCGATCTGCAGAAGGAATTCGCTGCGGAATTCACCGGGATTGAATTCAATTTTTCTCAATACATCCAGGACAACGTCGAGGAAGGCTTGTCTGGTGTGAAGGGCGCGAACTCGGTCAAGATCATTGGCAGGGATCTGTCCGTGCTAGAAAATCTGGCCGAGCAGATCATGCGAGAAATGCACCAGATCAAAGGCGTCGAGGACCTTGGCGTTTTTCATGTTCTCGGCCAACCGAACTTCAACATCACGGTCGACCGCGCACGCGCGGCACGCTATGGCTTGAATGCCGGTGACATCAACGCCGTGGTGCAGGCAGCGACCGGGGGAACTGAGGTGACCAAGGTGCAGGAAGAGGATCGCCAGTTCTCGCTGACTGTGCGCCTGAGGCCCGAATACCGCAACAACCTGGATGCAATCCGCGCGATCCGGGTCGGTTATCCCTTGCCAAACGGCGGTACCGGTTATGTCGCGTTGCGCGACGTCGCCGATGTCGGGCTGGCCACGGGCGCGTCCTACATCTATCACGAACGCAATGAGCGATACATTCCCGTCAAGTTCAGTGTGCGTGGCCGCGACCTGGGGAGCACCGTGACGGAAGCACAGGCGCGGATTACGCAAAAGATTGCCTTGCCCAACGGCTACCGCGTTGACTGGGCCGGCGAGTTTGACGAATTGCAGCAGGCAAAGCATCGCCTCGCAATCGTCCTTCCGGTCACGATCGTGGTGATCCTGGTGCTGCTGTACACCTTGTTCAATTCGTTCCGCGACAGTCTGTTGACACTCGCTGCCATTCCTTTCTCGATCGCGGGCGGCATCATTGCGCTCTACCTGTCCGGGCTGCATTTCTCGATATCGGCAGCAATCGGGTTTGTTTCGCTCTTTGGCGTATCGGTGATGAACGGCATCCTGATCCTGACCTATTTCAATCATTTGACCCATGAAGGGGCCGCGCCCCTCGAGGCGATGCGCGAAGCCGCCGAACAGCGCATGCGCCCCATGCTGATGACTGCGTTGTCGGCGGCGATCGGCCTGTTTCCTGCTGCAATATCGACAGGAATCGGCAGCCAGGTGCAGCAACCCCTGGCGGTTGTGGTGGTAGGAGGGATGCTTCTCGGCCCCGTGATGTTGTTGATCGTGGCGCCAGCCTTGCAGGTCATGGTATTGGAAAGGAAGGGCACATGATGAAGCAGGTCTTCAATACCGTGCGGATGGCCGGGCTGATAGCCTGTGTCGGGCTTGGCGGCTGTGCCGTGGGGCCGGATTTCAAGCCACCGGCGGCGCCCGAAGTGGGTACCTATACGCGTGGCGCCCTGCAGGCGACCGCGAGCGCACCCGGAGCGGGCGGGACGTCCCAGCATTTTGCAGCGGGGCAGGAGGTCCTGCGCGCGTGGTGGGGCGCCTTTGGATCTGCGGCCTTGAATAGCCTGATCGAGCAGGCCTTTCGCGCCAACCCGAACGTCGCCGCTGCCAAGGCCGCGTTGCGTCAGGCGCAGGAAACTACGGCTGCGCAGCGGTCGGCGTTTTTTCCGACCATTTCAGCGAATTACTCGCCAGGGCGCCAGCGTCAGGGTACCGGCACCGTTTCTCCGAACCTGTCGTCGGGGGAGAATCCGTATACGCTTCATACCGCTCAACTGTCGATCAGCTATGTGCCCGACGTGTTCGGACTGAACCGCCGTACTGTCGAATCCCTGGCGGCACAAGAGGAAGTCCAGCGCTTCCAATTGGAGGCCACCTATTTGTCGCTCGCGGCGAACGTGGCGCTGGCAGCAATCCAGGAAGCGTCTTTGCGGGCCCAGGTCGCCTCCACGCAAGACATGATCCAGGCTGAGACACGTCTCGTCGATCTTATTCAGCGTCAGTCCACCCTGGGCTATGCGTCGGGTCTCGACCTGGCGACCCAGCAGGCGGCGTTGGCCCAGGCCAGCCAGGCGCTACCGCCGCTGACAAGACAGTTGGAACAGTCCAGGAATCTGTTGGCGGTCTTGACCGGCCGTATGCCTTCGCAAGTTACGGATGCTGACCTTGACTTCGATCTCGAGAAGCTGCATCTGCCGGAGACCCTTCCGCTCAGTCTGCCTTCGCAACTGGTGGAGCGACGGCCCGATGTGCGCGCCGCGCAGGCCCAGTGGCACGCTGCCAGCGCGTCGGTCGGGGTCGCCACCGCCAATCGGGTGCCACAATTTTCGATCTCTGCTGCATATGGTGGCAATGCCACCGCGTTCGCACAGATGTTCTCCGGGCAAAACATGTTCTGGGGGGTGACCGGGAACGTCGCGCAGACCCTCTTCGATGCCGGGGCACTCAAGCATCGCCAGGGCGCGGCGGAAGCGGCACTCGACCAGGCGGCCGCGCAATACCGAGCCTCCGTGCTGACTGCGTTTCAAAACGTCGCGGACACGCTCTATGCAATCGACCAAGACGCACAGGCATTGCGCGCCGCTGTCGACGCGGAAGCGGCAACGAAAAAGACCTTCGATCTGACTCGTAAGCAGCGCGAACTGGGCGGTGCCAGTGCGCTCGTGGTATTGAATGCGGAACAATCGTATATGCAGGCACGCGTGACGCGCATACAGTTGCAGGCTGCGCGCTACGCGGACACGGTTGGCCTGTTCCAGGCGCTTGGCGGCGGCTGGAATCGCCGCCAATAAAAATAGGTTCGCGCGTATTGGCGAAAAATCGCTGGCGACTGCGACGGCGTGTTTGTTAGTGGACGCACCAAGTCGGAACGGCATGGCGAATATAATCGTTGCGCGCCGTGATTCGATTCGGCGTGCGCCGCCATGGACGCGAAGCCGTAACTTGCTATTGCTTTAGATGTCTTAAATTGTGCGGCCTTCTGCCAGCGCTTCTGCTCGCAACGATGCTGCCGTGAACGGTGGAACTGATGCGACGTCATTGGCGCGCTGGCAGGATGTGCAGTTGTCATTTTCCGATAGGAAGAAAAAGCCGCGGCTGCGGTTGCGTTCTTGAACAACATTGCGCCAAGGCGCAGCACGGCAGCAACTACAAATACTTATTTAGGAAACGCTTTGTTTTTACCGATCGCTTACGGACACCGGCGCACGCTGCGCCTCTGCGGCTTGCCCCGCCAGCTGCTATCTGGCAGAGTGCATCATCGCGTCGACACCGTTGTATGCGATTGGTCACGTCTGGTGGCCGGCACTTTTCTGTTTTTTGGGGCAGTTTGCGGGTCGAACACAGCTCGGGCGCAGGAGTCCGAGGCGGCAGCAGGCTCCGGCCCCGCGCCCTCCGTGGAGCAGTGGAGGCTCGACGGACAGTTCACGAACGTTGCGCAGCGTCATCAAAATTTTCGAGCGCTTTATTCAGGCACCAACAGCATGCGGCCGGACGAAGGCATTCGGGAGACAACGGACGCGACGCTGTTCGCCGGATTACGTTTGGGAAAAGCTACGGAACTTTGGGTCAATCCCGAAATCGACCAGGGATATGGCTTGAGTGACACGTTAGGCGCGGCTGGTTTTCCAAGCGGTGAAGCATACAAGATTGGCGCCCACAGGCCTTATATAAGGATCCAGAGGGCTTTCGTGCGCCACGTGTATGCAGTCGGCGGGCAACAACAAAAGATTGAGCCCGCGCCCAACCAATTGGGCGGAACGGCAACTTCGGACAACCTTACATTGACTGTCGGGAAGTTTTCCGTTGTCGACGTGTTTGATACCAACACGTATGCCCACGATCCACGCGCGGACTTCCTGAACTGGTCGGTCATCGACGCCGGTGCCTTCGATTATGCCGCGGACGCGTGGGGTTATACGTTCGGTGCCGCTGTCGAGTGGACCCACGATTGGTGGACCCTGCGCGGTGGCGCGTTTCAAATGTCCGAAGTGCCGAACGCAAAGATCGCGGGCCTTCACCCACGCCAACATATGTTTGTAACGGAATTTGAAGGCCGCTACACGTGGCGAAACCATCCCGGTAAGGCAAAGCTGCTGGTTTTTGCCAATCAAGCCGAGATGGCGAATTATGCCGACGCCGTGCGGTTGGCACATAATATTGGAGGGATACCGGACGTTTCACAGGTCCGGCATTATCAAAGTCGTGTCGGCGTCGTAGCAAATCTCGAGCAGGAATTGAGCCCGGACTTGGGCATGTTCGCGCGCGTGAGTGCAAACGATGGCAGCAAGGAGGCCTACGAATTTACAGAAATCAACCGGTCCTTTGCTGGCGGTCTGTCTCTGAAGGGGAAATCGTGGGGTAGAGGCGACGACAGCCTGGGTGTCGCGGCCGTCGTGAACGCGCTCTCTACGGACGCACGAGCTTATTTCGCCGCCGGAGGCATCGGCATTTTGATTGGGGACGGTGCGCTCAATTATGGACCCGAAAAAATACTGGAAAGCTATTATTCACTGCAAGTGGATAAGAATTTAGCGCTTACCATCAATTTTCAGCACCTGTGTAACCCTGCATATAATCGGGACCGCGGGCCGATCAATATCGGTGCGGTTCGTCTGCACATGCTGTTTTGATAGGATCTCAGCACCGGTTATTTGCACCAGAGCCCTTACTCGGACGGTTACGCATACTGGGCAAAGTCTGACATTTTAGCCGAGCTGCACGTTTGCACCAGAGCCCGCCGCGCTACGCTTCCGGCGCGGCCGCGTCCAGCGCGGCCTGCGGCGCCATGCTGGACGCAAGCGGCGCCATGCTGCGCCGCTTGCGCACCTGCCGCACCGTCCAGGCAATCAGGTCGTCGACGTAGGTGAACACGACCGGGATGATCAGGAGGCTTAGGAAGGTCGACGTGATCAGGCCCCCGATCACGGCGATCGCAAGCGGGCCGCGGAAGCTGGCGTCGGCCCCGAGTCCGAGGGCGTTCGGCAGCATGCCGGCGCCCATGGCGATCGTCGTCATGACGATCGGACGCGAACGCTTGCGGCACGCGTCGAGCAAGGCCTGGATGCGGCTCGTGCCGTGGTCGCGCCGCGCCACGATCGTGTACTCGACCAGCAGGATCGAGTTCTTGACCGCGATCCCCATCAGCATCAAGAGGCCGATCAGGGACGGCATCGAAAACGCATTGTGCGTCAGCAGCAGGGCGATGAAGGCGCCGCCGATCGACAGCGGCAGCGCGGCCAGGATCGTGACCGGGTGCATGAACCCGCGGAACAGCAACACCAGCACCATGTACACGCACAGCACGCCGGTCAGCATGGCGAGCGCGAAGCCCTGGAACAGCTCCTGCATGACCTCGGCATCGCCCAGCGAGCCGCGCTTGACGCTCGGCGGCAGGTTCTTCAGGCTGGCGAACCGGTTGATCTGCGCCTGCACCCGGCTCAATGGCTGGCCGTTCAGTTCCACGTGGATGATGACGCGGCGGCTGCGGTCGAGACGATCGATGCGGGCCGGCCCGCTGTCCAAGCGCAGCGTCGCCACGTTACCCAGCCGGACGTTGCCCTTGCGGCCTGGTACCGTCAACTGTTCGAGCGTGGCCAGGTCGGCGCGCGTCGCCTGCGGCAGCCGCACCCGAATCGGCAGCTGGCGGTCCGGCAAGTTCAGTTTGGGGAGCAGCTGCGCATAGTCGCCGTTGGTCGCGACGCGTAGCGTTTCGCCGATGGCCGCGGCGGTGACGCCCAGGTCGGCCGCCCTGGCGAAGTCTGGCGTGACGATGACTTCCGGACGTACCAGGCTGATGCTCGAGGTGATGTTGCCGAGGCCCGGGATCGTGCGGATGTCGCGCTGCACGGCTTGCGCCGCATCGGCCAGCGCCTGCGGGTCGTCGCTGAACAGCAGCAGCAGTAATTCCTCTCCGTTGCCGCCGCTGCCGACGGTGACCCGGGTACCGGGCAGGTGGCGCAGCGTGTCGCGGATGCCGCTTTCGATCCGGCCCTGGCTGCGGTCGCGCTGCGCGCGCGGCTTCAAGGTGACGGTCAGCGTCGCCATGCGCATGTCGTCCCCGCCGATGGCGCTGAACACCTGCAACACGTCCCGGTCCTGCCGCAGGAGCCGGCGGGCTTGTTCCGCGCTCGCGCGCGTTTCGTCGAGCGTGCTTCCCGGCGGCAGTTCGATCGTGACGCGCGTCTGGGCGCGGTCGGCGGCCGGGATGAAGCCGGACGGCAGCAGCGGCACCAGCGCCATCGACGCGCCGAAGAACACGAGCGCCACCACCGCCGTCTGCCAGCGGTGGTTCAGGCACCAGCTCACGAGCGCTAGGTAGCGCTTCATCGTCCGGCCGAGCGTCTCACCGTGTGCCAGGGGCTTGAGCAGGTAGGCGGCCATCAGCGGCGTGAGCAGCCGCGCGACCACCAGCGACATGGCGACGGCCACGGAGGCCGTCCAGCCGAACTGGCGGAAGAACTTGCCGACCACGCCGCTCATGAATGCCGTCGGCAGGAATACCGCGACCAGCGTGAGCGTCGTGGCGACCACAGCGAGTCCGATCTCGTCGGCCGCTTCCAGCGCTGCTTGGTACGGGGTCTTGCCCATCCTCAGGTGCCGCACGATGTTCTCGATCTCGACGATGGCGTCGTCGACCAGGATGCCGACCACCA
This sequence comes from Massilia putida, assembly GCF_001941825.1. Taxonomy (NCBI): domain Bacteria; kingdom Pseudomonadati; phylum Pseudomonadota; class Betaproteobacteria; order Burkholderiales; family Oxalobacteraceae; genus Massilia; species Massilia putida. The sequence continues at coordinate 5,034,029 of NZ_CP019038.1, forward strand.
GCGCAAGCGACAGCAGCGTGACCGTGTTGAGCGTGAAGCCGAACAGGACCATCGCGAAGAACGTCGGGATCAGCGACAGCGGCAGCGCCGCCGCCGAGATGAACGTGGCGCGCCAGTCGCGCAGGAACGCCCACACGACCAGCACGGCGAGTAGGGCGCCTTCGTACAACAGGCTCATCGAACCGGCATAGTTGTCCGCCACCGCATCGACGCCGTTGAAGGCTTCTTCGATGCGCACCTGCGGATTCTTGTTCTGCAGGTCGGCGACGGCCGCGCGCACGGCCTGCGCGACGGCGAGCTCGCCCGCACCCTTGCTGCGCGTGATCTCGAAGCCGACGACCGGGCGGCCGTCCAGCAGCGTGATGGCGGCGCGCTCGGCATGGGTGTCCTTGACGGTGGCCACGCGGTCGAGTCGGATGGTGGCACCGTCCGGAAGCGGAATCTCGAGCGCGGCAATGCGGGCCACGCTCCCCACGCTGCCGATGGTGCGCACCGACTGGCGCGTGCCGCCGACGTCGGCCCGTCCGCCCGACGCTTCCTGCTGCACCTGCTGCAGCAGGCGCGAGACCGCGGCAGCCGACACGTTCAGCGCCGCCATGCGCGTGGGGTCCAGTTCGACCAGGACTTCGTGCTCGACCCCGCCGATGCGCGCGAATTTGCCGACGCCTTTCACGGCCACCATAGCTTTCGAGACTGTATTGTCGACGAACCAGGACAGGTCTTCTTCGGCGGACTGCGCCGAGGCCACCGTGTAGGTCAGGATGGGCTGGCCCGCGGTGGTCTGCTTGCTGAACACCGGATCGCGTACCTCGGGCGGCAGGTCGCTGCGCACGCGGTTGAGCGCATCGCGCACTTCGTTCATCGCCTCCGCCATATCCTTCTCGATGCGGAACTCGATGTTGGTCTGGACCACGCCGTCGCTGATCGTCGTGTACGTGTGGCGGATGCCGCTGATCGCGGCGAGCGAGCCCTCGATCTTGCGCGCCACTTCCGTTTCCAGCTGCGGCGGCGAGGCGCCCGGCAGCGCTGTCGTCACGCCGATGGAGGGAGCCTCGATGTCGGGGGCGTCCTGCACCAGCAGCTCGCGAAAGCCGAGCAGCCCGGCCATCGTCAACAGGATGAACAGCAGGATCGCCGGTACCGGATGCTTGATCGAGAGTGCGGAAATGTTCATAACGTGGCCGTCCCGTTTCATTTGGCGGCCAGCGCGGCCGGTGCAGCGGCCACGTCAACCAGGTCGCCGTCGGCGAGGAAGCCGGCACCGCGGCCGACCAGCCGTGCCGAGTCCTGCAGGCCGCCCAGCACTTCGACACGCGTTCCCGCACGACGGCCGAGGTCCACGCGCGTCTGTCTGACCCGGTTGCCGGACGCGATCTGATAGACGTAGTCGTGGCCGTCGCGCGTCACGACGGCGCTTTCCGGCACGCTCAGCGCCGCAATGCGTCCCAGTTCGAATTCGCCGCTCACGAACATCCCGCCGTGCACCCGGTCCGTGGGCGGCAGATCGACGTAGACCAGGGCGTTGCGCGACACGACGTCCGCGAGCGGCGCGACGGTGCGCACGCGTCCTTCCACGACCTTGCCGTCGGTGCCCGCCACGCGCACCGTCTGGCCAGGCTTGATCCGCTGCAGGTCGCCCGATGGCACCTCGGCGCGCCATTCCAGCCGGCCCTTGCGGATCAGCCGGAACAGTTCCGAGCCCTGCTGCGCCACCGCGCCGACCGTGGCGCTCCTCGCCGAGACGATGCCGTCGTCGGGAGCGGCGATGCGCGTCTGGCGCAGCCGCAGGCGCTGCTGGGCGAGGCGCGCTTCGGCGGAACGCAGGCGCGCTTCGGCGCTGCGTTCCACGGTCAGGTATTGCGTCGTCTGCTGCTTGCTCAGCAAGCCGCTCGACCCCAGCGTGCGGGCGCGGTCGGCATTCGCCGGTTCTGTCGCGTTGTTGAACGCAAAGAGGATTGTTCCAGGCCGAGCATGACTTTGGCTTATGCAGGACGGACCAGTCCTGCCAGCGCATAAAATTGGTCAGCAACCGATGTGGCGACGCCATCGATCGCGAATTGTCCCTTGCGGATCATGTGCATGAGCTCGACGCCCGCGAGCACATTGGTGGCAGCGCAAAATGACTTGAAGCCCAGCATCGGCCTGGTCAAGCGTTTGATCGCACGATGGTCCTGTTCGACTATGTTGTTGAGGTACTTGACCTGACGTACAGTGATTGGCACCGCCGTGCCGCCATTGATTTCATCCATCGCTGCCTTGTTAGCGCCGCTTTTGTCCATCGCGATCTTGTTTGGCACGCCGTTCTCACGGATGGCTTTGGCGAAGAACCGCTTAGCGGCTGAGACGTCACGATGCGCCGTCAGGAGGAAGTCGACCGTCTTGCCTTCCTTGTCGACAGCACGGTAGAGATAGCACCAAGTCCCCTTGACCTTGATATAGGTCTTGTCCATCCGCCAGCTGGTGCCGATGTGGCGCTTGTGCTGGCGTGACAGCTTTTCGATCACTGGCAGGAAACGGATGGCCCAGCGATTGATCGTCGAATGATCCACCGACACGCCGCGCTCTCCCATCATTTCTTCGATGTGCCGGTAGCTCAGCGGGTAAGCCGCGTACCAGCGGATACAGACCAGGATGACGTCGACCGGAAAGCGCATTCCTTTGAAGCTGAGCATGTCAAATCACGGAGCGTATGGGCGCCACAGTCTACCCGATGAGCGCGGGCATGCCGTCAACGCGACAAAACCCGCCGCCCGCCACCCTCAAGATCGGACAGTATCCGCAGCTGTCCCTCATCGCCTGGAGCCGGCAACCGGGTGACGAAATCACGGCCGAGGAGGCGTTCGGGCTCTACGAGAGCAACTGGCGCTTCGTCGAGCAGGACCGTCTCGACCAGGATGAGCGTGAACTGATCGACTGTTTGACCGCAACCTACGGTAACGGGCTCATGAATGTATAAGCGCGAGCACCACAAGCGCATCCAGGCGTTGCTGGCTTCCCTCAATACCGATTTCCTCAAGCAGAACCAGTGCTTTTTCGGCGGCGGGACGGCGATCGTTCTCGCGCTGGACGAATATCGTGAATCGGTCGACATCGACTTCCTGTGCGCGTCCCAGGACGGCTACCGGGAGCTGCGCAACACGATCGACAACGGATCGCTCGGGGCGATCTTCGCCCGGCCCGTGGAGCTCGCGCGCGAGGTGCGTGCGGACCGCTACGGCATCCGTACCTTCCTGCGCGTCGACGACGTGCCGGTCAAATTCGAGATCGTCAGCGAAGGGCGTATCCAGATCGACGGCGCGGTCGACCCGGCCACGGGCGTGCCCACGCTGGCGCGAGCCGACATGTACGCCGAGAAGCTGCTCGCGAACGCCGACCGGTACCGCGACAAGGCCGTGGCCAGCCGCGACATCATCGACCTGGCCATGAGATCGGGCACTGGGGTCAGGTGCCGGAGGGGGCCTGGGAGAAGGTGCGCAAGGCTTATGGAACGTCGGCCGAGCGCGCTTACCAGGGCGCCATCGAAATGGTCAGCGATCGCGCGTACCTGAGCCAGTGCCTGGCCAAGATGCACATGGCGCCAGCCCTGGCCGACCAGATCCCTGCGGTGCTGCGTGGAGAGTCTTCATTTGCGCCGGCAGCGCGCTAGGACGGGGGCAGGGCGCCAGCCACGCTTGCGGCCGCCGTGCGCGACGTGTACGCCCGCGCGCTTTCGACGCCGCCAGCTGCAGAACCGGCCGACGAAGAGCGGCAACCGGACAGTGGCCCGAGGCCTCCCGGCAGCTGATCCCCCGCCCGTGTGTTGCGCTCAACCGGCCTTGCGCGGCTAGGCTGGAGCCTGTCTTTCGGCGTCCACTGCAGGCGCCGGATCGAAGTTCGGGTCACTCCTGACTGCAGATCCCGTTATACGTGAGGGCAGGCGCCCAGAGTGATGACAGGGGCATTTTCGCAAAGCCTATTTCCACCGTCGAGCATGTCGTCGCTCCCGGAAACGAGCGTCATGAATGTGAACTGCTTGATAAGATTCTTTTAACAATGGCAAAGCGGTCGAACGCCAGCTGAGCTGGCCGCACGATGATGAACCTACAGCAGCCTCCCACACCTGCAGGGTCTTGATTATTGACGACAACGCTGACGCGGCTACCGTACTCGCGATGTTCATCAATTTCCACGGGCATGAGTTCATTCTGGCGATTTTCTTGTATTGATCGGTCATTTTGACTCGTAGAGGAAGGTTGCTGGAGGGAAGGTAGCCGCGAACCGCTGACCTGTAGAGGCCGCGGAGGAGGTCAGCAGCCCGGCGCGTCGAAGTCGAACGCGTCGTCGATGATGTCGGCTTCTTCAGCCATTTGCGCTTCACGCGCGCGGGCGACGGCGGCAGTAGGGGCAACGGCGAGCGCGATGCCGGCGCCAGGGCTACTGCAGGTCGTGTTGGGGCAGCTCGTTGCGGCACCGGGGTACCTCGTCGCATCGCGCGTGGGGCCGAGGCGACGGACACTTTACCGGCCTTCCCGGCAAAGAAGGCTTGGGCTTGCTCGGCCAGCGGGGACATTGGCTTGGCCGGCGCCGCCTCGGCCGTATCGGGGCTGGCCGGATCGCGGACATTACCGAACATGTGGTTCTCCTCAAGTGTTGATGCTTCGCCAGGGCGGCGCGCGGTGTAGCGAGGAGTCTGACGGATGTGCCGCCACGTGGTTGCAAGCGCCTTCGCGATGGGCTTGCGCGGGGTGTTATCCCAGTATCTTCGCCCACCAGGGTCGCTTCTTCGGGGCCGGCCCATCATCGGAGAGTGTGGGGGCCGAGACTGGTGATGGCTCAACCACGATTTCCGAACTCATTATCCGTCGCGTGCCGTTCGATTGCATCGGAGACACAAATCCGGCCTTTTCCATTTGTTCCATAAGTCGAGCTGCCCGAGGATACTTTATCATCAGGTGTCTTTGCAGAAGCAAAATGCTGGGGTTTTGAGTTTTCAGAACAATCGCAACTGCTTGGTAGTACAAGGGGTCGTCCGACTTGAACTCAACGTTTCTTTTTTCCCGGATCCTTGAGCGTCTGATTTGATGTTTCGTCGCCCGCGCCCAACGCTGACGCCGCTCCACATCAAGGGCCTCATCCTAGCGTTAGTTGTAAACTCGACAATACTTATTGTAATGTCGAGTTATTGGCACGGCGTTGTGAGACATCGTCCAAACGCATTACAGGTATCACAAACCGTCATTGGACAGCTATTGTGCGTTGCAGCATAATGAAAATGTCTCCTCTATCTTCCTTCAAGAAGTTAGATTCAGCCCGCTTCCCAGCGGGCATTTTTTTTCTGTTCCGCTCCGGCTCGCAAAGCCGTGGTGTTCGGCAATCCCCGTCTAATCTGGCGCAGAGCTGTGCCGGGTCCGAGCTACCAAACGGAGGCCTGCTCTTGGCCCCGATGAACCCGGTTATTCGCGCTTCTCCAAGCCTCCTTCGTCGATCTCTCGGCAATTACCAACGACCCATCCGGTCCGCACGGCTCCTGTTTTTTCATTGGCCACTCCAAGGAGAGCCGGGAACACCAGCATCGTACCTGACCACTGCCCCTGAAGGGGGCGCTTTGCGCCAGGACCTGTGACGTGCCACGAAAAATCCGCCAGCTCGGATGACGATGCTGAGTGCGCACCGCACTGATCCGTATTCATTATCCGGATACCCACAATGTCCCAGGTTGCCTGAGCCCGAGCATCCGATGAGCCTCGGGTCGATCCCTCGGCAGCTCCCGTTACCTAACTAACGCCCTTCGTTACGCGGCATTCTTGTTGCAATTTGCAACTTTATGGCTACGCCACGGCGTGCCAGTGGACCGTTTCAGGCCCAAATACCCGTGCGTGAAACGCCCAAACCCGTCGGCAAATCTATTCAACTTAGCTTTCATCAAATGACTTTGTGAACGATTCTTTTACCAACTGTCGCTGTGTCTTTTTCATTTCCTCGCTCTTCTTTTGACCGTCCGCTGCTGGCCGAGCCCGGCTGTTCAACCCAGCATAGCATGTTGCCAAGCCGTAAAAGTCACGGACTGTCACCACCGGCCGGAACCGACCCGAACCAGACGTTGCCATTATTTCGTCGGCGATGTTCAGTATCGGTTACTCCGAAGAGCGTCTTATCACGCAGTCCTCACTGGGTCCTTGCTGCCTCGTCCTGCGCAGCGATTAGCAGCCGATGTGCAACGACGTCGAACACGACGCGACGGCCCGAAAAAAACGAGGCCCCTAACAGCCCGTCGAAAGGTGCACCGCCTAGTGATACAGGATGTGCGTGAAGCGCACCAAGTTGATGACCGCTGCTATCGCGCACGTCAGTTAGCAGGTCGGGGTCGCAGTTCTTAGCATCGACTCCTGTGTCACAACGACCGCTCGTGACACTTCGTAAAGTTTCGATTTTCACAATTGTGGAAGGAGTCCCAGTGTCGAGTACGAACTTCAACGGCTTGCCGGCAACGAAGAGTATGACGTATGGCCCCTCTTTACCGAACTCGAGGTGTAGGGCATGCCAATGAGCATCGCTTGGTTGCGGACCTTGGCCGGCTGGATAAATGGTCATTGTGGCGTGCGCGTAGTCAAGCATGATAGGTCGTTCCCCGAACGCTGCAAGACCGAATGCGCCTGATTTTCGAGCACGCGTCAGCGCGTCGTCCGCGTCGTCGGGAGTGCCTCCCCATTGGACGTGAACCCTTCCCTTGATTGGCGGAAGAATCGTGTTGCCGATTACTACATCCTTAGCCATCAACATGGGTACTTCGTAGACTTTACCGTGGATATCACGGAATTTTGCTGTTTCCGGAAGAAGAGTGACCGAGCCTGACCTTGCGATGGTTGATTCGGGGACCGAAATGCCTAACGGACCGCCCGAATCAAACATCATTTCCGTACGAACTGTACCGATGTTCACTGCGAAAAAAGGCAGGCCATTGATGAAGTGGATCGGTATGTTGTCCTGTTCCGCTGCGCCTGTCGGGAAAGCTAGCAGCGTCAGCGTAGCAAGCAAACCAAGTCGGGTTAACACGTTCGTTTTGTATTTGTGTTTCATTTCATTTGAACAATAGTGAAACGTTCGATTGTCCGTTGACCTGATCTCACGTTATCCCGCCGTGGCCGTCCGGTTATGCAGGCTGCTGTCTGTCGCGACAGGCCGGTCCCGACCCGAAGCGGACACTTCGCAAGTCGCGGTTACACATCTTCAAGATCGAACGACCAGGCGGGATAGGCGTCCCAAGAGGCGTAGTAACACACGAACTCGACCTTGGTCTCCCTCGAGCTGCGCTTTTTTCCGATCATTTCTAACAGCTCATTCACGCCGCTGGTCTCAAGGAAGTAAACGTAGCCCTCTGCCTTGACCTGCTCAGGAATGGAACGATCCTCTTCCGTTCGAATAATCACAGCCTCACTGGTTTGATGGAACGGCGCCCGCGCACAAATCACTGAGTCATCCGGCATCTGCACCGCAAGGAAGATAGCGTCGAAAAGTTGCATAGGGAAGAAATAAAGACCGATTCTTTCTGGGTATCAAAGTCTGCTCTTGGCCGGTCTCGGCCGTTCAGTGTACGGCAACTGTCGACCCTAAGCGGCCGTTAACGCCGCTTTCCAGTCCTGGAGTACAGCAACAACATGCAGCGTGGCGTCTGCGTTTTCACGAAGTCCCATCCGTTTGGTAACGACCTCGTTGAGGTAACCAGCAAGTCGCTTCGTGTTCGCATTTTCGTTCAGGAGCGCAACCACTTGGGGTACGTACGATTGATATTCTTCCCTCGCCAATGGTATGCCTGAGACGCCGATTGGATCCCAAAGGTAGTGCAGGACCTCATCAACTCGCCGGTACAATTCTTTCTCGTCCTGGGTGCTCATCTTTGGTCTCCAGAGAAATTCGCTCGACTGCAACGTCTGCTTCTGGCCGATCTCGGCCATTCAGCGCAGCACAGCAGCCGCCAATGCGAAAAGGCGCGAACCGTCACGACCGGCAGGATTTGCCCCGATCCGGCCACTCGGCCTTCCCCAAGCAGCCCGTCGGGACACCCCAAAGTCAGTCGGTCCGGGATGTGGCACGACGACGAGTAACGGGCGTTATCGATTGTCGTGCGCGCTCAATCTCTGAGACTTGCCCGGTGGGGTGTTCCCAGTGCTTGTAGCGCGTGATTGAATGCTTCCAGCGTCAGGTCCGGGGTTTCGGTTGCGATACAGCGGGTTAGCCCTCGTCCGTTCGAAGTAAACGGATCGAGCTCGCCCAACACCGTGTCTGCTGGATCGATAAACAAAACGTCCGGCGCAGCCGACATGAAGAAGGATTTCAGCCACGGCAAATGCGTAGAGGACATCGTCATGACATCAATGTCCGGGTGTGAACTGCGGAGATCAGCAATAAATCTTGTGACCAGATCTTGCGTCCGCTGTGGATCGTTAATGAACGTAAAGCTCTCGACGAGATCTACGAGTGCCGACGCGTTCACAAGGAACACTTGGCTGCCAGCTTCACGGTTTTGCTCTGCATACCTTTGCATAGCTTCACTGGTGACCATTGAGCGAACACCGAGAACGGCAATCTTCTTGGTGTTCGAGTGATTGACCGCTTCGCGTACGGGAGGAAAGATTCCAACCACCGGCATCGAAACTGCGGCTCTCAAGGGTTCGAGGACTACGACACTTGGCGCATTCGACGCGAGAACGACTGCAACGCATCCCTCTTTTTGTAGATATTGCGTCGCACTTTGCACGCACAACAAAAGTTCACTGTGCGTCTTCGTCCCATATGGGAAGCTCGCACGGTCGGCGAAGTAAAGAATATCTTGTCTCGGAAATCGCGCACGTACGCGCTCGACAATTGCATAGCTTCCGATTCCGGCATCAAAGATGCCGATTGGACGATGAAGTTCCATGTCTCGATCTGATCTGTAAGTCGACGCATTCTACGTGAGCCGGAGACCGGCGTCCCGGTTTTATAGCGTCCTCGGACGTTTCCTTTTCGCCGAACTCGGCCGTTCGGTCCGGCATCGCATCTTGCCAAATTGAAAGTGAAAGAACCATGAACCGTCGCGAGCGGCAGCGGTGGATCGATTGCGGATATCCAATAACGCGACCGGCTGGCCCCAGCTACACGCAAGTCTGGCCGGGAGCGCCGTCTGATCGCGTCGACTTTCTTCAATTATCCATTGCGTTCAGGCCTGGAAGACCCATCTAGGGGGCATCGAAACGTCCCAAGCCATGGAGGGAGCCTTGAAACGCATCTTTGCATTGTGGCGCGTGGTCGCCGGCCAGGATCTGCGCCTGCTGTGGTTCGCACTCCGGCATGAGGAACGCCCTGCCTGGCTGTTGCCCGGGCTGGCTGGCCTGGGGTTGTTAGCTGTCGAGCCGTTGAATTTCGCCGTGCCCGTGCTTGGGGCGGTCGATGAGTTCGTGCTCGTGCCGCTGGTCCTGCATGGCATGCTGAAAATGCTGCCGGCGCACGTCCTCGACGGTTTTGCGCAGGCCTGCGCCGGACGCCGGCGCCGCCGGGCATAGATACCATCGTGACCGGCAGCGTTTAGCCGACTTCTGCCTGTTCGTGAATCCCTACCCGGCCAGTGTCGGCACGATCCCGAGATCGCGATAAGGCCGCAGCAGTTCCTCGGCCGTCCGCTCCGGCACCACGATCCCGCTGATCGCGGCACGACCCACGATCCGATACGGCGACGCCGTCGCCAGCTTCTCCGACGAGGCGAGCACGACGGTCTCGGCCGCCGCATGACACAGCGCGCGCTTGATGCACGCTTTCTCGTAATCTCCGGTCGACAGCCCGCTGTCCGGATGCACGCTCGTCACGCCCATGAAATACGTGTCGGCGCGCACGCGTGCAATCGCTTCCAGCGTCGCCGCGCCCACGCCCACGGCCGAGTGCCGGAACAGGCGGCCGCCGAGCATGATGACCTCGCTGTCCGGATGGTCCATCAACTCCATCGCGTACAGCCCGCGCTCGATCTGCCGCACACGTGGCCGGACGCGCAGGCCGCCTGGGACGACGGCCGCCTGAAGAGCAAGGGCGGCCGGGTGAACGCGCAGGTGTTCGACCACACGTCGATCCTGCGCTTCCTCGAGCGCCGCTTCGGCGTGATGGAACCGAACATCAGCGCATGGCGTCGCGCCGTCCGCGGCGACCTGGCGGACGCAGACGTCGTCGACGATCCGCTGATCCGCTGCCTGTTCAGCGACAGCTCCGGCGCTTACCGGCGGGCGCAGTCGCGGCGCCTGCGCGGCCTTACAGACTGAAACGTCTCTTACAGCGGCCTCCACAGCTTTTCCTGATGGGCGCTGACACACTGTGGTCATGCGTACAGATCGCGCCGGCACGGCGCGATAGCATCGATCATTATTTGATCAGGAGAAAAAAATGAAAATCAACATACCTGGCATGCGTCTTGCCGCCATCCTCGTGTTGACCGCCGCGTCGGCATCCGCGTTCGCCCAGAGCGCCGAATACCGCCGTGGCTATGACGACGGCTACGCGGCCGGCCAGCGCGATGCGCGCGGCGACCGCGGTCCGCATCGTGGCTGGCCCCGCGTGTTCATCGAAGACGCGGAATACGGTTCGCACGGCGCGACGTGCGACGCGCGCCGGGCGGTGCGCGATGAAATGGAGCGTAATAACGGGAATGTGCGGGTCGGCAACCAGCTGTGCGGCGATCCGGCGCATGGCGAGCCCAAGCGGTTGCGGATCGTCTATCGTTGCGGCGACAGCGAGGCGGTGCGCGTGGTTGCGCGCGAGAACGAAACGTTGCGGTTGAGCTGCCGCGACTGATCGCACGCGGCGCGTATCGGGGACAACCGTCCTGCGGTCATGCCGGCAGATCCGCGTCGCCGGCCTGCCGTTCGTCCGGCAACAGGATCGTGGCGACCAGTCCACCCTCGGGATGGTTGTCCAGCACGAGCTGGCCCCGGTGCGCCTCGACGATGCTGCGCGCGATGCCCAGGCCCAGACCGAGTCCCGTGTCGTTGCGCGTGCGCCCGTGGGCGAGACGGACATACGGTTCGAACAGGCTCGCGATCGCATCCTGCGGCACGCCTGGGCCGTGGTCGCGCACGACGATCTCGACCCGGCCGTCGCGCCGGCGCACGGCGATGTCGGCGCGGCCGCCGTAGTACAGGGCGTTGTCGAGCAGGTTGCCGATCGCGCGCTTGAGGGCAAGCGGCTTGCCGTGCACGGTCACGCCGCTGTCCTCGAAGCCGACCGTGTGGCCGGCCAGGCACGCGCTCTTGACCAGCCGGCGCAGCAGCGGATCGAGCCGGATCGCGGTCGGATTCTCGTGGATGTCGCTGTCCTTCACGCATTGCAGCGCGCCCTTGACCATCATGTCCAGCTCGTCCAGGTCCTCCTCGAAGTCGTTGCGCAGCGCATCGTCGTCGAGCAGTTCGGCGCGCAGCTTCAGGCGCGTGATCGGCGTGCGCAGGTCGTGCGAGATCGAGACGAACAGCCGGTCGCGGTCGGCGATGTAGCGGGCGATCCGCTCGCGCATCGCGGCGAAGGCGCGCGCCGTGTTGACGAATTCGCGGCTGCCGGTTTCGGGCAGGGCGGGCGCCTGTTCTTCCTTGCCGAACGCCTCGGCGGCATCGGACAGCGCGGCGAGCGGCCGCGTGATCGAACGCACCACGACGATCGACAACAACAGCACGGCCAGCAGCGACAGGGCTTGCGGCACCAGCCGGTCCATCGACAGCGGATCGTAGCCGTTCAGGAAATACGGGTTCGGCATCAAGGTGGCCAGGTACAGCCAGTTGCCCGGCTCGAGCTGGGTCTGGATCACGAGGATGGGCGCGGGATCCGGCTTGAGCAGCAACACGTGGCGTATCCACGTGTCCGGCAGGTCGGCCAGGCGCAGGCCGTCGGGCGTGACGGCCAGCTGGTCCGGCCAGGCGAATGCGAGCCGGAACTTGCCTTCGCCCGGCAGGTCGGCGCGCAGCGTGGCGCCGAGCGTGGCCAGCACCTGGTCGGCGAGCGGGTTCAGCGCGATCGGCTGCACCGGCACCGCGGCGTGGTTGAGCGCCACATAGAAGCGTGTGCCGCCCATCTCGCGGAATTGCTGGATCAGGAGGCTGCGGTAGCGCGGCGGTAGGCTGCGGAAGAAGCGGATCGAACTGGCCGCTCCCTGGCCCACGTACTGCGCCGCGACCCGCGCGTCGGCCTCGGCGCGCGTGCGCAGCTGGGCGCCCCAGATCAGGCCGGTGGCGGCCTGGGTGAGCAGCAGGCCGGCCACCATCACCAGCGTCAGCCGGCCCGACAGCGATTGCGGCCAGAAGCGCCGGCGCCGCTCAGCCATGCGACACGCCGACTTCCGCCGCGAACACATAGCCGACGCCGCGCACGGTCTTGATCAGCATCGGCTGCTTGCCGTCGTCCTTCAGGCGCAGCCGCAGGCGGCTGATCTGCACGTCGAGCGAGCGGTCGAGCGGACCCGCGTCGCGCCCGCGGGTCTCTTCGCACAGCGCGCCGCGGTCGAGGATGTCGCCCGGGTGTTCGGCGAAGTATTTCAGGAGCTGGAAGTCCAGCCCCGTCAGCGGCACCAGCTGGCCGTCGCTGTCGGTCACGGTGCGTTCGACCGCGTCCAGCGTGAAGCCGTTGAAGCGGTAGTAGCGCGGCGCGGCATGGGTGTCGGCGCCGGTGCGGCGCAGGATGGCCTTGATGCGTGCCAGCAGCTCGCGCGGACTGTACGGCTTGGCGATGTAGTCGTCCGCGCCCAGCTCGAGGCCGACCACGCGGTCCGTCTCGTCCGAGCTGGCGGTCAGCATGATGATCGGGACGTTGGAGCGGCGCCGCACGATGCGGCACAGCGCGAAACCGTCCGTGTCCGGCAGCATGACGTCGAGGATGACGAGCGAGAGCTGGTCGGCGTAGGTGTTCAGCTCCGCCAGGAAGCTTTCGCCGTTGTGGGACAGCAGCACCTGATACTGGTTCCTTTCCAGGTAGGTCTTGAGCAGGGTGCGGGTCTTCTGGTCGTCATCGACGATGAGGATCTTGCGGGTCATGGCTTATCTGTGGAGTCGCGATGTGAAAGTCCGGAATACGGTGGCGAGGCGCTTCTGCACCTGCCCGGCGGGCACGGTGTCGTCGACGAAGTAGCGCCTGACTTCCGCGATGATGACGTCGCGGCTTTCGTCGCCCGTCGCCATGCGGTGCACGAGGCTCGGCACCTGCACTGCGGCGCCGCGCGCGAACGTGGTCCAGGAGGCGCGCGCGCAGCTGTCCATGCCGGTCGTGGCGGCGTCTCGCCGGACCGGCACCGAGCCCTTGGCGGCGTTGTACTGCTGCTGCGCCTGGGGCGTCATCACCATGCGCGCCAGCTTTTCCTGGGCGGCCGAGTGCGCGTAGTCGTTGGCGAACATGGCGAGCGTGTCGACGCTGTACAGGTGCAGCTGGCCGGTGCCGGCCATGGCCACGCAGGCGAAATCGTCGTCGACGTTGAAGCCCAGCGTATTCAGTTCGGCCTTCGCCCAGTCGCCCATCACCAGCATGGCGCCTTCGCCGTGCGCGAAGCGGCGGACGACGTCCGTCCACGGTTGTTCTTGCACCGGCGCCATCCACGACTTCATCTGGCGCAGGCGCACGAGCGCGGTGAACAGGCGCGGATCGGCCGCCGCCTCCGCGCTCTGGCGCACGAACAGGTCGCGATAGAAATCGGGGCCGCCGACCGAGAGCACGAGGTTCTCGAACAACGAAGCCACCTGCCACGGTTCGCTGCTCTGCACGAACGGAGCCACGCCGGCGGCGCGCAGCTTCGGCGCCAGCGCTTCCAGGCCGGCCCAGGTCGAGGGTGGCGCCAGTCCGAGGTGGGCGAACAGCTTGCGGTTGTACAGCACGGTGTTGATGCGGTGGATGCCGAGCGGCGCGGCGACCGTGTGCCCGCGTTCCCGCACCAGGTTCCAGACGGTCGGGAACATCACCTTGTCCCAGTTGCCCGCTGCGGCCGGGGCGTCGAGTTCCAGCAACAGGCCCAGTTCCGCCCATTCTCCGATCGCGACCCCGATGATCTGGGTGACGTCGGGCGCAGTGCCCGCGAGGACCCGGCTCTTGAGGACCTTGCCGGCCGCCAGCCCGGCGCCGCCGGGCACCGCGCCGTCGCTCCACACGATGCCTTCCCTGGCCAGGCGCGTGGCCAGCACCTCGACGGCATTGCGCTCGCTGGCCGAGGTCCACCAGTGCAGCACCTGGAGCGACTCCGGGCCCGGCGAGGCGTTGGCCGCGAGACTGCAGGCGAGCAGCGTCCAGGCCGGAACGCGCCGGCGCCACGTGCCGGACCAGCCGGTTGCCGCATGCCGCCAAACTCCTGCCATTGCGCCTCGTGTCGTCGAACGGTGATCGATTCATTATAGCGAAGAAAGACCGGCCTTCATCCGCACCGCGGGCCGCCCGTTGCGTCCCGGCGCCAGGCGCGCAAGGCGTGGCCCTTGAACGCGTAGAACAGGATCCAGACGTAGCAGGGGAGCAGCAGCCAGTAGCCGGCCTGGACGCCCGTGTGGTCGGACAGTGCGCCGTACAGGATCGGCAGCAGCGCCCCGCCGGCGATGCCCATGATGAGCAGGGCCGAGCCGCTGGCCGTGTACGGGCCGAGGCCGTCCAGGGCCAGCGGCCAGATCGCGGGCCAGACCAGGGCGTTGGCGAAGCCCAGCATGGCCAGGCACAGGACCGTGTCCGGCAGCTGCGGCAGCGCCGTCCAGCCGAGCAGGAGCCGGGACAGCGTCGTGTCGCTGGACGAGCCGAGCGTGACGCCCAGCGTCAGCAGCATGCCGGCGGCGGCCGAGAGCTGCAGCGCGCGCTTCTGCGACAGCCAGCGGGGGATGGCGACGACGCCGCACACGTAGCCCACCGCCATGAACGCCATCGTGAACGACGTCAGCGATGCGAAGCCGGGGACACCCAGGTGGCGGCCGTACAGGCCGATGGTGTCGCCGGCGATCACTTCCACGCCCACGTACGCGAACAGCGCCAGTGCGCCCAGCACGAGCTGGGGAAAGCGCAGTACGCCGAAGCGCGTCGGTTTGAGCGTGCCGGCGCCTTCCGGCGCGATCTCGCGCAGCGGCACCAGCGCCACCACCACGGTGACCGCGAGCAGGATGCCGGCCATCAGCGCATACGGCCGCACGAGGCGCTCGGCGAGCGCGGCGCGCAGCGCGGCGCGGCCCGCCTCGTCCAGCGCGAGGAAGCCCTGTTCCGAGTAGCCCTCCATCCCGGACAGCACGACGGAACTGAACAGGATCGGCACGAGCACGCCGGCCGTCTTGTTGAACAGGCCCATGATGCTGATCCGCATGGCGGCGCTGTCGCGCGCGCCGATGCAGACGATGTAGGGATTGACGGCCGTCTGCATCAGCGTCGTGCCGGTCGCCAGGGTGAACAGGGCCAGCAGGAACAGGGCGTACAGGCCGGACCGCGCGGCCGGGATGAACAGCAGCGCGCCCAGGCTCATGATGCCCAGGCCCAGCGCCATGCCGCGCCGGTAGCCGGTACGCGCCAGCACGGCCGCCGCCGGCAGCGCCATCACCGTGTAGGCGATGTAGAAGGCGAACGTGACCCACAGCGCCTGGAAGTTGTTGAGGTTGCAGACGATCTTGAGGAAGGGGATCAGCGAGCCGTTGATCCAGGTGGCGCAGCCGACGATGAAGAACAGCATGCCGATGAACAGCATCGCCAGCACGACCTGGAGCGTGGAGTCCGCCCGGGCCGGCGCGGGACGCGCATTGTCAGAAACCATAGTGATCCGAAGTGATGTAACGGTGGCGGCGCGGGCCGCTGCCCGCGCCGGGAGGGGACCGCTCAGAACTTGGCGCGCACGCCGAGACTGTAGCGCGAACCGTTTTCGTACACGCCGACCGGCAGGCCGTCCGTCGTGTTGGTGCGGATGACGGCGTTCGCGATGTTGACGGCGTTGGCGTACAGGCTCCACTGTGGCGTGATGTCCCAGCTCGCGCTGGCGTCCCACTGGCCGTATGCGCTCGTCACGTCCTGGCCACCCTCGTCCAGGCCACCGTACGATTTCGACCGGTAGTTATAAGTGATCCGCACCGAGAAGCCGTTGCGTTCGAAGTATGGGCCGACATTGAGCTGGTTGCGCGAATTGCCCACGACGTTGAGCTTGCGGCCGCCGGCCAGGGCACCGGTCTTCGCATCGGTGAACGTGTAGTTGACGATCGTGCCGAAGCCGTTGCCGAACGCCTGCTGCCACTGCAGTTCGAGGCCGTTCACGGTCTCGCCGTTGTCGGCGTTGTGCGGCCGGGTGACCGGGCGCATCACGCCGGCCACGTTTTCCATCGCCGTCGACGTGTAGATGAAGGTGTCGAGCTTCTTGCCGAACACGGTTCCCGAGATCATGGAGGCATCGGCGAAATACCATTCGGCGCCCAGTTCCCACTGGTCGGCATGGTAGGGCTTGAGCAGCGGGTTGCCGGCGGTGGCGGCGTTGGTCGTGCCGCTGACTTCCGTGCTGGCCGACAGGTCGCTGTAGGTGTTGCGCGCCATGACGCGCGCGATGGCGCCGCGCAGCAGCAGATTCTTGCGCAGCTCGTAGACCGCGTTCAGGCTCGGCAGCACGTCGGTATAGGTGCGGCCGATGCTGACCGGCGAGTAGACGCCGGTGCCGGCCAGGTCCTGGTTCGCCTCCGACGTCTGGCGCGTGCGCACCACGCGCACGCCGAAGTCGCCGCGCCACGGCCCGGTGGCATAGTTGGCCTTGACGTAGGCGGCCGAGATGCGTTCCTTGATGCGGTAGTACTCGCCCATCGCCTCAGCATACGTCATGCCCTTGTCGTACATGGCGAAGCCCTTGCTGGCGGCAAGGCCGTCGTCGACCCAGGCGAACTGCGTCAGCGAACCGGCGGTGGCGGCCCGCTGGCTGATCGGCGGCGACGCGCCGGTCGACAGGTCCGCCAGCGAGTACGATTGCCAGCCCGGGTGGCCCGGCCCGTCGGTGCCGATGATGCGGTGGTTGCGCACCTCGTTGTCGCGGAACTTGGCCCCCACCTTGACCGACTTGATGAAGCTGTTGTCGACGTCCATCTCGAGGTCGGCCTGGGCATAGCTTTCCTTGCCGTCCATGCGGCGGATCCAGTCGCGTGCGCTCTGCAGGGTGAGCTTGGTCGGGTCGAGCGGATTCATGTCGAGGTAGTGCACCTCGTACGTGTCCGGCGCGATGTTGATGGTGGCGCGCGTGTTCCCGGTGAACCAGAAGTTGCGGTCATGGTTGCTGCCGCCCGCTGCCGAGGTGGTGCCGGCTTGTCCATGCAGGCGCCAGGTATCGCCGTCCAGGTTGCCCTCCAGGTCGAGCACGCGCGACTTCACGAACGCGTCGCGGTAGATCGGCTCGAACGATACGCCCGTGGTCGGGCCGACGGTGCCGCCCACGACGGCCTTGGTGCCGTCGGACGTGGTGATGAAGCGCGGGTTGGTGATGTGGATGGTGTTGGTCGCATCCGCCAGGCCGCCGATCTGCCACAGGTAGTTCTGGTTGCTGTTGTCCATGTCCATGTACGAATGCAGGTAGTTCAGGGACACGTCGGAATTGGCGGTCGGGCGCAGTTGCAGGGTCAGGTTGCCGGTCTGGCGCTCGCGGTTCTGGCGGAAGATCGGTGTGCCGCCGCCCCAGGACGCGTAGGCGTTCGGCGTGACGGCGCCGTTCTGGTCGACGATGGTGTACTTGGTCGCGTCGGTGAAGTTTTCCAGGCCGTCGCGGCGCATCGTGCGCTTCTGCTGGCTGACGGCGATCAGCATGCCGGCCGTGCGTTCCGGGTTGCGCCAGTTGAACAGCCCGGAGAGCTGCGGGTCGGTCTTCTTCGGCAGCTTGCTGTAGGTGGCTTCGGCCGAGAACTGGCCCGTCACCGTTTCCTTGAACTGCAGCGGCTTGCGCGTCTTGACGATCACCAGGCCGCCGATGCTGCCTTCGTCGAGGTCGGACGAGGGGCTCTTGTAGACGTCCAGGCTGCCCACCAGTTCCGACGGCAGGATGTCGTAGTTGAAGCCGCGGCTCTGCGAATCGTTCTTCCACCAGTAGGCGGACGCCACCGATTGCCCGTTCAGTTGCGTCATGTTCAGGTTCTTGTCGGTGCCGCGCACGAAGATGTCGCGGCCCTCGCCCCAGGTGCGGTCGACCGAGATGCCGGGCAGGCGCTGCAGGGAGTCCGCTACGTTCTTGTCCGGGAACTTGCCCACGTCTTCCGCGCTCACGGTATCGACGATATTGGTCGCGTCGCGCTTCTCCAGGAGGTTGCGTTTCTGTGTGGCGCGCAGGCCGTGAACCTCGACCTGCTGCATGGAGTCGGCGGCGGGCGCGGCGGGCGCGTCGGCCTGGGCCCAGGCGCCCTGCCAGGCGACGGCTCCCAGTGCGAAGGTGATCAGCTGCGGCAGGCGTTTCTTGCGTGGCACGTTGTACGTCATCTCTGCTTCCTGTTCTTGTTGGTTATTGGACTGTCTCTAAAAAATCCCGGCGCGCACCGCACGCCGGGCCATCCACACATCTGAGGAGGGTGTGAAATCATCGGACCGGCGGCCGGTGCCACTGGTCCATGTTCTGCTGCAGGCGCTGCGCGGCCGTGCGCGCCGACATGTTGCCGTTCAGGACGGCGGCGTTGACGTCCCAGAGCACCTGCTCCAGCGGTACGGCGCCGCGGTTCAGGAACTGCGCATTCAGGCGGAAGCTCGTGCCGCACCGGTCGCGCCATCCCGCCATTTGCTTGGCCAGCGGATCGGTGATCGCGATCAGGTGGGTGGACAGCGAGAAGAAGCCGACGGCGCCGTTCGTGTACAGGTCGGCGAATTCCTGCGTGGCCATCCAGGCCAGCAGCTTCCAGCCGTCTTCCCGGTTGCGTGCATGGCGGTTCAGGCCGACGCCGATATCCATGTGGTCCGTCACCTGGCAGCGCTCGCCGGGATGGACGACGGGCGGCCGGAACACGCCCAGTTCCAGGCCGGGCACCTTGTTGAAATAGGCGATGTCCCAGGAACCGGCCGGATAGACGGCCGCCTGGCCATCGGCGAACTGGCGCCGGCTGTCGGCGTAGCCCTGGCCCGCGACCCCATGGCCGAGATAGGGCGCGAGACGGCTTTCGAACGCCAGGGCCGCCATGAAGCGGGCATCGGTGAAGCGGGCCTTCCCCGTCGCCAGCGCCCGGCGGCCGTCTTCGCCGCCCCACCAGGCAGGACCGACGTTGGTGAACAGCGTCTGCGTGGCTTCCCAGCGATCGGCCGTGCCGAGGGCGAGCGGCACGGTGCCCGTGCGGCGCACCGCCTCGAGGACGGCGATGAATTCCTCGGCCGTCTCCGGCACCTGCAGCCCGAGGCGCGCGAAGATCCGTTTGTTGTAGAAGAAGCCGTGCAGCACGGAGGCCACCGGCAGGCAGAATACATCGCGCCCATCGTCGGTCTGCCAGGCCAGGCGGGCACGCGCATTGAAATGTTCCATCCCGGGCAGGCCGTTCAGCCGCTCGAGGTAGCCTTTGCGGTACAAGGCCAGCGACACGTCGAACGGCCGGCACGCGACGACGTCACCTGCCGTCCCGGCGGCGAGGCGGTCGGCCAGGGCGGCATCGTACTGCGTCGGCGCCGTACCCGCGAACCGCACGCTGATACCGGGGTGCTTGCGCTCGAATGCCGGAATCAGCACCGATTCCCACAGGTCGCGGTCGTCCGTGCGCCAGCTCTCGAGCACGATCGTGCCGGCGTGCGCGGACAGCCACAGGGGCGCCAGTGCAAGCAGGAGAAAGCGTCGAAGGGCGCGCAGGCGCAGGCCGGACATGGGTTCCTCTCATCGGCATGAATACAGTGGACCCATGCTAGCAGCCGATGTTACGTAACACCATGGCGGAGAAGGCGCCTTCCGGGAATTGATAAGTAGTTGATTTTATTGAGGATAAAATCGAGCGAAATGCATGAGCCTTACTTATTGTTACGTTGGGCGCTTGTCCAAGAGCGGGACTGCGCTCCGCCCGCGGTGGCCTGTGCAAGCTTGCGCAAGATTCGCTTACAAAACTTTACAAAACTTCCTGCTTGCTTACCGACAGTCACCGGCCATGAACATCGACGGTGCAGGTCGGGCGTGTCGATTCGTCTTGCTTCGAACCATCAATGTACCAACCACGCGACGTTGTGGTGGCCGGGCGTGCCATAGATCGGTCTCCTTGTTCCGGATTTCATCCCGTCGTTGCGCGACTGCTGCATTCTTGACGATTCCGCACCCGACAAGTGTGCCATCCATGTGAAATCAAATGAACTACCCACAGCGCTGTCGCACGCATGGCTTATGTCGATGACGCCGGATGGACCGAGCAGGCCGAGCTTATCGTGCACATCATGATTGCGGAGACGCCAATGCCTACGTTTAGCGAGGCCGGGATCGCTCGGGGATTGCGTGACAAGGAGCTCATCCTCTATTACCGGCCCAAGGCATCGCTGATCACGAACCGTGTCGTTGGCGCCGAAGCGCCGGCGCGCGGGTGGCGTCGGGACGGCGGCATCGCGACGCCGGCGTCCTTTCTCCCGGCGATTCAGGACGCCAGGCTGCCGAGTGACTCCGGTTGGGTGTTCCGCCCGCATGACACGGGCGGGGGATCAGCGCCGCAGCTGCGCCAGGATGCCCAGCGCGCCCCGGGCCATCTTCCATGCGGACAGGGCCGACGTGGCGACGCCGGCCAGGCGCTTGCGGCGCATGAGGACGAGCCCCAGCGCGGCACCGGCCGCACCCAGCGCGAGCTTGCGGTTGGCCGCGACGTAGCCTGCCAGCGGCAGCCCGGCCATCACCTTGGACGGCCGCAGCGCGTTCAGTTCGAAGGCCAGGCCCACGCGCTGTTCGGCGCATTGTTCGATCAGCGCGGCGCGGCGCGCGGCGAGGTTGTCTTTATTCATCGCCCGCTCCCGCATGCTGCGCCGCGTGGTGGGCTACGCCCTGGCGCAGGTAATCGATGTCGTCGCGCAGCTCGGCCAGCGTGGCGGACAGCAGCGGCGCCTCCGCGTTCATGCTGGCACGCACCTTCAGCAAGATGATGCCGGCAACAAAGCCGAACAGCACGGCCATGCCGCCGACGGCTTGCAGGCGGTAGGTGTCCCAGAAGATGGCGATGACGAATAGCGCCGCCAGCAGCAGGGCGCCGGCCGCCAGGAACACGGCCAGCAGGGTCCACGCGAGGTGGCCCAGCAGGCGTCGTGCGTCTTCCTGGAATTCGACGGCGGCCAGCTCCAGGCGCGTGCTCGCCATGGCGACGAGAGTCGCCCCGATGCGGCCGGCCGTCGCGAAGAATGCCATTATTTACGGGCGATCAGCATGCCGATCACGACGCCGACTGCGGTGCCGAGGCCGACGGCCTTCCACGGGTTTTCCTTGACGTATTCGTCGGTGGCCTTGGCGGCGACCTTGGCCTTTTCGACGGCAACCTCTTCCAGGCGGATGATGTCTTCCTTGGCCTTGACGAGGGTGCGCTCGAACTTGGCCTTGGCGACCTTGAACTCTTCGCCCGTCAGGTGGCCGCTGTGGCGCAGCCACGCTTCCGCGTCCTGGATGACGGTCTTCAGGTCGGACAGCAACTGGTCGCGGGCGCCGGTCTGGGTCGGGATTTTTTCCATCATGTGAACCTCTCGTTATCGGTTAGGGACCTCGAAAGACCGTCGCGAACGGCAGCAGATTCGACCGCGAAGCGCTGCTGTACGAGGAGTACGGCGGGCATCGCAAGTCAAAGCCGCAACACGCAGCCGGTTTTTCGGCGTCCCTGGTTGTGTTACGGACAATATTATCCTAAAGCATAGTCTAGCGCGACACCAGCGAACACGGCCGCACCCAACCAGTTGTTATGGTTGAAGGCGGCGAAGCACTTCATGCGGTCGCGTCCGCGGATCAGCGTATAGTGGTAGACGGCCATCCCGGCCGCCACCGCGATACCCGCCACGAACCACCAGCGCAGGCCCAGCATCCAGCCGCAGGCGAGGTCGATGCCGAGCGCGGCCGCGTAGCACACCATGATGGCGAAGACGTCGTAGCGGCCGAACGTGATGGCGGACGTGCGGATGCCGATGATCAGGTCGTCGTCGCGGTCGACCATCGCATATTCCGTGTCGTACGCGACCGACCAGAACACGTTCGCGGCCAGCAGCCACCACGCCACGGCCGGCACGTGGTTCTGCACGGCGGCGAAGGCCATCGGGATGCCGAAGCCGAACGCGATGCCGAGATAGGCCTGCGGGATCGCGAAGAAGCGCTTGAAATACGGATAGCTGCCGGCCACGATCACGGCCACGACGGACAGTTCTTTCGTCAGCGTGTTCAAGGGCAGGATCAGCAGGAACGAGACGATCGCGAGCACGGCCGCCACCATCAGCGCTTCCCAGCCCTTGATGCGGCCGCTGGTCAGCGGGCGGTCGACCGTACGCTTGACGTGGCGGTCGAAGTCACGGTCGGCGTAATCGTTGATCGCGCAGCCGCTGGATCGCATCAGCGCGGTGCCGACGATGAAGATCACGAGATACAACGGATCGGGATGCCCGCCGGATGCCATCCACAAGGCCCACAGTGTCGGCCACAACAGCAGCAGGATGCCGATCGGCTTGTGAGCACGGACCAGGCGGAAATAGAGCGCCAGCTTGTTCATCATTCGTGTTGATTGAATATCTGCAAGGTCAGGATTGTAGCCTGTCGGGGCGCGCCCGGCGGTACGGCGTCGATCGCGGGAACCGATCGCGCGCACGTCGACGATGCACAAGGCATGCAATCTGCGCAGGATTTACGCTGCCGCTTTCGACTAAGGAGACATTCGTATGCGGTTCGCAACCATGGTGATGCTGGCCGGAATTGGGCTCGGCTGTTGTACGCTCGCGCACGCCGGCGGACAGGCGGAGCGGGGAGGCTGGACGGAAGCGCAGTCGCTGCGCGAACTGCCGGCCGGCATCCAGGCGCTGCTCGGCGTGGGACTCGGCGCGGACGGGATCGCCGACCGCGGCGAGGATTTCAACGAAGGCGACGTCCGCGCCGACAACATGCCGACGCGCCGCTTCGCGCTCGGCATCGTGAACGGCGACACCGCCATGGTGGCCGTGGAACAGGGCGGGCGCGCCTATGCGGTGAGCGCCGTGGAATTCAAGCAGGCCGGCTCGACGTGGGACGTGGTGCGCTGCGCGCCGATGAGCGAATTGCCGCGCCGCGGCGCGGAACTGGCCGACGCCTTCAGCGGGCGCCGTGCCGGTCCGTGCCGCGACCCGGGCAGTCGGACGGCGCAACCGGTCGTGCCGGCGGCCCTGCAGACGCGCGTCAGGCCGCGGCCTGGAGCGTGACCATCTCGACGCCGGGCAGGCCGCAATCGGCGACGGCCTTCACGACGGCATCGATGGCGGCGCGGCGCGTAAAACTCTTGCGCCACACGATCACGACGCGGCGCGACGGCGCCGGGTCCTGGAACGGGACGAAGGTCAGCATGCCGTTCGGGTCTTTCATGTCCGGCACGGACGCGCGTGGCAGCACGGTCAGGCCGATGCCGCTCGCCACCATGTGCCGGATCGTCTCCAGCGACGAGCCTTCGAACGTGCGCTGCATGCCGTTGCCCGGCGAGGACGAGAAGCGCGCCATCTCGGGGCACACTTCCAGCACCTGGTCGCGGAAGCAGTGGCCGGTGCCCAGCAACAACATCGTCTCGCTCTTGAGGTCTTCGGCCGAGATGTCCGCGCGCGTGGCCCACGGGTGGTTCTTCGGCATGGCGACGACGAACGGTTCGTCGTACAGCGGCTGCACGGCCATGCCGTGTTCCGGCAGCGGCAGGGCCATGATGGCGGCGTCCAGCTCGCCCTGGCGCAGCAGGTCGAGCAGTTTGACGGTGAAGTTTTCCTGCAGGATGAGCGGCATCTGCGGCACGTGCTCGATCAGGTTTTTCACGAGCGGCGGCAACAGGTACGGACCCACCGTGTAGATCACGCCCAGGCGCAGCGGACCGGCCAGCGGGTCCTTGTTCTGCTTGGCCAATTCCTTGATGGCGGCCGTCTGCTCGAGCACGCGCTCGGCCTGCGCGACGATCTGCGCCCCCAGCGGCGTGACGGACACTTCCGAGCCGCCCCGTTCGAACAGGGTCACGCCGAGTTCGTCCTCGAGTTTCTTGATGGCGACGGACAGCGTGGGCTGAGCGACGAAGCAGGCTTCGGCCGCATGCCCGAAATGCCGGGCGCGCGCGACGGCGACGATGTATTTCAGTTCGGTCAGTGTCATGGGTTCTAAGTATGTTCTTACCGGCCGTGTTCTGGAAGATACGTTTGCCTGCGTTTTAGGCAGTCTGGCACTATTTTACCGGTAAAGCCATGGATATAATGGCCGGGCTGGCGATGTTGCCATGCGTTAACAATGAGGCATCCCATGTCTTCGACATTCGGTCCGGCGGAAGCGCAGGCCTATATGCACAAGCTGCTCACGGTGATGAATCACCAGGGCGGCTCCGACCTGTTCATCTCGGCCGATTTCCCGCCCAGCATGAAGCACCAGGGCGCCATGAAACCCCTGAGCAACCAGCGCCTGACGGGCGAGGTCACGCGCGCGCTCGCCTTGTCGCTGATGAACGAGCGGCAGCGCGCCGAGTTCGAGGCCGAGATGGAGTGCAATTTCGCCATCTCCCTGCCGGGCGTGTGCCGTTTCCGCGTGAACGTATTCGTGCAGCAGCAGAGCGTCGGCATGGTCGTGCGTACGATCGCGTCGGAAATCCCGAACTTCGAAAAGCTCGACCTGCCCGAGGTCTTGAAAGATGTCGTGATGACGAAGCGGGGCCTCGTGCTCGTGGTCGGCGGCACGGGGTCCGGCAAGTCGACGACGCTCGCGGCGATGATCGATTACCGCAACAGCAATTCGGCCGGCCACATCATCACGGTCGAGGACCCGGTCGAATACGTCCACAAGAACAAAAGCTGCCTCATCACGCACCGCGAGGTCGGCGTCGACACGCTGTCGTGGCATAACGCGCTGAAGAACACACTGCGCCAGGCGCCGGATGTGATCCTGATCGGTGAGATCCGCGACACGGAAACGATGGAGCACGCGATCGCGTTCGCCGAAACGGGCCACCTGTGCCTGGGCACACTGCACGCGAACAATGCCAACCAGACAATGGACCGCATCATCAACTTCTTCCCGGAAGAGCGTAGAAACCAGCTCTTGATGGACCTGTCGTCGAACCTGCGCGCCATCGTGTCGCAGCGCCTGGTCCGCACGGAAGACGGCAAGGGCCGCAAGGCCGCCATCGAAATCCTGCTGAACACGCCGACCATCGGCGAGATGATCCTGAAAGGCAGCTTCCAGAGCATCAAGGAGATCATGCAGAAGTCGCGCGAGCTGGGCATGTGCACGTTCGACCAGGCGCTGTTCGAGCTCTACAACAAAGGCTTCATCAGCTACGACGAAGCCATCCGCAACGCCGATTCCGCGAACGGCCTGCGCCTGCAGATCAAGCTGTCGGGCGAAAGAAAGGCGCCGGGGGAGGGCGGCGGAGCCGCCAAGCCGGCCGAGCTGTCGATGCTGATGGACGAGCCGGAAGAGGAACCGCCGGCCGCGAGTTAGAATGCAGTCATGCCTACCTTCGAACAAAAACTCTGCACCCGCGCCACCCTGCCGCAACGCATCGCCGACCTGCCGAAACCGGTCGTGCTGACGAACGGCGTCTTCGACATCCTGCACCGCGGCCACGTCACTTATCTGGCCCAGGCCCGTGAACTGGGCGCGTCGCTCGTCGTCGCGGTCAACACGGACGCCTCGGTGAAACGCCTGGGCAAAGGCGACGACCGTCCGCTCAACACGCTGGCAGACCGCATGGCCGTGCTGGCCGCGCTGGAAGCCGTCAGCCTCGTCGTGGAATTCGACGAGGATACGGCGCTGGAAGTGGTCCAGGAAGCCCGTCCCGACATCTACGCGAAGGGCGGCGACTACGTCATGAGCGAGATTCCGGAAGGGAAGGCCGTGCTCGCCTACGGCGGCAAGGCCGTCGCGATCGATTTCGCGCACGACCGCTCGACGACCAAGCTCGTCGCCAGAATCCGCCAGTTCGGCTGAACCACCGGCTCAGCCGCCGCCCGCGTACCCGTTCTGGCGCCACGCCTCGTAGACGACGACGGCCACCGTGTTCGACAGGTTCAGGCTGCGGTTGCCCGGCATCATCGGCAGGCGGATGCGCTGGGCCGGCGGGAACGATTCGCGCAAGGCCGGGTCGAGGCCGCGCGATTCCGCGCCGAACACGAACACATCGCCCGGACGGAACGTGCTATCGGCGAACGGCGCGGAGCCGTGCGTCGTCATGGCGAACATGCGCGCGGTGTCCGGGTTGGCATCATGCAGGAAGGCGTCCCAGTTCTTGTGGACCTTCATCGTCGCGTAATCATGGTAGTCGAGGCCGGCGCGGCGCATCTTGGCGTCGTCCAGCGGAAAGCCGAGCGGCTCGATCAGGTGCAGCTGCGCCCCCGTGTTCGCGCACAGGCGGATGACGTTGCCCGTGTTGGGCGGGATCTCGGGTTCGACCAGTACGACGTGAAACAATTTACTCTCCTAAAATGTGTCGTTGCCTCCGTGCGGCAATGGCTCGCCGCGCAGGCGTGCATCCAAGTTGTACTACTTACCGGGGGGCGTGCGCGCGAACACGAAATTCGTCACCCGCGCCGCGCCGAACCGTTTGCATGTGGCGGCCAGTTCGCCCAGCGTGTGGCCGCTCGTCATGACGTCGTCGACGAGGCCGACGTGGCGTCCTGCGACGAGGTCCGGATCGGCCACGGTAAACGCGCCGCGCACATTGCTCGCCCGCACGCTCGGCGCCACGCCCGACTGGGCCTTTGTGTCGAGCGTGCGCAGCGCCAGCGCCGGATGACATGCTACCCCGAGCGCCGCCGCCAGTGGCCGTGCGATTTCCAGCGCCTGGTTGAAGCCGCGTTCGACCAGCCGCCCGTCACCCAGCGGCACGGGGCACAGCAGATCGGGCAGCGGCAGGCCGGCCCTGGCCAGCACGGCGTCGCGGATCTGGCGCGCGAACCAGGGCGCGAGCGCGAGGCGGCCGCCGAATTTTAATTGAAGGACGAGCTGGTCGAGCGGAATCGCGTAGTCGACGGCGGCCACGGTGGCGTCGAAGGCGGGTGGATTGCTCAGGCACGTGCCGCAGATCAACATCGCAGCATGTGCGTGATCCGCGCCCCTGTTCACGTCGCCCCCGCGCAGGCGGGGGGCCAAGTTCGTGCCGCCGGCGGCGCACGCAAGATTGGCGCGAGAGTGCCAGGGCGCACTTTCCCGCCTGCGCGGGAGCGACGGTGTTTCTGCAGGCAGCGGATTCGCGCACTGCCCGCAGCGCGTCGTCCGCCTCTGCGCATACGCCTCCCGGCAGCCCGCGCACACGACGTCATCGCAGCCGCTCCCGCACAGGGCGCAGCTGGACGGCATCAGCACGCCCAGCAGGGCGCGCGGCCAATGGCGCAGGGGGAAATAACGGGACGTCATCGCGATTCCTACCCATCATGTACACTCCCGCCATTATCCCATTCACCCGCAGTCGACCATGGTTTCACCCCAAGCCCCCTCCAAGATGAGCGCGCCGATCGATCCGGTCCGCGTGCGCCAGCTGTTTGCCGATCCCGCCCGGGTCGCGCCTTCCGATTTCCTGCGGCGCGAGATCGCCAACCGCATGTTCGACCGCCTCACGCTCGTCAAGACGGCGCCGCGCCAGGTGCTCGACGCCGGCTGCGGCACGGGCGTCGACATCGCCGAACTGCAGAAGCGCTATCCGGCCGCGCAAGTGCTGGGGCTGGATGCGGTGCCGGCCATGCTCGGGACGGCCGCGGCGGCCACGCACGCGCCCCGGTCGCTGCTCAGCCGTTTGCTCCCGGCCAAAGCCGGCATCGATCTCGTTTGCGCGGACTTCGGTAACCTGCCGTTCGGACCGAACTCGCTCGACCTGGTCTGGTCGAACCTGGCGTTGCACTGGCATCCCCAGCCCGACCGCGTGTTCGCCGAATGGCGCCGCGTGCTGCGCGTGGATGGCTTGCTGATGTTCTCGAACTTCGGTCCGGATACGTTCCGTGAACTGCGCACGGCATTCGCCGCGATGGACGAGACCCCGCACACGCTGCCCTTCGTCGACATGCACGACTTCGGCGACCAGCTCGTGGAAGCGGGGTTCACGACCCCCGTCATGGACATGGAACAAATCACGGTCACCTACGACAGCCCGGACAAATTGCTGGCCGACGTGCGCGCGTTCGGCGGCAATCCGCTGGCCACGCGGCGCCGCGGCCTCGTCGGCCGGGCGGCGTGGCAACGCATGCGCGACGCGCTGGAGGCGGGGCGCCGCGCGGATGGCAAGCTGGGGCTGACGTTCGAGGTCATCTACGGCCATGCGTTCCGCCCGGCACCGAAAACGACGGCCGCGGGGGAGGCGATCATCCGGTTCCAGCCACCCAAGCCGCGTTGAACGCCGCCGGGGCGTCGTACCGCACCCTGGCGTTCCGTATGCGGGGTGTATACGATCGCGGTAATTTTCCTTGAATAAAAATTACCTGTTTCAGTATAATCAAACACACTTTTTTCGACTGGATCAAAAAAGCGCTAAAAAATTAAGCATAAAGGCGTAGGGTCGAAGGGTAACTCGACAAACCGTCGCGAGCGGACGCAAGCCGGCTGAGAAGCGCAGCTGTACGAGAAGTACAGCGGCATCGCAGGCCGGCAGTGCAACACGCAACAGGTTTGTCGACGTGCCCGAAGGTTGGAGCATCACCCGGGGAGGTCGGACAGCGTATCCGGCATCCCCCGCAAGCAAGGTTTGAAGTCATCGTCCATCCAGGGTGCCAGACGGCGTCCGGGCGGGCGGTGTCGAGTCCCTGAGCGCCCGCCGGCGCGACGGGAAGTGGTTGCGTTTAGTTTAAAAAGGATTTCGGAACGGAAGTTGTCTTCCGTGGCCTCCTCCATGGTTACCCAGGAGGGTCGCTTCCGTTCAAGAAATTTCTCTTCTAAAGGTGGTTGGGGACAACATGACATATGCAAAACGATTCAAAGCGTTGATGCTCGGCCTCGCGGTAGCGGCGGCCAGCATCCCGGTAATGGCGGAGCCTGGGCCCGTCGTGACCGGACGCCCGCTGGAGCATCAGCTTAACCTGCAGGAGCCCGTCACGGGCATCGCGGCCTACATCTACAGCCTGCACAACTGGATGATGGTGGTCTGCCTGGTCATCTTCCTCGCCGTGTTCGGCGTCATGTTTTACTCGGTGTTCAAGCACCGCAAATCCCTCGGCCATAAACCGGCCACCTTCCACGAATCCACGACGGTCGAAATCGCCTGGACCATCGTACCGTTCCTGATCGTCATCGGCATGGCCCTGCCGGCCACGCACGCCGTCGTGCAGATGAAGGACACGTCGAATCCCGATCTGACCATCAAGGTCACCGGCATGCAGTGGAAATGGGGTTACGACTACCTGAAGGGCGAGGGCGAAGGCATCTCGTTCCTGTCGAACCTGGCCACGCCGCGCACGCAAGTGGGCGAGCCGGGCGTCGCGCCGACCGAGAAACGCACCGAGAACTACCTGCTCGAGGTCGACAATCCCGTCGTCGTCCCGGTCGGCAAGAAGGTCCGCCTCGTGCTGACCGCCAACGACGTGATCCACTCGTGGACCATTCCCGCCTTCGCCGTCAAGCAGGACGCCATTCCCGGCTTCGTGCGCGACACGTGGTTCAAGGCCGAGCAGATCGGCACCTACCGCGGCAACTGCGTCGAGCTGTGCGGCAAGGAACACGCCTTCATGCCGATCGTCGTGAAGGTCGTCTCGAACGAGGACTACACCGCGTGGGTCAACGGCGAGAAGAAACGCATGGCCGCGCTGGCCGACGACCCGAACAAGGTCTGGACCATCGACGAGCTCAAGACGAAGGGCGAAAAAGTCTATTCGTCCAACTGCGTGGCCTGCCACCAGGCCAACGGCCAGGGCGTGCCGAGCGCCTTCGCCCCGCTGGTCGGTTCGCCGGTCGTGCTGGGTCCCAAGGCCGAACAGATCGCCGTGCTGCTGAACGGTAAGCACAGCGGCAAGTATCCGTCGGCGATGCCGTCGTGGAAGCAACTGTCGGATTCCGAGATCGCTTCCGTCATCACCTATACCCGCAACAACTGGACCAACAAGGCGGACGAGAACATCGTCCAGCCGTCCGAGGTCCTGGCTGCGCGCGGCAAATAAGGCAGACAAGGCTCAACAAGCGTTTGGATTCAAGGGACCGGGCCGTCGCGCCACCGCTTTCGGCCCTTGTGTCCCGCACGATTAGGATACCGACATGACTTCCAGCACCATCGATCACACGCACGACCACGGCCACGACCATGCGCACGACCACCCGGTCGGCCTGCGCCGCTGGCTTTTCGCCACCAACCACAAGGACATCGGTACGCTGTACCTGTGGTTCGCCTTCACCATGCTGCTCTCGGGCGGCGTGCTGGCGCTGATGATCCGCACCGAGCTGTTCCAGCCCGGCCTGCAGTTCTTCCGCCCCGAATTCTTCAACCAGCTGACCACCATGCACGGCATCGTGATGGTGTTCGGCGCGATCATGCCGGCGTTCGTCGGCTTCGCCAACTGGATGATCCCGCTGCAGATCGGCGCATCCGACATGGCGTTCGCGCGCATGAACAACTTCTCGTTCTGGCTGCTGCCGCCGGCCGCCATCCTGCTCGCCACGTCGTTCTTCGTGCCGGGCGGCGCCACCGCGGCCGGCTGGACGCTGTACGCGCCGCTGTCGACGCAGATGGGCCCGGGCATGGACATGGCGATCTTTGCCCTGCACATCATGGGCGCGTCGTCGATCATGGGTTCCATTAACATCATCGTCACGATCCTGAACATGCGCGCGCCGGGTCTCACGCTGATGAAGATGCCGATGTTCTGCTGGACCTGGCTGATCACCGCCTACCTGCTGATCGCCGTGATGCCCGTGCTGGCCGGCGCCATCACCATGACCCTGACCGACCGCCACTTCGGCACGTCGTTCTTCAACGCCGCCGGCGGCGGCGACCCGGTCATGTACCAGCACATCTTCTGGTTCTTCGGCCACCCCGAGGTCTACATCATGATCCTGCCGGCATTCGGCATCGTCTCCCAGATCATCCCGGCCTTCGCCCGGAAGCCCTTGTTCGGCTACGCGTCGATGGTGTACGCGACCGCATCCATCGCGATCCTGTCGTTCATCGTCTGGGCCCACCACATGTTCACCACCGGCATGCCGGTGACGAGCCAGCTGTTCTTCATGTACGCCACCATGCTGATCGCGGTGCCGACCGGCGTCAAAGTGTTCAACTGGGTCGCGACGATGTGGCGCGGTTCGATGACGTTCGAGACCCCGATGCTGTTCGCCGTCGGCTTCATCTTCGTGTTCACGATGGGCGGCTTCACGGGCCTGATCCTGGCCGTGACCCCGATCGACATCCAGATGCAGGACACGTATTACGTCGTCGCCCACTTCCATTACGTGCTCGTGGCAGGCTCGCTGTTCGCCCTGTTCGCCGGCTTCTACTACTGGGCGCCGAAGTGGACGGGCCACATGTATCCGGAACTGCGCGGCAAGATCCACTTCTGGAATTCGCTGTTCTGGTTCAACGTCACGTTCTTCCCGATGCACTTCCTGGGCCTGGCCGGCATGCCGCGCCGCTACGCCGACTACGCCGTGCAGTTCACCGACTTCAACCAGCTCGTGTCGATCGGCGCGTTCGGCTTCGGCCTGTCGCAGGTGTACTTCCTGTTCTTCGTCGTGCTGCCGACCATCCGCGGCGGCAAGCAGGCGGAAGCGAAGCCGTGGGAAGGCGCGGAAGGCTTGGAGTGGACCGTGCCGAGCCCGGCGCCGTTCCACACCTTCGAACACCCGCCTGTGGTGAAGTGAGACTGCGATGAATGCCGACCGTTCGCAGCAGCAGAAGAAGGCCAACCTGCGCACGGCCCTGTGGCTGGCGGGGCTGGCGCTGTTCTTCTTCGTGATGCTGTTCGTCAAGCGCCTGTGGCTGAGCTGAGGACGCCATGCATGCGGAAACGAACGCGGGCCGCCACGAGGAAAGTGGCCGCCTGCGGCTGAATCGTACCGTCCTGACCAAGCTGGTGGTGGTGGCCTGCATCATGTTCGGCTTCGGCTACGCGCTGGTGCCGATCTACCGCCAGGTGTGCGAAGCGCTCGGCATCAACGTGCTCACGCAAAAGGACGGCACGGTGGCACCGCCGGCCAACACGCAGGTCGACAAGACGCGCACGATCACCGTCGTCCTGGACGGCAACGCCCAGGGCCCGTGGCGCTTCCGTCCGACGCAGCGCAGCATCGAGGTGCACCCGGGCGAGATGGCGACCGTCATCTACGAAGTCGTGAACACGCAGGCGCGGACCGTGAAGGCGCAGGCCATCCCGAGTTACGCGCCGCAGTCGGCGATGCCGTACTTTAAGAAGGTCGAGTGCTTCTGCTTCAAGGAGCAGGTCTTGACCCCGAACGAGGCCAGACAGATGCCGGTCGTGTTCTTCATCGACCCGAAACTGCCGCGCGAAGTGAAGGACATCACGCTGTCGTACACGTTCTTCGAAATCGGCGGCGCCGTGGCGGCGCAGAAGTGATCATGACCAACGACGAGCAGCCGCCCGTAAAAACCGCGACGTTCGGTGCCACGATGAAAGCCGTGTTCTGGTCGTTCTTCGGCGTGCGCAAGCGCCGCGACTACGAACACGACGCGACCAACCTGAATCCGGTCCACGTGATCGTGGGCGGGCTGATCGGGGTGGCGGTGTTCATCGGCATCCTGGTGGTCGTCGTGCGCATGGTCGTCGCAAACAGTTAAAACATATAAGCAACACGAAGCAGGGAAGCGCAGCACCCCGGAATTCGAAACAATGCTTGATTGAGGAGATATACATGAGTTCACCCCATACCGCGCCGTATTATTTTGTCCCCGGCCCCTCCAGGTGGCCGCTGGCAGCCGGCATCTCGATGCTGGTCACGATGGCCGGCGCTTCCGGCTGGGTCAACGGCACCGCCTGGGGACCCGGCGTCTGCACGGCCGGCATCGTCGCGATGCTGATCGTGCTGTACAACTGGTTTGGCGACGCCATCGGCGAGTCGGAATCGGGCAAGTACAACGAGCGCATCGACCTGTCCTACCGCTGGTCGATGAGCTGGTTCATCTTTTCCGAAGTGATGTTCTTCGGCGCGTTCTTCGGCGCGCTGTTCTACGCCCGCACGATCACGATGCCGTGGCTGTCCGACCTGGACCATAAAGTCATCTGGCCGGATTACTCGGGCCACTGGGGCAATATCGGCCCGGCCGGCACCGTCGAGCAATTCAGCACGATGGGCCCGTTCCCGATCCCGACCATCAACACGGCACTGCTGCTGACCTCGGGCGTGACCTTGACCATCGCCCACCACGCGCTGCGCGCCGGCCACCGCGCCCGCACCGCGCTGTTCCTGTTCGCGACGATCCTGCTGGGCGCCATCTTCATGGGCTTCCAGGCGTACGAATACCACCACGCGTACATCGAGCTGAACCTGAAGCTGACCTCGGGCATCTACGGCTCGACGTTCTTCATGCTCACGGGCTTCCACGGCTTCCACGTGACCATGGGCGCGATCATGCTGTCCGTCGTGCTGTACCGCGTGCTGCGCGGCCACTTCACCCCGGAACACCATTTCGCGTTCGAGGGTGCGGCGTGGTACTGGCACTTCGTCGACGTCGTGTGGCTGGGGCTGTACGTGGTCGTGTACTGGTTGTAAGGCAAGCAAGCCGCGACGATAAAACACCGTCGTTCCCGCGCAGGCGGGAACCCCTGCTGAATTCTCGAAGCCGGTCCGTTAAATGCACCGAGGTGCTTCCTACGTTCGGATTCCTGGAGCTCAGTATGGGTTCCCGCTTTCGCGGGAACGACGTTTTTGCGCGGACGACGTGCTTATCAGTGCAGCCCCTTCGGCTGAATCCACCCCATCTTGTACGAAAACAGCACGAGCAGGAACAGCGTGATCGACAGCCCGACCCGCATCGCCAGCGCCTGCACGGTACGGTTGCTGCGGCCCTTGTCGCGCATCAGGAAGAACAGGGCGGAGGCGAGGCTGCCGATGATGAGCACGAAGGCGATGGCGACGACGATTTTCATGGGCGGCCGGCGAGTTGGTTGTTAGGGTTATGCGAGTATTGTATGCGACTGCGCTTCCGATTTAGAACCATTCCTTTCCTGGCGACGCTCGTGCTCGTGGCGCTCGGGATTGCGCTCGGCAACTGGCAAGTGCGGCGCGCGGCGGAAAAGACGGCGCTGCAGGCCCGCCTCACGCAGCGCTCGGCGATGCCGCCCCTCGCGCTGGACGGGAAGCCGGTCGACCCAGCCGCCATCGAATATCGCCACGTCATTGTGACCGGGGAATTCGTCCCCAACTGGCCGCTGTTCCTCGACAACCGCCCGCACGAGGGCCGCACCGGATTCGTTTTGCTGATGCCGTTTAAAATAGCAGGATCCGACGCGGTCGTCCTCATCGCGCGCGGCTGGCTGTCGCGCGATCCGGCCGTGCACGACCGCGTGCCGCACGTGGCCACGCCGCCAGGGCGCACGACCGTCGAAGGCCGCGCCGTGCTGCATCCGGCGCGCGTGATGGAACTCGGCAAGGCGCCGCCGCCAGCGCCCGGCGCCATCGTGCAGAACGTCGACCCGGCCGGCTTCGCCCAGGCCAGCGGCCTGCGCGTGCTGCCCGTGCTGGTCGAGCAGACGAGCCCGGACGGCACTGAGCTCATCCGCACATGGCCCGCCCCGGCCATCGACGTCGACCGCCACAAGGGCTACGCGTTCCAGTGGTACGCGCTGGCGGCGATGGCCTTCCTATTTTTTGTGATAACAGGATTTCGAAGTGGAACCAAACAAGCCGGCTGACCCGGCAGTCAACCCGAACGGTGGCCGCAAGCGCAGCCGCCGCATGCTGTGGCTGGTGCTGGCCGTGTGCGCGGCGCCGATGCTCGCATCGTATTTCACCTATTACGTCATCAAGCCGCAGAAGCGCAACAACTATGGCACGCTGATCGACCAGCGCGCCCACCCGGTCCCGGCCATGGAGACGACCACGTTGGACGGCCGTCCGCAGGCGCTGGACCAGTTCAAGGGCAAGTGGGTGATGCTGATGACGGGACCGGGCGCGTGCCCGGATACGTGCCGGAAGCAGCTGTTCGCCATGCGCCAGCTGCGCCTGATGCAGGGCAAGGACGCCGACCGCATCGAACGCGTCTGGCTCATCACCGACAAGGAACCGCTCGACACCTTGATCATCCGCGAATACGACGGCACCCACATGCTGCGCGCCGACGCCGCGACGGTGGCGTCGTGGCTGCCGGCCGACGCGGGCACGACGCCGGCCGACCACATCTACCTGATCGACCCGCTGGGCCACCTGATGATGCGCTTCCCGAAGGATCCGCAGTTCCAGGAAGTGCGCAAGGTCTACAAGGACATCAACAAGCTGTTGAAGGCGTCGTCCGTCGGCTGAACACCATGGAAGTTTCCAATTTCGTATTGCTGGCCCTGACCGGCATCCTGGCGGCCAGCGTGCCGCTCGCGCTCGTGTGGACGGCGACCGGCACGAACAAATACCGCAAGCTGGCGTGGGTGATCGCGTTCTTCACGTTCGACCTGATCGTGTTCGGCGGTTTTACGCGCCTGACGGATTCCGGCCTCGGCTGCCCGGACTGGCCCGGCTGCTACGGCGAGGCGAATCCGTTCCTCGCGCACGAGCACATCGCCGCGGCCGAGGCGCTGATGCCCACCGGCCCCGTGACGAAAGTGAAAGCCTGGATCGAGATGATCCACCGCTTCCTCGCGATGGGCATCGGTTTCCTGATCATCGGCCTGATGGTCGCGTCGTGGCTGGAATGGCGCCGCGCGCGAGCGCGAGGGGTACGGCCCGCGCACGGTCCCGCGTTGCCGACCGTGCTGTTCTTGTGGGTATGCGTGCAGGGCGCGTTCGGCGCCTGGACCGTCACGATGAAACTGCAGCCGATCATCGTCACCTTGCACCTGCTGTTCGGCCTGACCCTGCTCGCGCTGGCCGTCTGGCTCGGTGGCCGCGAAGACACTCTGATGGCGCCGCCGCAGCCGGCCGCGCCCGTGACAGTATTGCGCCGCCTGCGTCCGCTGGCGTGGCTGGCGGGCGCCGTCCTGCTGCTGCAACTGGCGCTGGGCGGGTGGGTGAGTACCAATTACGCGACACTGGCGTGCAACGACTTCCCGCTCTGTCATGGACAAATTGTCCCAGAGATGGATTGGCAACATGGCTTCACGTTGTGGCGCGAGCTGGGCAAAACGGCCGCCGGCCACTATCTGCCGTTCTCCGCGCTGATGGCGATCCACTGGGTGCACCGCAACTTCGCGCTCGTGGTCGTCCTCGTGCTTGGCTACACGGCCTGGCGCGTGTGGCGTCTGCCGGGCCTGCACGGTACGGCGCGCAACCTCGCGCTGGTGCTGGCCGCCCAGACAACGACGGGCATCGCGACGGTCTTTTTGAACTTTCCGTTACCGATCGCCGTGCTCCACAATGCGGGGGCAGCGGGGCTCGTCGTTCTGGTGACCATGTTAAACTACAAGATACAGTATCAACTCGAGCTGGCGCTGCGCAGTCCACGACGTGAGGCCGCGACGTCCGCGAGCCATCCATGATTACGCAAACCGCCATTCACAAACCGCCCAGCCGGATCGCCCAGTACTGGGCGCTGACCAAGCCGCGCGTCACCCAGCTGGCCGTCTTCTGCGCCGTGATCGGCATGTTCCTCGCCACCGACGGCTTCCCCGGCTGGCACGTGCTCGTCTGGGGCACGGTCGGCATCTGGCTGCTGGCCGGCGCCGCCTTCGCCGTCAACTGCCTGATCGAGGCCGAAGTCGACGCCCGCATGGCCCGCACGGCGCGCCGCGCCACGGCGATGGGCGAGCTGTCGCCCACGCAGGTCCTGATTTTTTCCGCCATCATCGGCGGCGCCGGCATGGGCGTCCTGTACACGATGGTCAATCCGCTGACGATGTGGCTGACGTTCGTCACCTTCGTCGGCTATGCGCTGATCTACACGATCCTGCTCAAGCCGAACACGCCGCAGAACATCGTCATCGGCGGCCTCTCGGGCGCGATGCCGCCGGCGCTCGGCTGGGCCGCCGTCGCGGGCGAGGTGCCGATGCAGGCGTGGCTGCTCGTCTTGATCATCTTCGTCTGGACCCCGCCGCACTTCTGGGCGCTGGCGATGTACCGCCGCGACGACTACGTCCGCTCCGGCCTGCCGATGCTGCCCGTCACGCACGGCATGCAGTACACCGGCCAGCAGGTGTGGCTGTATTCCGTCGCGCTGGCCGCATGCACCTTGTTCCCGTACGCCGTCGGCATGAGCGGCGTCGTGTACCTGGCGGCGGCCATCGTGCTCAATGCGGTCTTCCTGCGCTACGGCTGGATGATCCACAAGCACTACAGCGACCAGGTCGCGCGCAAGGCCTTCGCCTGGTCCATCGTCTATCTGTCGCTGCTGTTCGCGGCGCTGCTCGTCGACCACTACGTGAAACAATACCTGCCTTTCTGATGATGAAAAAACTGCTGCCCGCTATCGTCGCCGCCTGCGCGCTGACCGTCTCCCTCGCCGCATGCGACAAGCTGCCGGGCAAGCAGCAGGTCTCCTTCCAGAACACCGACGTCACCGGCCTCGATTACGCGAAAGGCTTCGCGCTGACCGACCACACGGGCAAGCCGCGCACGCTGGCCGACTTCAAGGGCAAGGTCGTCGTCGTCTTTTTCGGCTACACGCAATGCCCGGACGTGTGCCCGACGACGATGGCGGAGATGGCGTCCGTGATGCAAAAACTGGGGCCGCTGGCCGACC
The DNA here is from genome assembly GCF_001941825.1 of Massilia putida. NCBI lineage: Bacteria > Pseudomonadati > Pseudomonadota > Betaproteobacteria > Burkholderiales > Oxalobacteraceae > Massilia > Massilia putida. The sequence continues at coordinate 5,071,879 of NZ_CP019038.1, forward strand.
AGGTGCAGGTCCTGTTCATCACCCTCGACCCCGAGCGCGACACCCAGCAGCTGCTGGCCAACTACGTGCCCGCGTTCGACAAGCGCTTCATCGGCCTGCGCGGCACGCCCGAGCAGACGGCGAAGGCGGCCAAGGAATTCAAGGTGTTCTACTCGAAGGTGCCGGGAACCAGCCCGGGCAGCTACACGATCGACCACACGGCCGGCAGCTACGTCTTCGACCGCGACGGCCGCCTGCGCCTGTTCATCCGCCACGGCCAGGGGCTTGACCCTATCGTGCACGATCTCCGTCAGCTATTATCCTGATGGACAAACGACCGGGACGAAACTACACGCGTGCCGGCGCGGTCATCCTTCTGACCATCGGCTGTCTCTACGTCCTGCAACCCTTCCTGGCCGCGATCCTGTTCGCGGCCGCCGTCGTCATCTCGTCCTGGCCGCTCTACCAGAAGCTCCTCCAACGCCTGCGCGGCCGGCGCACACCGGCCGCGCTGACGATGACGCTCTCCCTCACGCTGCTCGTGATCATCCCGCTGGCCCTCGTCGCGTATAACCTCGCGGACAATGTGGCGTCGTCGTTCGACCAGATCCGCGCCGCGCTGAACCAGGGCGAGTTGCTGCCGCCCGCGTGGGTCCGCGACATTCCGCTCGTCGGCGAGCAGCTCGACAACTACCTGCGCCAGCTCGTCGGCAGCCGCGAGCGCATGCTGGAACTCGCGCGGCGCATGGTCGAACCGGCGCGCCACGCGCTGCTCTCCGGCGCCATGATGCTGGGCGCCGGCGTCGCGCAGATGAGCCTCGCCGCGTTCGTCAGCTTCTTTTTCTACCGCGACGGCGTGGCGCTGATCGCCATCATCAAGGCCGCCATGCGCCGCATCATGGACGAGGAGGCGGAATCCGTCACGGAGATCGTCAGCCAGACCGTGCGCGGCGTGATGTACGGCCTGCTCGGCACCGCGCTGGCGCAGGCGCTCGTCGCCGCGCTCGGCTTCGCCATCGCGCGCGTGCCCGCGGTGCCGCTGCTGTCGGTGCTCGTGTTCGTGTCGTCCCTGATTCCCGTCGGGCCCCCGATCGTGTGGGGCGGGGCGGCGATCTGGCTGTTCGCGCAGGGCGAGACGGGATGGGGCGTCTTCATGCTCGTGTGGGGCTTCTTCCTGATCAGCGGCGTCGACAACGTCGTGCGCCCGATGCTGATCAGCCGCGGCTCCAGCCTGCCGTTCCTGCTGACGCTCCTCGGCGTGCTGGGCGGCGTGATCGCGTTCGGCTTCGTCGGCATGTTCATCGGGCCGACCCTGCTCGCGGTGGGGTACTCGCTGATGAGCGGGTGGACCCATACGCGCGATCCGATCGTGAAGCAGGACGGGGACCGGGTCTAGCGACCCTTCCACACGCGGCCGCCCAGCACCGCCAGCACGCCGAGTCCCGCCCACGCGAGACTGGACGCGGCCGTCGCATTGCCGTGAAAGCCGACGATGTCCGCCCACGCGCCGCGGCTCACGTTGACGCTCACGTACAGCGCGAACAGGAACAGCGCGAGGAAGGTGCGGGACGTCGAGGTCGTGCGGCCCAGCAGGCTCGCGAACGCGGCCAGCGCGAACACACCGCACAAGAGGGCGCAGGCGCGCAGCGGGGTCGCCACGGCCAGATGCAATGCGGCGACGCCCGTGAACATCAGCCCGAGCACGAGGCTGGCCAAGAACTGGCGCCAGTAGCGGCGAGTGGCGCCGCCCGGGACGGCCGCACCCATGCCCGCCAGCGCGGCGTCGCCGTCGCGAGTCGATACATCGCTCACCAGCACGCACCAGTACGCGACGCAGGCGAGCGTGAACGGCGCCAGCGCATCGGCGCCAAGGACGAGCGCGAGCACCTGGACCGCCAGCAGCAGGGCGAGCGCGCACGGCGATGCGGCCAGCGTGAGCGCGACGTCGGCCAGCGCCTGGCCCGCGATGCCTGGCACGCGCGCGGCCAGGCCGAACAGCGGAGCGATGAAGTGGGCCAGGGGACGCAGCCACCCGTCGACGACGGCCAGTGGCGAGCGCCGGGCGCGTGCTTTGCCGGGCTTGACGCGGTCGGGCGAAAAGCGGTGGAACAGCGGCAGCGCGAGCAGCAGCGGGATGAGCGCCAGCGCCGCCGTCAGGCAGCGCGCGGCGCCGAGCTGCCAGGTCCACGGCCACGTGGGCAGCACCGGCGGCGCCTTGTCGGCCTGGAAGTCTGCGATGCCGAGCATCAGGCTGTTGCTGATGTCGACGTGGGCCGCCAGGGCCGTGACGACGGCGCTCATGCCCGTGAAGTCGAGCGGAATGACTTGAGGCGTGCCGCCTTCCGTCACGGCGGGCAGCATGCCCATCTGCGCGACCCAGACGAAGAAGTACAGCAGGTCGCCCGCCTTGCCCATCAGCGGCGCCCACGCATCGAACAGGGTCGCGCAACTGGCCGTGAACAGGATCATCGGTCCGAGCACGAGCGCATAGGTCTGCACGTAGACGAGCGGTTCGATGGGACCGTCGCCGCGGACGGCGTGGCAGACGAGGACGGTCGCCATGAACACGCCGGCGAGGGCCGCCAGGTACAGCACGCCGCCGCACCAGCGCGCGACGACGAACAGGACGCCGCCGTGGCGGCTCGTGCCGATCACGGCCCCCGTACCGCTGCGCAGGTCTTCGGCCACGCGCCCGCGCAGCAGATAAAAGCCGGCCAGCGCGAACAGAAGCGTGGCCAGCGACGCGCTGCCCAGCGCCAGTGCGCTACTGGTGTACAGCACGCGCGCGCCGTGGACCACGATCAGCGCCCGCCCGTCGGCCGGGTCGGAGATCATCAGCCAGCTGAGCGCCACGACGGCGAACAGCGTGACGAGCGTGGACAGCCGCCGCAGGCGCACGCGGGTTTCCAGCAGCGCGAGCGTGCGCACGGTGTCGAAGGCGATATTCATGCCGCTTCCTTCACGGCGTAGCGCTGTGCCATTAGCGCGTCTTCCAGGCTCGGCTCGCACGGCTGCGCGCCCGTGCAGGGCGGCGTCGGATGCGCGATGCGCAGATTGACCCGCTCGCCCTGGCGCAAGGCCTGCAGCACGTGGGTCGTCGTCCGCAGGATCTCGTACTCGTCCGCGCCCACGCTGGCCGACCATACTTGGCCGCGCGCGCGGCCCAGGATCGCGTCCGGTGTGTCGCAGGCGACGAGTCGGCTGCTGCGCATGATCGCCAGTTGCCCGGCGATGCTTTCGACGTCGGACACGATGTGCGTGGAGATGATCACGAGTTTATTGAAACCCAGGTCGGCCAGCAGGTTGCGAAAGCGCAGGCGTTCTTCCGGATCGAGGCCGGCAGTCGATTCGTCGACGACGAGGATGTCCGGATCGTTCAGCAGCGCCTGCGCGATGCCGAGGCGGCGCAGCATGCCGCCCGAGAACGTGCTGGCCATACGGTGCGCCTGCTCGTGCAGGTTGACGAGTTCCAGCAGGCGGCGGATGCGGTTCGCATCGCGCACGCCTTTCAGCGCTGCGAAGTAGCGCATGAATTCGAGCGCCGTCACGTTGCGGTAGACGCCGAAGTCCTGCGGCAGATAGCCCAGCCGGTTGCGGATCGCGTCAGGCCTGGCGACGACGTCGGTGCCGTCGAACACGATGCGACCGCCGCTGGGTTTCGTGAGCGTGGCGATCATCTGCATCAGGGTCGTCTTGCCCGCGCCGTTGTGGCCGATCAGGCCGACGACGCCCGCATCGAGCCGCAGCGAGACGTCGTCGACGGCCGTGACGTTCTTGCCGAAGGTCTTGGTGACGTTGTGCAGTTCCAGCATGGCGGGCTTCCTGACAGTGGCAATGACGCTACTGTAGGCCCGTCCGGTCTACTTGGCGTCGGCCGTGCGATGGAATGCAGATTCGGTGGTATGAGTGGCGCCGTGAGTGCCGGTCCAGCGCGCCCGCAGGCGCATGAACGGCAGCTCGACGCAGCGGTACAGCAACCAGCCGCCCGCGATGCCCGCGGCCATGACGGCGACGACCGTGACCGGTGCGTCGACATCCACGTGCAGCCGCTCCAGCTGCGGGCGCAGCGCCATGAACACGGGCTTGTGCACGAGGTAGACGGCATACGACCACAGCGCGAGCTGCGGCGCGCCAGGGATGTCGAGGCGGTTCAGGATGCAGTGCGGCGCGAGGGCCGCGAGGGTCAGCAGGCCGAAGCCCAGCGCGGCCAGCGAGAAGCCGAATGTGGAGGTGACGAGCGTGGTCGGCCAGTCGAGGCGGATGCACGTGAGGACGCCGACGCTCATGGCGAGACCGGCGGCACACAGCGCGTTCGCGTGGCGCAGCAGCCGTGCGAATACCTGCGGATGGAAGTTGCGCAGCAGGGCGATGGCGACGCCGGGCAGCAGTTCGTCGGCGCGGCAGAAGCTCGAATAATAGACTTCGGCCATGAACGCATCGTGGCCGTGCAGCGCGAACGCCGCGGCGCGCGTGGCCATGCCCGCCGCGACGGCGCCGATAAGCAGCGCCCACGCCAGCCGGACAGGAAAGCCGATGCGGGCCAGCGCCAGCACGACGAGGGGCAGCAGCAGGTAGAACTGTTCCTCGATGCACAGCGACCAGGAATGCGTGAACGTCTGGCCGTACGCGAGGCCGAGGTTCTGCGTGAACGTGAGGAAGCGCCACGGCGCCGCCATGCTTGAGCCGCCGAGCGGCGGACCGGGGAACAACCAGTACACCGCGAGCACGACGTAGTAATTGGGCAGCGTGCGCAGCAGCCGGCGCACGAAGAACGCCTTCAGCGACAGGGCTTCGCCGCGCGCGGCGGGTGCCAGCAGCTGGTTGCCGATCAGGTAGCCGCTCAGCACGAAGAACAGGTCGACGCCGGCCCAGCCGACCTTGCCGACGACGCCGAACGTGGCCTGGCCGCTTACGAAGCCCGAGTAGTGGGTCATGAGGACGAGCACGATGGCGGCGGCGCGCAGCAGGTCGAGGCCGCGCAGGCGTGGAACGGAAGCGGATGCGTTCATGCGATGTTCGAAAGATGAGGTGGATGACTACGGCGGGCCAGCGCTTCCGTCAGCGCCGGCATGTAGGTGCGGCTCGCGCGCAGCAGCGTGCCGTCGCGCAGGCGCAGCAGGGCGTCGCGGTTGGTCAGCGCGCGCAGTTCGGCGATGACGTCCAGGCGGACGATGCTTGATCGGTGCACGCGCTGGAACCGGGCCGGATCGAGGCGCAGGGCCAGCGCCTGCAGGCGTTCGCGTACGAGCCAGGTCTTGCCGCCTGCGTGCAGGGTGGCGTAGTCGCCGTCGGCTTCGATGCGTTCCACGTCGGCCGCGTCGACGATGACCGTGCGCGTGCCGACGCGCACGGCGAAGCTGCGCGTCCACGCGGCGGGCGCGGCGCCGACGGGCCCGCGGTACGGCAAGGCCAGGCGCGCGCGGTCCAGCGCTTCGTCCAGGCGCTCGTCGTCGACGGGTTTCAACAGGTAGTCGAGGGCGGCCAGGTCGAACGCGCGCACGGCGAAATTGTCGTGGGCCGTGAGCAGGATCGTCATCGGCCGCTGCGCGCGGGGCAGGGCGGCGAGCAGATCGAGGCCGCTCTTGCCCGGCATCTCGACGTCGACGAAGACGAGGTCGGGGCGGACGGCCGGGAGTCCGGCGGCGGCCGTGTCGCCGTCGCCGAATTCCGCGACGACGTCCATGTCCGCGTGGCGCGCCAGCCGGACCTTCACGGCCAGCCGGGCCAGCGGTTCGTCGTCGACGATCGCCACGCGCATCATGCGGCCATCCGCAGCGGCAGCGTCAGGCTCACGTGGAAACGGCCGTCGTCGCGCCAGCCCGCGTCGACGCGCTGGGCGTCGCCGTACAGGTGGCGCAGGCGTCCGGCCACGTTGGCGAGGCCGATGCCGCCTTCCTGGACCGCCGGCCGGGCGCCGTCGTTGCGCACGTCGACGCGCAGGTCGCCGTCGGCACGCGCGACGCGGATGTCGATGCGGCCGGGCGCCGTCAGCGGCGCGATGCCGTGGCGGACCGCGTTCTCGACGAGTGGCTGCAGCATCAGGTAGGGAACGAACGCGTCGAGCAGCTCCGGCCCCGCGTTCATCGTCAGTTGCAGGCGCTCGCCCAGGCGCGCCTTTTCGATGTCGAGGTAGGCTTCCGTGAGTGCCAGTTCCTCGGCCAGCGTGTGTTCGTGGCGGCCGTCGTGCGCCAGCGTGGCGCGCAGAAAATCGGACACGCGGGCGAGCATGCGGTTGGCGTCGCGGTTGGCGCCGGCCGCGACGAGCGCCGAGACCGCGTTCAGCGTATTGAACAGGAAGTGCGGATTGACCTGCAGGCGCAGCGCGCGCAGCTCGGCGTCGCGCGCATCCGCGAGCGCCTGCGCGAGGCGCAGGCGGGTGCGCTGCAGCGACAGGTAGTACACGGCCACCGCGTGCATGGCGCAGAACGCGACCAGCGCGAGCCAGCAGCCGTCCAGGCCCCGCACCAGATCGCCCCAGTGGTAGCCCGTCTCCAGCCCGAGCGCGATGGCCAGCCGCTGGCCCAGCATCGCGTTCGCGACCGACATCGCATACGAGGCGCCCAGCAGGACGAGGGTCATCGTCCACCAGGCGCGGCCCTGGCGCCACAGGGCGCGCTGCAGCAGGACCAGCGGTACGGTCCAGGCGGCGCAGGCGACGAAGAACAGTGCCCGGAACGTGGCCGCATGGCCGTGGCCGATGGCCGGCAGGCCGAGGATGGTCATGCAGGCGAACACCGGCAGCGCGGCGAGGACGGGGACGAGCAGTGGGGTGTCTTCTTTCACGGCAGTAGCGGGCACGGAGAATCGGTCATTCTAGCCCGCGTCAGCGGTCGACGGAATACAGCATCGCCTGAATTTTCCAGCCGTCGTCGGCGCGCACGAGCTGCCACGTCTCGCTGCCGCGGTTCGTGACCTTGCCGTCGACGAGGAAGTCGAAGTCGAACCACACCGAGGCGACGGCGCCGTTGGTGTCGATCCGCACGTCGTAAAAGCGTTCCTCGATCGGCTTGGCGCTGTGCTGCACGAAGTCGGCGAACTTCTGCCACGTCGACGGCATCAGCTTTTTCGCGGCCGGATTGCGGGCCTTCGCGTCGGCGTATGCCGCGTCGTCGAGCACGGACAGCCAGCTGCCGCCGTCCTGCACGAACAGCGACCCGAGCGTCTTGCCGTCGCGGGCGACGATGGCGGACTGGAACTGGTGCACGACCTGCCGGATGGCGTCGGTGTCGGTGTCGGCGGCGGCGGCGTGGGCCGGTGCGGCGAGGCAGGCGGCAAGGATGATAGCCAGAAGAGTGCGCATGACGGTCTCCGAAGTGGAAAGACGCCACGATAGGATCGCCATGCGCGCGGGTCCAGCACGTTGCGCCGGACCGTGCACGCCCTGCTGCGAACCGGTGACGGCGCTCGCACGGGCGGTGTGATCAACCCTGCGCGGCCGCCAGCAGCGCATCCGCTTCCGCGGCCCGGCGCGCGGCCGGACGCGAACCGACGCGGTCGATGTACGCCATGACCTCGGGCAGTTCCGGCACGAGCTTGAACATCGTGATCCAGCCGAGGGCCGTACCCCACAGGATGTCGGCGGCGGAGAAGCGCTCGCCCAGCAGGTATGGGCCGGCGCGCAGCTGGGCCGTCAACGTGGCCAGCATGGTGTCGTAGTCGCCGTACGGGCACATGATCGGCGGCGCGGGCTCGCGCTTCATGGCCAGGTCGTTGATCGCCGGCTCGAACGACGAGCCGTAGAACGCCAGCCAGCGCAGGTATGGGCCGCGCAGCGGATCGCCGAGTGCCGGCGCGAGGCCCGCTTCCGGGAACAGGTCGGCCAGGTAGATGAAGACGGCAGGCTGCTCCGTGACGAGGGCGTCGCCATGGCGGATGGCGGGGACCTTGCCCATCGGGTTGATGGCCAGATAGTCCGGCGCGCGCTGCTCGTTTTTCTTTAGATTCAGCACGTGCAGTTCGTACGGCGCGCCGAGTTCTTCGAGCAGGACGCGGGCCGCGCCGGAGCGGGAGTTTGGAGCGTGGAACAAGGTCAGGTTCATGGGATCCTCGTGATGGCAAAGAGGTTCCAGTGTGGACGATGGATCGTTCACCGTCTTGGAAAAACGCGCGCTAAAATGGTCCGATGAACACGCCACCCACCGTCACGGACCGCGCCAAGGGCGTCGTCGCCCCGGCGCTCGCCGGCAAGATGTTCCGCCTCGGACGCTACCTGCCGCAGCCCGACCTGGCGCCTTTCCTCGACCATTACTGGGTCGTCGAATGGGACTTGCAGGGCCGGCCCCCGTACACGCAGCGCACCTTGCCTTATCCGTGCGTGCACGTCGTGTTCGACCGCGCCCGCACCGGCATCTGGGGGCTGACGACGGGCCCGTTCGATTACGAGTTGAAAGGGGCGGGCAAGGTATGCGGCCTGCGCTTCCGGCCCGGTGCCTTCCACGCCTTTCTCGGCCGGCCGCTGCACACGATCACGGACCAGGTGCTGCCGTTGTCCGCCGTCTTCCCGTGGGATGAGGCGGCGGCGCAGGACGCCGTGCTGGACACGCCGGATGACGCCGCGATGATCGAGGCGGCGGGCGCGCTGCTGCGCCCCCATCTGCCCGCGCCCGATACGCAGGTGGACCGGATCGCGGCCATCCTGCGGGCGGTGGAGTCGACGCCCGGCCTGACGCAGGTGGAGGCGCTGGCCGAGCAGGCGCGCATGAGCGTGCGCAGCCTGCAGCAGCTGTTCAGCGAGTATGTGGGCGTGAGCCCGAAATGGGTGATCCGGCGTTTCCGCCTGCACGAGGCGGCGGACCGCCTGGCGCAGGGTGACGACCTCGATTTGGCCGAGCTCGCGCAGAATCTCGGTTATTTCGACCAGGCCCACTTCACGTCGGATTTCCGCAGACTCGTGGGGAAGTCGCCGGGGCGGTATCGGGAGGAAGCGCGGCGGGCGGCGGCCACTTAATCGAGATCGTCCTCGTCGGCTCCACGCTCCAGCTGCGGAATCACTTTCACGAGCAGGATGCGCGGCCCGTTGGTCTTCTTGACGACGACGTCGAACTTCGGAAACTCGATGCGCTGCCCCTGCTTGGGAATGTCCCCCAACTTGGCCATCAGCAGGCCGCCGACGGATTCGACTTCGTCCAGGCCCATCTCTTCGTTGTTGATGTCGATGCCGAGCACGCGTTCGAGCGAGACGATCGGCAGGCTCGCCTTGCCGATGAACGTACCGTCGCCCTGCGGCAGCCAGTCGTTTTCGTTGAGGCGGAATTCGTCGCGGATCTCGCCGACGATGGCGCCCAAGAGGTTGTCTAGCGTGATGAAGCCGACAGGGCGCTTGCCCTTTTCGCCGATCAGCGCGAAGTGCGGGGCGCCGCCGCGGAAACGGCGGAACAGTTCGATCGCGGGCGTGCGCGCCGAGATCAGGTCGACGGGGCGCAGGTATTCCGTCAGGTCGTCGACGTGCTTGCCGGACTGCTCGGCGAAGAACAGATCCTTCAAGTGGATCACGCCCAGCACTTCCTCGCCGTCCTCGTCGAAATAGGGGTAGCGCGAGAAGCGGTTGCGGCGCATCGTGTCGAGGTTCTGTTCGAGCGTACGGCTCGCGTACAGCGCGCTCACCTCGTTAATGGGCCGCATCAGGTCGGACACCGTGTGCTGCGAAAACTCCAGCGACTGCGCGAGGATGTGACGCTCGTCGTGCGTGAAGCGCTCGCCCGGCGTGCCCGTGTTGGCGCGCAGGATGATCTTCAGTTCGTCGTTCGAATAATGCGTCTCGTGGCTGCCCACGCCGGACAGGCCCGCGATGCGCAGCACGAGATTCGCGCTTTCGTTCAGGAGCCAGATGGCCGGGTACATGGCCCAGTAAAAGCCGTACAGCGGCACGGCGCTCCACAGGCCCACCGCTTCCGGCACGCGGATCGCCAGCGACTTCGGCGCCAGCTCGCCCACGACGATGTGCAGGAACGAGATCACGCTGAACGCCACGACGAACGACACGCCGTGGATGATCTGGGGACTGGTCACGCCGACCAGCGCGAACACGGGTTCCAGCAGGTTGGCGAAGGCAGGCTCGCCGACCCAGCCCAGGCCCAGCGACGCGAGCGTGATGCCCAGCTGGCAGGCGGAAAGATAGGCGTCCAGCTGGCTGTGGACCTTGAACAGGATGCGTCCGCGCAGGCCGCCCGTCTTGGCGATGGCGCGTACACGGGTCTTGCGCAGGGTGACGATGCCGAATTCGGCCGCCACGAAAAAGCCGTTCAGGGCCACCAGCAGCAGGGCGAGAACGACGAGTAATACATTTTGCATAAACAGTATGTTCGATCTAAAGGCGGAAGCCGAGCTGCATTGTAACGGTCAGGCCGCCGCCGCGTTTTTTTGCGACGCCGCGAGGATGGCCTCGACCGCCGGATGCATGATCTTGCGGTCGCTCGAGATCATGTAGAACTGTTCGCGCACGCTCGGCACCGATCCCACGCGCACGGCCCCGAATTGCTCGGCCACGTCGTCCGCCAGCGCGGCCGGCGCGAAGAACAGGCCGAGGCCGCGCCGCCCGAACGTGTTGAGCAGGGCGTTGTCCTCGAACTCCCCGACCACGTCCGGCCGCACGTGGTGCTGCACGAACCATTCGTCGATCTTGCCGCGCAGGGCATTATTACGTGCCGGCAGCAGGAAGGGCGCGCCGTTCAGATTCTGCGGGAAGCCGTCGCCCGCGCCGCCGTAGCGCTGCGCGAGCACGGGCGTGCCCACGACCACCATCTCGCTGTCGAACAGCTGGTGGCTGAACACCTTCAATGTCGCGCCGGCGCGCACCTCGCGGTCCGTCAGCACGACGTCCAGCTTGTGCAGGGCGAGGTCGGCCAGCAGGGCCTCGAACTGGTCTTCGTAGCAGACGATGCGCACCGGCCGGTCCATGCGCGTGACCGCCTCCAGCATGCGGTACGCGGACAGCTTCGGCAGCGAGTCCGAGATGCCCACCGTGAGGCGGGTGCGGCCGCTGTCGAATTCATTCAACGCTTCCTGCATCTGCTCGCCCAGCAAAAAGATCTGGTCGGCATAGCCCAGCGCCAGCCGGCCCGCCTCCGTCAGCACGAGGCGCCGCCCCTGCTGCGCGAACAGCGTCTTGCCCAGCGATTGTTCGAGCAACGCGAGCTGCGAACTGACCGTCTGCACGGCGAGTCCGAGGCGCTCGGCGGCGCGTGTGATGCCGCCTTCGTTGGCCACGACCCAGAAGTAATACAGGTGCCGGAAGTTGATGTCGGTTTTCATTATCACGTGAATAACGCAGGTTTTTGCGAAGTAATTCTCAAGTTATCTTCGCTTTTTTGATTGGATCATCACCCCTACACTGCGCCTTGTCAACAACATACATCCCGGAAGGGGAGAAGAATGAAGCATTTCCGAGTGTCATTCATCGTCACGGCCTTGTGCCTGCTGGGCTCGGCCTGGTGGGGCTATGAACATGCCGGCGTGGCCGGCGCGCTGACCGCGATGGGCATCGCCGCGATCCTGGCGGTGATGGAAGTGTCGCTGTCGTTCGACAACGCGGTGGTCAACGCGTCCGTGCTGAAGACCTGGGATCCGTTCTGGAAAAAGCTGTTCCTGGGCGTGGGCATCATCATCGCCGTGTTCGGCATGCGCCTGTTGTTCCCGCTCGTGATCGTCGCGGTGGCGGCCGACCTGGGCCTGATGGACGTGTGGAACATGGCGCTGCAGGATCCGAAGCAGTACTCGATGCACCTGACGAACCACCACGCGGAAGTGGCGGCGTTCGGCGGCATGTTCCTGCTGCTGGTCTTCCTGAACTTCCTGTTCGATGAAGAGAAGGAGCATCACTGGCTCGGCCATCTCGAAGAGAAGCTCGGATCGCTCGGCAAGGTGTCGTCGATCTCCGTGATGATCGCGATCGGCGCGCTGATGGCCAGCCTGTCGCTGGTGCCGGAAGCGCAGAAGATGGTCGTGCTGATGTCGGGCCTGTGGGGCATCCTGATCTACGTCGGCGTGGACGTGCTGTCGAACATGCTCGAGAAGTCGGAAGAGGGCGGCGGCGACGTCGGCGAGATGGTCAAGCGCGGCGGCATCGGCGGATTCCTGTACCTGGAAGTGCTGGATGCGTCGTTCAGCTTCGACGGCGTGATCGGCGCCTTCGCGATCACCAACGACGTCGTGATCATCATGCTGGGCCTCGCCATCGGCGCGATGTTCGTGCGTTCGCTGACGGTGTATCTGGTGGAGAAGGGCACGCTCGACCAGTTCGTGTATCTGGAACACGGCGCCCACTACGCGATCGGCATCCTGGCCCTGATCATGCTGGCCAGTATGAAGTTCCACGTGCCGGAGCTCGTGACGGGTCTTGCGGGTGTCGCCTTCATCGGTGCCTCGGTGTGGTCGTCGATCCGGTATCGCAAGAAGCAGGAAGCGTTGGGTACGCATAAAGAGCAGTTGGTCGAGGCGTAATTGAAGACGTACTTTTAAAACTCTGAAGGAGAACCATCATGGCAATCAGCTTGCAAAAAGGCGGTAACGTCAATCTGTCGAAAGAAGCGCCGGGCCTGTCCAGCCTGAAACTGGGCCTCGGCTGGGACGTCCGTGCCACCGACGGCGCCGCGTTCGACCTGGACGGCGTCGCGTTCCTGCTGAACCAGTCGGGCAAGGTCCGCTCGGATGCCGACTTCATCTTCTACAACAACGCCAGGTCGGCCGACGGCTCGGTCGTGCACTCGGGCGACAACCGCACCGGTGCCGGCGAGGGCGACGATGAGACGATCAGCATCGATCTCTCCAAAGTGCCGGCCGATGTCGACCGCGTGGTGCTGGCCGTGACCATCCACGAAGGTGATGTCCGCCGCCAGAACTTCGGCCAGGTGAGCCGCGCGTTCATCCGCTGCGTGAATGCCGCGAACGACAGCGAGATCGCCCGCTACGACCTGTCCGAAGACGGTTCGACCGAATCGGCCATGATCTTTGGCGAGGTGTATCGTAACGGCGCGGACTGGAAGTTCCGCGCGGTGGGCCAGGGTTTCAACGGCGGCCTCGGCCCCCTTGCCAAGAACTATGGCGTGAACGTCTAACCCTCGCCGTCCTGAAAGGAAGCCAGCAAATGCCAGTGTTTACCGTGACCGGGGACGTCGACCCTTTTCTCCATGTGTCGCTCAAGCGCGGCGAGACCATCTACTGCGAATCGGATGCGATGGTCATGATGGAATCGACGCTCGACCTCAAGGGCAAGATGAAGGGGGGCCTGGGCAGCGCGCTGATGCGCACCTTCGCCAACGGCGAGTCGTTCTTCCAGCAGCACATCGAAGCGACGCGCGGCGACGGCGACTGCCTCTTGTCGCCCACGCTGCCCGGTGCCATGCAGGTGGTCGACTGCGGCCCGAACCAGTACATCATCAGCGACGGCGCGTTCGTCGCGGCCGCGTCAAGCGTCGATCTGCGCGTGCGCACCCAGAGCCTGGGCAACGCACTGTTCGCCCAGAGCGGCGGCTTTTTCGTGACCGAGACCTCGGGCAGCGGACAGGTCGTCGTGTCGGGATTCGGGTCGATGAGCGTGCTGGAGGTGGAACCGGGCAAGGACGCGATCATCGACAACTCGCACGTCGTCGCCTGGGACAGCACGCTGCACTACGAGGTCTCGATCACGATCGGCACCAGCGGCGGCTTCCTCGGTAACCTGATCAACAGCCAGACCAGCGGCGAGGGCATCGTCCTGCGCTTCTCCGGTCGCGGCAAGATTTATGTCTGTTCGCGCAACCGCGCCGCGTTCAAGGCGTGGATGCAGGCGCCCGGGCGCTGACACAACAATCGGGGCACCTCGAAAACCGTCGCGGTTTGCGAGGTCCCATGAAAGGAGTAATAAACATGGCAGTCAATCTGCAGAAGGGCCAGAAGATCTCGCTGGAGAAGGAAGCCGGCGGCGCCTTGTCCCGCGTGACGATGGGCCTCGGCTGGGACGTGGCGAAGTCCGGCGGATTCTTCGGCTTCGGCGCGAAGAGCCAAGCCGTCGACCTGGACGCGTCCGTCGTGATGTTCGACGATGCCAACCGCCCGGTGGACGTGGTCTGGTTCCGGCAACTGAAAAGCCGCGACGGCAGCATCACGCACACGGGCGACAACCGCACCGGCGCCGGCGATGGCGACGACGAGCAGATCGTCGTCGACCTGCGCACGGTCCCGGTCAACGTGAAATCGCTCGTCTTCACCGTCAACAGCTTCACGGGCCAGAATTTTTCGACGGTGCAGAACGCGTTCTGCCGCCTGTTCGACACCAACAGCGGCAAGGAGATCGCGCGCTACGACCTGTCCGTGCAAGGCTCGCACACGGCCCAGATCATGGCCAAGCTGTACCGCCATAACGGCGAGTGGAAGATGCACGCGATCGGCGAGAACGGCACCGGCCGCACCTTCGACGATCTCATGCCCCTGATCGTGTCGCACCTGTAATCGTTTTTTTGTCGTCCCCGCGGACCCGTCTCCGTCCGCGGATCCAACGTGGGCGGCTTGGCGCCCACGCCCTTTAACGGCCTCCTCGTGAGGCCGTCTTTTTTTGTAAATATCGCTTGACGGAGAACTACCTCGGCGCAGGTGTTACTAAATGAATCTGCGCCGTGCAATTGCGGCTCGACCGGCGCCGCATGCCGGCCGCGCCGCCGGCCTTCCCGGCGGGGCGGATGGCGCAGTCAGTGCCCGCGCTTTTGCACGAGCGCGGTGCCGATCCCGTGGCGGTGGCCTTCGCTGACGGCCGTCACGGTGCCGTCCGGATTGAACACGATGGCGTTGGCCGCGCCGATTTCTTCCGGCTTCGCTTCCCACTTGTGGCCGAATTTTTCCAGCGCCTCGGCCTGCGGCGTGCCGATAAAGCCCGGTTCGACCGACGTCTCCTTGCCGTTCCTCTGCGACAGGCGCGGCGCGTCGATGGCCTGGTCCATGGGCATGCCGAGGTCGATGTAGTTGACGATCGTCTGCAGCACCGTCGTGATGATCGTGGCGCCGCCCGGGCTGCCGATGGTGAAGGCGGGCTTGCCGTCCTTGAGGGCGATCGTCGGCGCCATGCTGCTGCGCGGGCGCTTGCCGGCTTCGGGGATGTTCGGTGCCGGACCGGTGAAGTCGAAGTCCGTCATCTCGTTATTCAGCAGGAAGCCGTACCCCGGCACGACGATGCCGCTGCCGCCCCACGATTCGATCGTGAACGTGTAGGCGACGACGTTGCCCCATTTGTCGGACACCGCCAGGTGCGTCGTGTGCGTGCCCTCGCGCATGATCATGTCCTGCTGCGGGCGTAGCGGGAAGCTCTTGTCGTTCTCGTACAGGAAGGCGTCGCCGGCCGGGACGATGCCGGCCGCGCGGTCCGGCCGGATCAGCGAGCGGCGCTGCGCTGCGAACTGTTTCGACAGCATGCCTTCGATGGGCGCGTCGACGTATTCCGGATCGGCCACATAGGCGTTGCGGTCGGCGAAGGCGAGGCGGCTCGCTTCCAGGTACAGGTGCTCGACGTTCGCGCGGGGCATGGATTTCAGGTCGAAGCCTTCGAGGATGTTCAGCGCCTCGGCCACCGTCACGCCGCCGCTGCTGGGCGGCGGCATGCCGTACACGTCGTAGCCGCGGTAGGTGGAGCGGATCGGCTGGCGGATGCGTGTCTCGTAGTTCGCGAGGTCCGCGAGGGTCATCGTGCCGGGCCGGACCTGGATGCCGGCCGCGACGGGCGGGCGGTTGACGGCATCGACGACGGCGCGTGCCAGCGGACCTTCGTAAAACGTTTTATACCCTTTCGCGGCGAGCTCGCGGTAGGCCTTGGCGAGGTCGGGATTCCGGACGATCGACCCGGTGGGCAGCGCCTTGCCGTTCTTGAGGTACAGCCGGCTCGTCGTGTCGAACATACCGAATTTTTTCTCGTTCTCGACGATCAATCCGTGCATGGTCTCGCTGACGGGGAAGCCTTTCGTCGCGACCTGGATCGCGGGCGCCAGCACCTGCTTGAACGACATCGTGCCGTAGCGTTCCAGCGCCTCGTGCCAGCCGCGCACGGTGCCCGGCACGCCGACGGACGCGCCGCTCGCGACGGCCGTGTCGAAATCGATCGGCTTGCCGTTGTCAAGGAAGACGCCGGGGCTGAACGAGGCGGGCGCGGTCTCGCGGTGGTCGATCGTGATCACGCGCTTGTCGCGGGCGAGGTACACGACCATGAAGCCGCCGCCGCCGATGCCGCAGCTGAACGGATCGGTGACGCCCAGCGTGGCCGCCGCGGCGACGGCCGCGTCGATGGCATTGCCGCCCTGGTTGAGGATCGCGAGCGCGGACGCCGACGCCTTTTCGCTGATCGTGGCGACGGCGCCGCCGGTGCCCGTGGCGACCGGGGTCTTGGCGAATGCGAGTGGCGGCGTCAGGACGATGGAGAGGATCAGCCCGCAGGTGAGGGCTTTGACGGAAGTGGTCATTTGGCGGTGATTTTGAGCGTGACGGGAATGATGTCGCCGGGCCGGAGCAGGCTGGCCGCGCGCGCGGGCGGGATCGCGGACGTGTCGAGGACGACGCGGGCGCCGTGCAGCGATGCCGGCGCGGCCGTCGGCTGGTCGGGGCCGAGCGTGAATTCTTCGACGCCGTCCGGGCCGTCGATGAGGAAGCGGAAGATCAGCCGTCCGGCCCAGACGCAGCGGGTGTTCGCGGGGCAGCGGCTGTCGCTGAAGCTGTCGTATGTGAGGACGAGGCCGCGCGCCAGGGCGACGCTCTGTTCGGGCCGGAGCGGATACACGGCGTCCTGCAGCGGCGCGGCGGCACAGCCGGCCAGGAGAGTCATCAACAACACGGCGGGCCGGCGCAGCAGCTTCATCGAGCGTCCTTTATTAGCATACCGCCAATCATAGCAAAATCGCCAGTCGAGGCCGGCGCGATTCGGCCTCGACCGGAGGATGATCAGGTGATCGGATAGCGGCGGAACACGGGCAGCGCTTCCGCGCGCGCGGCCCAGGCGGCCAGGCGCGGGAAATAGGCGCTCGAGACGATCTGCGGCACCATCAGCTGGACGAACGACCACGTGACGGCGGCCGTGATGGCGGCTTGGTCGAGGGCGTCGATGTCGAACCCATCCGCTTCTGCCTCCACCAGGCGGAGCGCGGCAAGCAGTTGCTGCTGCACGCGGTCGAGCCAGGGCTGGTGCTGTTTCTCCTGCGGGCGCAACGTGTATTCGTAGACGACCTGCGCCGTCTTTTCGCATGCGGCCAGGGCCGGGCCGATGACGCGCAGCGCCTGCGCGCGCGCGGCCGGGGCGGCGGGCAGCAGCGAACGGCCCGTCAGTGCCTCGGCATACTCGAGCATCAGCGTGGAATCGATCAGGAAGGAACCGTCGCCCAGCACGAGCGTCGGTGCCTTCACCGTCGGATTGATCGCGGCGAATTCGTCGAAGTTGCGGAACACGGACAGCGCCTTGTGTTCGAACGGAATGTCCTGCAGGTCGAACGAGATGGCGACGCGGCGGACGAAGGGCGAATCGAGCATGCCGATGAGTTGCATGGAATCTCCTGTGGTGGGCGGTGGTCTTTCATTTTATTGCCTTTGGGCTAACGCTGCTGATTATGCAATAGGACTTGACGCCGACCCCGTCGCCGGCGGATATTTGAAATCGTTTTCATGAGCGGAGGATACGATGGGCGAGCCGGTACGTTTCGATTCCAGCGTCGCGGCGGGCACGCCGCCGCAGGCTGCCGCCGCGCAGCCCGATGCGATCGCACGGACGCCGCGCGTGATCGCCATCGACCTGCTGCGCGGCCTCGCCGTGATGGGCATGATCATGGTCGCGTATGCGGGCGGCTGGGACCACCGCTTCGCGTTCCTGACGCATGCCGACTGGCGCGGCTTCGCCATCGCCGACATGATCTTCCCCGCCTTCCTGTTCTGCGCGGGCGCCGCGCTGCCGTACGCGCTGCGGCGGCGCGAGGGCCGGGGCAGGGCGGCCCTCGCCGGCCACGTGCTGCGCCGCGCCGCCGCGCTCATCGCATTGGGCGTCATGCTGAATCTGCTGCCGGGCTTCGACGTCGCGCACGTCCGCCTGCCGGGCATCCTGCAGCGCATCGGCCTGTGCTATGCCATCGTGGGCACGGGATGCGTGCTGGCGCTGCGGCGCGATGGCTTGCGTGTGTCCACGCTGGTGATCGCCATCGTCGTGCTGCTGGTGGGCTACGCGGACCTGCTGCTCGCGTGGGACGCGCCCGGCTGCGGCCACGCGTGCTTCGATTCCGCCAACTCGCTGCCGGCCGTCGTCGATCGCGCCGTCTTTGGCGTGGCGCACCTGTGGCCGTGGGGCCGGACGGGCGATATCGTCACGTACGATCCGGAAGGACTCGTGGCCACCCTGGGCGCGCTCGTCAACATGCTGTTCGGCGTGACGGCGTCCGTCCTCTTGACGCGGTCGCACCGGCGCGCCACCCTGGCGGCCCTCGCCATCGCCGGCATGGCCTGCCTGCTGGCCGGCTTCCTGCTCGATCCGCTCGTTCCCGTCGTCAAGAAGCTGTGGACGCCCAGCTTCGCCCTGCTGTCCGGCGGCTTCACGCTGCTGGTCTTGCTCGTCTTGATACGCCTCGTGCCGCCCGGCCGCGAGGCGCCCGCGTGGACGCATCCCATCCTTGCGTTCGGCACCAATGCGACGCTGGCCTTCGTCGGCATCACCCTGATCGATACGACGATGCAGCTGCCGCTGGGCGCGGGCAGCGGGCACGACCTGCTGGCAGGGTGGCTGGCGCGCGCGATTCCGGAAGCGCGGATCGCATCGGCCGCGTATTCGGCCGTGCTGCTGCTCGTGCTGGGGGCGGGGTTGTGGCAGCTGTACAAGCGGCGCATCGTCATCCGGATCTGAAAAACCGGCGTATGCTAGCGTTCATTTTCTACCGACCGGAGGCAGCAGATGACGCGATTGACCGCAGCGGATTTCGACCCCGACGTACTGAAACTGTTCGACGGCTATGTGCACGGCCGCGTGTCGCGCCGCGATTTCCTGTCGCGCGCGAGCCGCTATGCGGCGGGCGGCACGACGGCCGCCACGCTGCTGGCGCAGCTGTCGCCGTCGTTCGCGGCACCGCTCGTCGCCCCGCTGGACGCACGCCTCAAGACGAGTTATATCGACTTCCCGTCGCCGCAGGGCTACGGCAAGGTGCACGGCTACCTGGCCGAGCCCGCGCACGCGAAGGGGAAGCTGCCGGCGATCCTGGTCGTGCACGAAAACCGCGGCCTGAACCCGCACATCGAGGACATCGCGCGCCGTATCGCGCTCGAGGGGTATGCCGCGTTCGCGCCGGACGCGCTGTACCCGCTGGGCGGCTATCCGGGCGACGAGAACAAGGCGAGAGAACTGTTCCCCAAGCTGGACCAGGCGAAGACGCGCGCCGACTTCATCGCCGCCGCCCACGCGCTCGCGGAGCTGCCGCAGGGCACGGGCAAGGTCGGCGTGGTCGGCTTCTGCTACGGCGGCGGTATCGCCAACTACCTCGCGACGCAACTGCCGGACCTGGCCGCCGTGGTGCCGTTCTACGGTATGCAGCCGCCGGCCTCCGACGTCGCCCGCATCCGCGCGCCGCTGCTGATTCACGATGCCGGCAAGGACGAGCGCATCCTGGCCGGCTGGCCCGCCTACGAAGCCGCGCTGAAGGCGAACCACGTCGATTATCGGCACTTCGTCTATGCGGGCGTGGAACATGGTTTTAACAACGATACGACGCCCCGTTACGACGAGGCGGCCGCCAAGCTCGCGTGGGAACGGACGATGGCATTCTTCAAGGCGAAGCTGGGGTAGTGGAACGTGTGCTTGAACTGCAGGCGCTGATCGCATCCGACGACCGGCGCATGCGCGTGCTGCGCATCGTGCGCGACCTCGGCCTGCCCGATTGCTGGGTCGCCGCCGGGTTCGTGCGCAACCGTGTGTGGGACCACGCGCACCGGCGCGCGTCCTCGCCGCTGCCGCAGGATATCGATGTGATCTGGTTCGATCCGGCTGCGTGCGGTGCGGAGCGCGATGCCGCGCTGGAGACGGCGTTGCGGGACCGCGATGGCACGTCCGCATGGTCCGTCAAGAACCAGGCGCGCATGCATGCTCGTAACGGGGACCGGCCGTACCGCTCCGCCGTGGACGCGATGCGCCATTGGCCGGAGACGGCGACGGCCGTCGCCGTCCGGCTCGCCGCGCGGGGAGAGATCGAGGTCGCGGCGCCGTTGGGACTGGACGATCTTTTTGGGCTCATCGTCAGGCCCACCCGGCGTTTCCTCGGCGAGAAGCATGCCGTTTATCTGGACCGTATCCGCTCCAAGAACTGGGAACGCGACTGGCCCGGCCTAAAGATCGAGACGCAGGGCTGACCCCGGAAAAAACAAAGGCACCCGAAGGTGCCGTTGTCGTTGGCTGACAGGATGGCTTACACGTAAGCCGCCAGCGCGGTTTTCATCTTTTTCAGCGCGGCCGATTCGATCTGGCGGATGCGCTCGGCCGATACGCCGAATTCCTCGGCCAGCGTATGCAGCGTGGCGCCCGAGCCGTCGTCGTTGGCCAGCCAGCGCGCTTCCACGATGCGGCGCGAGCGCGGATCCAGTTTCGACAGGGCCGTCTCCAGGCCTTCCGACTGCAGGCGCACTTTCTCTTCGCCTTCCAGGACCTTGGTCGGTTCCTGCTGGTCGGACGACAGATAGGCGATCGGCGAGAACTTGTCGTCTTCGTCGTCGGTCGGCGCTTCCAGCGCGATGTCGCGGCCGGACAGGCGCGTTTCCATTTCGATCACTTCTTCGCGCTTCACGTCGAGCATCTTCGCCAGATCGTCGACTTGCTGCGGCGACATGGCGTCCAGGCCCTGCTTGTTGCTACGCAGATTGAAGAACAGCTTGCGCTGCGCCTTGGTCGTTGCAACCTTGACCAGACGCCAGTTCTTCAAGATGTATTCGTGCATCTCGGCCTTGATCCAGTGCATGGCGTAGGACACCAGGCGTACGCCCTGGTTCGGGTCGAAACGCTTGACTGCCTTCATCAGGCCGATATTGCCTTCCTGGATCAGGTCGGCGTGCGGCAGGCCATAGCCCAGGTAGCCGCGCGCGATCGATACGACCAGGCGCAAGTGCGACATCACCAGTTTCTGGGCGGCATCCAGGTCATTCTTTTCCTGCAGCCGCGTTGCCAGCGAAACTTCTTCCTCGTGGGTCAACATCGGCAGGCGGTTCACTGCCGAGATATAGGCGTCGATATTACCGAGATTGCCACTGAAGCCCAGCCCCAGAGCACGACTGCCGGCCGGGACCAATGCGGATTGTGCGGACATAGTCACTCCCTCTGATTTAAGCTGCTGCATCGTCTCGCCATCTCCAGAGCCCCGAAGGCGCCACTGGCTGGCTGTGTGTCGGGATGCTGACGGTGCTATCAAAACCATTTCCCGCGATAGTCTGACGTAATATTAGCACTCTCTTGAGGTGAGTGCTAGGCGCCACCATATCCCTGAAGACGGGTTTAAGTTTCGTTAAAGTATTGCCCGCAGGAATCAAAAAATAGGTTCGACTCAACTGTAGAGCAGGTACGGGTGGTTCACTTGACGCGTCTCAAACGTGACGTTCGTATCATGTGAGATTGGTAGAAGACAGGTTATGCGACCCGTGATGCGCCTTCTGTTTGTTGGCGCACGTTGCCATGTAGGTGGATGCCTTGCGTCCGCTGCCGGATTAGACTGGCCAGCAGCGGACGGGTTCACGGGTCGTTACAAAAATCGAAGGCTCAGTTCAGCCGCGCCAGATGCCTCTGCACCGACAACATGGCGCCGACCAGCCCGAGTCCGGCGCTGATCGCCAGCAAGGCGGCCATGCCCAGCGGCGGCAGCGGATTCAGCTGGAATTCCGACGCATACAGGCGCGCGAACTCGGCGATGGCCGTGTTCAGCGGACGCAGCGCCAGCGCGACGGCGCCCAGCGCCACGGCGCCCGCGCACAGGCCCAGCAGGGCACCCGTGTAGTAGAACGGGCGGTGGATGAAGTTGTCGGTCGCGCCCAGCAGTTTTGAGACGGCGATTTCTTCGCGCTGCGTTAGCACCTGCAGGCGGATCGTGTTGAACACGACGGCGATCACGACGACGCCCAGCGTGATCGCGAGCAGCAGCAGCGCCAGGCGCAGTACGCCCAGCAGGGCGGCCAGGCGCTTGACCCAGGCCGAGTCGACCTGCACGGAATCGACGCCCGGCAGGGCGCGCATCTGGTCGGCCAGGCCGTCCACGCGCGCGGCGTCGGCGCGGCTGGTGAAGCCTTCGAGCTTCATCACATAGCTGTCCGGCAACGGGTTGTCGCCCAGCGTTTCGATCACGTCGGTCAGCCCGCTCTTTTGCTTGAGACTGGCCAGCGCCTGTTCGCGCGGCACGAAGCTGACTTTCGCATGGGTGCCGCGCAGGATCCGTTGCAGCTGCGGGGCGAGCGCCTGCGCCTGGTCGCGCGGGGTGTCGGCCTTGACGAACAGGCTGATTTCCGGATCGACGGACAATTCTTCCGACAGGGGCCGGACATTGTCGAGCAGGGTGACGCCCGCGAACGGCAGGGCGAGCGCGACGGCGACGACGAGCACGTTGAACAGGAAGCTGCCCGGCGCCTTGCGCACGTGCGCCAGGGCGGCGCCGAGGGCGAAGCGGTGCTGGCGGAACCAGATGTTCATGCGGCACCTCCGGTCACCTGGCCGTGTTCGAGACGGATCACGCGCGCGGCGCTGTCCAGGATCTGGTCGTCGTGGGTCGAGATGACGCAGGTCACGCCCACGGAATGAAACGCGTGCAGCGCGTCGATGACCTTGTCGGCCGCGGCGCGGTCGAGGTTGGCCGTCGGTTCGTCGGCCAGGATGATCTGCGGGCGGTTGACGATGGCGCGGGCGATCGCCACGCGCTGCTGCTCGCCGCCGGACAATTCCATCGGCAGCGCCAGGGCGCGATCGAGCAGGCCGACCTTGTCCAGCGCCGCGCGGGCGCGTTGCTCGGCCTGCGCCTTCGTCGCGCCGGTGACGATCAGCGGCAGCATCACGTTGGCCAGGATGTGGCGGTCGTTCAGCAGGCGCTGGTTCTGGAAGATCAGGCCGAGGTTGCGGCGCAGGAAGGGGACGCCGGCCTTGCGGATGCGGCCGACGTCCTGCCCGTTCACGATCACCCGGCCGGACGTGGGACGCTCGATGGCGGCGACCATTTTCATCAGGGTCGACTTGCCGGCGCCGGACGGCCCGGCCAGATAGACCAGCTCGCCCTTGGCGATGTTCAGCGATACGCCGGACAGCGCGAACGTGTCGGCGGAATCCGAGTACTTCTTGGAGACGGACTGGAATTCGATCATCGTGCGTGTTATCCCAGCAGCGCCTCGGCGAATTCGTCGGCGCTGAAAGGTTGCAGGTCTTCCAGCTTTTCGCCCACGCCGATGAAGTACACCGGCACCGGACGGGTGCGTGCGATGGCGGCCAGGATGCCACCCTTGGCGGTGCCGTCCAGCTTCGTGATCACGAGACCGGTCAGCTGCAGCGCGTCGTCGAACGCCTTCACCTGCGCGAGCGCGTTCTGGCCCGTGTTGCCGTCGATGACGAGCAGGATTTCGTGCGGCGCGTCATCCATGCCCTTGCCGATCACGCGCTTGATCTTCTTGAGTTCTTCCATCAGGTGCAGCTGCGTCGGCAGGCGGCCGGCCGTGTCGACCATGACCACGTCCACGCCGCGCGCCTTGCCCGACTGGACGGCGTCGAACGCGACGGCGGCCGGGTCGCCGGACTGTTGCGAGATCACGGTGACGTTGTTTCTCTGGCCCCAGACCATCAATTGCTCGCGCGCGGCGGCGCGGAACGTGTCGCCGGCGGCCAGCAGCACGGATTGCTCGTGGTGCTGCATGTGCTTGGCCAGCTTGCCGATGGTGGTCGTCTTGCCGGCGCCGTTGACGCCCGCGATCATCATGACGAGCGGCTCATGGCGGCCCAGTTCGAGCGGCTTTTCCAGCGGACGCAGCAGGTCGACCAGCAGACTCTTCAACGCCACCTTGACGGCAGCGGCGTCCAGCAGCTTGTCTTCCTTGACCTTGCGCCGCAAGTTGTCCAGCAGGAACTGCGTCGCGTCCATGCCGGCGTCCGACATCAGCAGGGCGGATTCGAGTTCCTCGTACAGGTCTTCGTCGATGCGCGCGCCGACGAACAGCAGCGACAGATTGCTCGACGTCTTGGCGAGGCCGGCCTTCAGGCGCGACATCCAGGAGCGCTTCGCTTCCGCTTCGCTGACAGGGCGTTCGGCCGTTTCGGGGAACAGCTGGCCTTCGTAGCCGGCCGGGGCGGGCGCCTCGGCTGCGGGCGCCGCCGGCGCTTCCTCGTTGGCGCCGAACAGGCGGCGCAGGAAACCCGGCTGCTCGGCCGGCGCTTCAGGTTGCGCGTCGGCGACCGGTGCGGGTACCGCGGGTTCGACCGCAGCCGGCGTCTCGGCTTCAGGTTTTTTCTTTTTGAAGAAACTAAACATTGTGTATTCGGGAGGGCGGCGGTGTGCCGGAAAGGGTCGCGCGTATTCTACCAGAGCGGGCGCGGTTGCCTGGCGTGCGTCCGCTCTGCCATATTGTGGCTAGAATACAGCTCAACAATACCAATCCGAATCCTCGTGCTGGAAATTAGTGCCTAGCGGGTGTAAATTATGAACATCCATAAATACACGCGTCACCAAGGGATGATCGTGAACGTTTCCAGGTTTCTCAAGAGGCTCATCGCCGGCGATCATGTGGTGGGCAGCTCGGCAGCCTCGCTGCGCAATGTCGTCGTGTGGCTGTTCATCGCCCTCGTCGCCATGTTCCTCACCCATCCTTCCAGTCCGGCCAGCGCCTTCGACGCGCCCGTGCCGTGGCCGGCCGAACTCGGGCTCGACGGTAATTTCGGCATGTAATTGGCGTCACTGGTATCCTGTCATTCCGAAGGACATCGTTGCCGGTACAGCCGGCAAGCGCCATGAAACACCGCCTTTTTCTTTTCGACCTCGACGACACCCTGCTCGATTTCAAAGCCTCCGAACAACTGTCGTTCGACCGCACGATGCGTGCGCTGGGCCTGGACGCGCTCCCTGAGGGCTTGTTCGCCCGCTACCAGGCCATCAACATGGCACTCTGGAAAAGTTTCGAGACGGGCGCCGTCGCGAAGGATTTCCTGAAAGTGGAACGCTTCCGCAGGACGTTCCACGAAACCGGGCTCGACCTTGACCCGGACGCGGCCAGCCGCCTGTACCTCGAATCGTTGTCGGACACCGTCGTCCTCATCGACGGCGCGCGCGAATTGTGCGAGACGCTGGCCGCCATCGGCGAAGTGGGCATCATCACCAACGGCGTCGAGCACATCCAGCACCGCCGCATCGCCAGTTCGGGTCTGCGCGACCACGTGTCGTTCGTGGCCACGTCCGAAGCGTGCGGCCACGCCAAGCCGGACAACCGCTTCTTCGACTACACGGTCAAGATGGCGCGCGCGTTCGCGCATGCGGAGACGGTCATCGTCGGCGACCGGCTCGACGCCGACATCCTCGGCGCGAACCGGTTCGGCATCGAAAGCTGCTGGTTCAATCCCGGCCGCCTCGCCAACGACACGCAGGCGCTCCCCACGTTCGAAGTGGAGCGCCTGCACGACGTCGTCCCCGCCCTGCGCGGCCTCGTCGCTGCCTGATCAGCTGGCCTTGGCGGCCTGCGCGTTGCGGCGGATGGTGTCCAGCGTGGCGCCCGGCGTGATCAGGTTGCCGTCGTAGCGCAGCTCGATCAGCGCCGGCAGCTTATGCGTGCGCGTGAACTCGACGGCGCGCGCCAGGGCCGGGCCGAAATCGGCCGTCGTCTCGACCGCTTCGCCGTGGCCGCCGTAGGCCTTGGAAAGCTGTGCGAAATCCGGATTGTGCAGCTGCGTGCCCGACACGCGGCCCGGATACGTGCGCTCCTGGTGCATGCGGATGGTGCCGAACATGCCGTTGTTGAAGACCAGGAAGATGACGCCGGCGCCGTATTGCACGGCCGTCGCCAGCTCCTGGCCCGTCATCATGAATTCGCCGTCGCCGGCAAAGGTGACGACCGTGCGTTCCGGCCGCACGATCTTGGCCGCGACGCCGGCCGGCACCGCATACCCCATCGCGCCGCTCGTCGGTGCCAGCTGCGTGCGCATGGCACCGTAGCGCCAGAACCGGTGCGCCCACGTCGCGTAGTTGCCGGCGCCGTTCGTGATGATCGTGTCGCGCGGCAGGGCCGCCTGCAGGTCCTGCATCATCTGCCACAGGTCGAGCGGCGCGGTGCCGTCCTTGAAGATCGGCGGTTGTTCCTGCCACGCGCGCAGCTCGGCCTTCGCTTCTTCCACCGTGTGGCGCCACGCCGCCGCATCGACCGGTTCCATCGCCGCCAGCATGCTTGCGGCCTGCGGCGCGCCGCTCGCGATCATCAATTCGGCCTGGTACACGCTGCCCAGTTCTTCCGGATCCGGGTGGATGTGCACGAGGCGCTGGCGCGGCACGGGCGATTCCAGCAGCGAGTAGCCGCTCGTCGTCATCTCGCCCAGGCGCGGGCCGAACGCGATCAGGACGTCGGCCTCCTTCACGCGTGCAGCCAGCTTCGGATTGATGCCGATGCCGACGTCGCCCACATAGTGCGGATGTTCGTTGTCCAGCAGGTCCTGGAAGCGGAACGCGCAGGCGACGGGCAGGGCATTCGCCTCGGCGAATTTCCGTACGTCGGCGCACGCCTGGTCCGTCCACGTGCCGCCGCCCAGCAGCAGCAGCGGTTTTTTCGCTTGCGCCAGCATGGTCCGGAGCCGATCGATTTGTGAGGCCGACGGCGCACCCTGCGTGGGCTGGTAGCGGCGCGTGTCCGCCACTTCGGCGCGCGCCACGAGCATGTCTTCCGGCAGCGCGAGGACGACGGGCCCCGGACGGCCGCTCGTCGCGACCTGGAACGCGCGCGCCATGTATTCGGGGATGCGCTCGGCGCGGTCGATCTGCGCGACCCATTTGGCCATCTGGCCGTACATGCGGCGGTAGTCGATTTCCTGGAAGGCTTCGCGGTCCATGAAGTCCGTGCCGACCTGGCCGATGAACAGGATCATCGGCGTCGAATCCTGGTACGCCGTGTGCACGCCGATGGATGCGTTGGTGGCGCCCGGACCGCGGGTGACGAAGCAGATGCCGGGCTTGCCGGTCAGCTTGCCGTAGGCCTCGGCCATGAACGCCGCGCCGCCTTCCTGGCGGTTGATGACGAAGCGGATGTTCGAGTCGTGCAGCGCGTCGAGCACGTCGAGGTAGCTTTCGCCGGGCACGCCGAAGGCGGTGTCCACGCCGTGGACCTGGAGCGCATCGACCAGGATCTGGCCGCCGCTGCGGGAGGGGTGCGTCATGGTGAGGTCATCCTTATCACGATGGAATCCGGGCATTCTAGGGGAGTGCGGGCAGGCCGGCTTTTGAAATGGCGACATCAAATTTCAAAAACGCCGGCCTCGCGCATGGACCGATGGTGGCGGTTACTCTTCCTGCGGGATGATCGAGGCCGCGTAGCAGTCGAACGGCAGCGCCATCTTGCCTGTCCGTCCCTTGCTGTCGACGTATTGCAGCCGTGCCGAGCATTTGGTCGTATTGATGACGGTACCTGGGGGCTGTTTGGGAACGATGTCGGGATCGACCTTCACCGCCGCGTTCAGGTGCGATGGCGCGGACGCGACGAGGGCTGATTTGCCGTGTTCGACCATCTGGCCGCCGCTGGGCAGCTTGGCCTTGAAGACCATGCCGTCCAGTCCTTCGGACTGAATGCCGAGCGAGCGTACGACCACGTCGGTACCGCCTTCGTTCGCGACGTAGACAGAGAACGTGTCGGCCGTGCTTTGCACGATATACGCGGACACCTTGGTGTGGCCGGGCAGCCACCATGTGTTATACGCGTACAAGGCGGCAGCTCCGGCGAATGAAATCGCGGTGGTGAGCTCGGCGACGAAGGTTGCTACGGTGGCGGCGTGGCCGAGGGGGGAAGAAGATGTCATTTTTGCCTTTGTGTTGGTGGATGCGTTGTATGAGCAGTGCGCTCCGTCAGTGATAGGTATGCTGTTTATATCCGAAGTAAGGGACTGATATCTAAGGAAAATTTTCGTTAAGTCCAGCGCGCGCCCACGGATGGGTGTGACCGAGGCCCCTATCGGGTACAATGCTGCCGGTGAAGCAGGCCAGACAGCCGCTGGTCCACGCCGCAAGGTCGTGGGCGGGAGGAAGGTCCGGACTCCATAGAGCGGGGTGACGGTTAACGGCCGTCCGCCGAAAGCCTGGCGCAAGCCGGGTATAAGGCGAGGAATAGGGCCACAGAGACGAGCGTATTAAGTTACGGTGAAACGCGGTAACCTCCACCTGGAGCAATTCCAAATAGGCACGCGTTGAGGTTGCTCGCGGAGCGTGCGGGTAGGAAGCTTGAGCGCCGGAGTAATTCGGCGCCTAGAGGAATGGCTGTCATAGCGTCCGCAAGGGCGTTACACAGAATCCGGCCTATCGGCCTGCTTTACACAAAATTCACGGCCCGGGGAGCTCGACGACGATGCGTTACATCCTCGCCCTCGACCAGGGCACCACCAGTTCGCGCGCCATCCTGTTCGACCGCCAGGGCCAGGTCGTGCGCATCGCCCAGCAGGAATATCCCCAGCATTTTCCGCAGCCCGGCTGGGTCGAGCACGACCCGCTCGACATCTGGAGCAGCCAGCTCGCCTGCGCGCGCCAGGTCCTGCTGGAGGCCGGCGCCGACGCCGGCGAGGTGGCCGCCATCGGCATCACGAACCAGCGCGAGACGACGGTCGTGTGGGACCGCCGCACGGGAGAGCCGCTGTGCCACGCCATCGTCTGGCAGGACCGGCGCACGGCCGAGATCTGCGACGGGCTGCGCGCGGCCGGGAAGGCCAGCCTCATCGGGCGCAAGACGGGCCTCGAACTGGATGCCTATTTTTCCGCGACCAAGCTGCAATGGCTGCTCACGCACGTGCCGGGCGCACGTGCGCGCGCGGAGCGGGGAGAACTGGCGTTCGGCACCGTCGACAGCTGGCTCACGTATAAGCTGACGGGACGCCACGTCACGGACGCGAGCAACGCGGCGCGCACGATGCTCTTCAATATCAACAGCCTGCGCTGGGACCCGGAACTGTTGTCGCTGTTCGGCGTGCCGGCCTCGATGCTGCCGGAAGTCGTGCCCAGTTCCGGCATCGTCGCCGACACCGACGCCACCTGGTTCGGGCGCGCCATTCCCATCGCGGGCATCGCGGGCGACCAGCAGGCCGCCACGTTCGGCCAGGCCTGCCACCAGCGCGGCATGGTCAAGAATACGTACGGCACCGGCTGTTTCATGCTGATGCACGCGGGCAGCGTCCCGCCGCAGTCGCGCAACCGCCTGCTGGCCACCGTCGGCTGGACCATCGGGACGCACACCGATTACCTGCTCGAAGGCAGCGTGTTCATGGGCGGCGCCACCGTGCAGTGGCTGCGCGACGGCCTGGGCATCATCAAGCAATCGTCCGACGTCGAAGCGCTGGCCTTGTCGGTGCCGGACAGCGGCGGCGTGATGCTCGTGCCGGCGTTCGTCGGCCTCGGCGCGCCGCATTGGGATGCCTATGCGCGCGGCACCATCGTCGGCATGACGCGCGGGACGACGGCCGCCCACATCGCGCGCGCCGCCGTCGACGCCATCGCCTACCAGAGCGCGGAACTGCTCGCCGCCATGCAGAAGGACGCCGACTGCGCCGTGCATGAGGTGCGCGCCGACGGCGGCGCCGCGCGCAACGACTTGCTGATGCAATTCCAGGCCGACTTGCTGGGCGTGCCCGTCGTGCGTCCGCAGGTGACGGAGACGACGGCCCTCGGCGCCGCGTACCTGGCCGGCCTGGCCGTCGGCTTCTGGTCGTCGCGCGAGGAGATCGCCGCGCAGTGGCGCAGCGAGCGCCGGTTCGAGCCGCAACTGCCGGCCGCGCGCCGCGCGGAGATGATGGCGCGCTGGTCGCGCGCGGTCGCGCATGCGCGCGCGTGGGCCGCGCCGGACCATCGCTAAAGCCTCGCGTGCGGCCGCGCCTGGGCGGATCGGGCACAATCGTTCGACATCGTCGATTTGTTGCGACCGGAGGCGCCTTGAAATTCATGAAGGGTTTCTTTTCCACCGCGCACGCGCTGCTCGGGATTTTGTTCGTGCTCGTGTCCGTGCTGATCACGGTACTGGCCGTGCAGACCGGGTGGAAAGCCGTCGGCGCCGACCCCGACGAGAGCGCCGAGATGGCCATCGAGGCGATCGGCCTGCTGGCCATCGCCGTCGTCTCGCTGCAGATCGCCCAGACCATCACCGAGGAAGAAGTCGTGCGCGACGCCCACATCAGCGCGCCCACGCGCGTGCGCCGCTATCTGTCGCGTTTCATGGTCGTCGTCGTGGTCGCGCTGTCGATCGAAGGCCTGGTCGGGACGTTCAAGGCCTTGCACGAGGAACCGGAACTGCTGCCGCACGCGGCGTCCGTGCTGATCGCGGCCGGCGTGCTGCTGTCCGGCTGGGGCGTGTTCATCCGCCTGAACAAGGCGGCCGAGGAGCTCGAGCCCGAGGCAATGGCGGCGGCCAAGAGCGAGGATGCGAAGGTGGACGAGTGAGGCGCCATGCTCACGCGCTGCCGGCTTTCGATGCCAGGCGGCGGAACGCGGCTTCCTGCTCGCGGTTCAGGCACCGCAACGGAATCGGCATCGCCCCGCGGTCATACATCACCAGAAATCCGCGGCGGTAGCGTCGCACGCCTCGGATGTCCGCCCAGCTGCGCACCAGCGTGCCGGCACGCGTGCTGCGTTCGATGCCGTCGCCGTCGATGCGGAAGGCGCAGTGCGGCATGCGGCGCTTCTTGACGAGGAAGACCGGAATACCGATCAGCGTGATGCAGGCGCAGGCCAGCGGTATCGTGATCCGGCGCAGTCGCACCGGCGGCGATGCGCGGCGCAGCGTGAACGACAGATGGTCGCGCAGGAAGCCCAGGTATTCGGACAAGCTGTAGACCGCGTCGAAACGGATCGACTGCGCGGCGGGCGGCGCGGCGGCGGGTTTGTCCGGCACGTCGACCGTCAGCGTGTGGCTGTCCGGGCGCCGTTCTTCCTGCCGCAGCACGTGCATTGCGACTGCCTTGCGATGCAGCGGGCGCGGGTGGCCGGTACCGAACATGGGGACTCTCCAGCGTGAACTTTGTCGGCCATATGGATGCCGGGGCGTCTATTGCAATAGTGGCAAACACGTTATTTCAAGCATTGTGAAATTGTGAGAGCTTTTCGTTCACTTTGATCGATATACTGCCGGGTAAGGCCATTTCCTCTTAATCACCACGGGTATCCAGCGCGACGCCCTCCCTTTATGTTTGTCGGGCAAATCACCCTTCCTGAAAATGCCGATTTCGAATGCCTGTTGAACCAGGTATTGGCCTGGTGGCC
This sequence comes from Massilia putida, assembly GCF_001941825.1. Classification (NCBI taxonomy): domain Bacteria; kingdom Pseudomonadati; phylum Pseudomonadota; class Betaproteobacteria; order Burkholderiales; family Oxalobacteraceae; genus Massilia; species Massilia putida. The sequence continues at coordinate 5,103,258 of NZ_CP019038.1, forward strand.
GGACGAATTGATCGGCGACGACGGCGATGCCGGCGCCCGGCAATCGTCGGTCGTGCGCCTGTACGAAGCCAGTATCGCGCCGCGCGCGATCCAGTCGGCCAGCATGCTGCTGGTGCAGCTCGACTGGGTGTTGTTCGGGATCGTCGTCGATTTATCGCGCAAGGTATCCCGGGTGCGTATCAAGGATATCCGCCCGCAACTCATCAAGGATAAATTCCACGCCTTGCTGACGAATATCGCATTGCCCCAATTGCTCGGCGAAAAAGATTGGGACGGTTCGTTCGAACGCGACGAGCTCGTGAATTATCTGCGCGCCGAGGACATGGTGGCAGCCACTCAGTCAATATTTCGTTGTCGTGCATGAAATGAAGTCTTGCATTTCATGTAGAATTATTTCCGGATGACATCGATATCAGTCGAAGACACTAGTGAAAGCGTCATGGACTGAGGTCAAACAATGCCTTGATGCAATCACGTAAGCTGCTGGATGTTTTACCCTGCTGCGAAACATATTCATCAATCTCGGTCTCGGACAATGGAAACGGAATGAATATCAAAAACTGGAAAATCGGTACTCGACTGGGCGGGGCTTTTGCGCTGTTGCTCTTCCTGCTGACGGCATGTATTTGGTTCGGTATTGCCAGCTTGCGGCTATTGAATGACGGTACGACCAGAATCGTCGATGAGGATTATCCCAAGACGATATTGGCGTACGAAAGCCTTGATGTGGTGAACCGCAATGCCCGCGCCATGCGCAATATGCTCCTGTCGGATAATCCGGAAGACCTGGCGCGGGAACGGCAGACCGTGCTCCAGAACCGAAAGGAAAACTCCGCCAATCTCGACAAACTGGCGGTCCTGATCAAATCCGATGAGGGCAAGGTCAAGCTGAAAGCCGTGCAGGACGCCAGGGAGCTGTACCGTGCGGCGCAACAGACCTTTCTCGAAATGATGGATGCCGGCAAAAAACAGGAAGCCACAACCTTCCTGCTGACGCAGATCCGCAAGGACCAGCGCACCTATTTCGACGCCGTCCGGGAATTGATCAAGTTTCAGGACGAGCGCGTCATCGACAGCGGCCACCGTGCCGAGGAAACCTATCGGTCGACGGTCGCGTGGCTGACGGGCCTGGCGGCATTGGCGCTTGTGCTCGGTGTGGTCGTGGCCGTCTGGATCACGCGCTCGATCACGGGACCGCTCCGGCAGGCGGTGGATGTGGCGCGCACCGTGGCCACGGGCGACCTGACCGCCAGGATCGACGTGCATTCGGAGGATGAGACCGGCCAGCTGTTACAAGCGTTGCGCGACATGAACGAGGCGCTGGTCAGGATCGTCGGCGAAGTGCGCAGCGGCACCGACACCATCGCGGCCGCCTCGCAGCAGATCGCGACCGGCAACGCCGACCTGTCCTCGCGCACGGAGGAGCAGGCGTCCTCGCTGGAAGAAACGGCGTCGTCGATGGAAGAGTTGACGTCGACCGTGAGACAGAACGCGGACAATGCGCGCCAGGCGAACCGGTTCGCCGTGTCCGCATCGGAAGTGGCGGCGAAAGGCGGGACGGTGATGTCGGAAGTGGTCGACACCATGGGCGCGATCAACGAATCGGCGCGCAAGATCGTCGACATCATCGCCGTCATCGACGGCATCGCCTTCCAGACCAATATCCTGGCACTGAATGCGGCCGTCGAAGCGGCGCGCGCGGGCGAGCAGGGAAGGGGCTTTGCCGTCGTCGCGTCCGAAGTGCGCAGCCTGGCCCAGCGCAGCGCGGCTGCCGCGAAGGAAATCAAGGCGTTGATCGACAACTCCGTGGCAAAGGCGGACGCGGGCAGCAACCTCGTGAACCAGGCCGGCACGACGATGCGCGAAGTCGTCGAGAGCATCAAGCGGGTGACGGACATCATGGGCGAGATCAGCGCGGCCAGCCAGGAGCAGACCGAGGGCATCGGCCAGGTGCAGCTTGCGATTTCGCAGATGGACCAGACCACGCAGCAGAACGCCGCGCTGGTGGAAGAGGCGGCCGCCGCGTCCGAATCGCTGCGGGAGCAGGCGGCCAAGCTGTCGCAGACGGTGGCCGTGTTCCGGCTTGACGGTTCGCAGGCCCGGGTCGCTCGGGTAGCGCTACCCAGGACGAACGTCGCGCCGTTGAAAAAGAAGCCTGCGGCGGCGGCACCGGCATGGGCGCCGGCCGAGCCGTTGCGGGTCAAGCGTCTGGCGAGCGCCGGCAGCGGCGACGAGTGGGAAGAGTTCTGACCGGCTTTTCAAGCGGCCAGGCGTTCGCCGCTCGCCAGGATGTGATGGCGGCGCCGCGCCTGCGCTCGCTCGGCTAGAACCCGATGCGCCCCTTGCCCGGCGTCGGCTTGAGCCGGATATCGCCAGCCATCACGTGCGCGCGCCCGTCCGCGACCGCGTAGCCGAGCCCATCCAATAAGGTCTTGCGCAAATCGCGCGGCGAGACGCCCGCGAGCTTGTCCAGCACCACGTCGCCCAGCAAAGGATCGAACGCGGTCAGGTTCAGTTCGCGCAGCAGCCCGGCATACATGCGCTGGGCGATGCCGGCCGCCTGTTCGGGTGTCGGCGCCGGCACTTCGTAGACGGCCATCCGGTTCAGCAGCGGGTGCGGGATGCCTTCGGTGGAATTTGCCGTGAGCACCCAGAAGATCTGCGAGGCGTCGATGTCGACATCGATGAACTCGTCGCGGAAGGCGCTGGCCGTTTCCGGTTCCAGCAGTTGATAGAGTGCCGCGAGCGGGTCGGATTGCGAGGAGCCCGATGCCTTTTCCACCTCGTCCAGCACGATCACCGGATTCGCGAATTGCCCGCGCACGAGGCGTTCGGCCACCTTGCCGCACTTGGCGCCGCGCCAGCTGGCGGAGCTGCCCGTGATGACGAAACCGGCCGACAGGGCGTTCATGCTGATCAGTTCGCAGTCGGTCTGCATGACTTTGGCCAGGCGCTTGGCGAAATGGGTCTTGCCCACGCCCGGGCCGCCCAGCAGCAGGATCGGCATGACGTTGAAACCCTTGTCGCCGGCATGGGCCAGGCGCAGGTAGCGCGCCAGGTCGTCCAGCACTTCGTCGAAATTGGGACATTCGTCGAACAGCGGATCGAGCGCGTCGATGGAAGAGGGCGTGGTGACGAAACGTTCGGCACCGGTCTCGAGCATGCGTTCATAGAAGGCTTCGAGCTCGGGCGAACGTCCGCGGCTGCGGTCGAGCGCGCCCTGAACCTCGTTGAGGTCATACACAGCGCGGCTGCGGGCCAATGTGATGCTCATGGCGTTCTCCTGCACGGTAGTACGGACTCACTTATAATGCCGGCTCCCCGAAAACCGCCAAGTGAGCCGAAACGGCCGGGTGATCGCCTCGCCTTCATCCTAACCCGCCCGGCATTGCTTCGCAATTTCCTGTCGTGCTGGGCATGTTGCAATAAGGCAACTTACCGATAGTCAGCACATATCGTTCATCAAAGGTAAAACACATGTGTGCAGATGAGGTTGCACATGCATTCTTTTACCTAAGTGCCTAATTTTGCTCAACATTTTTACTTGAGCTTCCGTCAAGTAAGTTCGCTAAGTCATTGGTTTCATTGGCAATTTTCGCGTTTTTCAAACGTGAATTCGCTTGACCACAGACAACGCTTCCTCTAAAGTGGGAAACGGTGGCAAAAAGTGCAGTTTTGTGGGAGATCGGTGGGTCTCCCGGCGCCTAAAAATAATCAGACTGATAACTCTCCAAAACTAGGTACAACGTGTTTCAGGGCGCGTCAGCGATCAATCTCGATGCTAAAGGACGGATGTCAATACCGGCCAAGCATCGCGACGCCTTGATGCAGCAATGTGAAGGCCGTATGACGCTCACGAAGCACCCGCATGGTTGCCTGTTGTTCTTCCCGCGCCCGGTGTGGGAAGAACATCGCGAACAGATCGCCGCCTGGCCGATGTCGGCACGGGCGTGGCAACGCATTTTCCTGGGGAACGCCTGCGATGTCGAGATGGACGGCGCGGGTCGGGTGCTCATTTCGCCCGAGCTGCGCAATGCAGTTGGTTTGGAGAAGGAAGTGATGATGCTCGGGATGGGGACCCATTTCGAGATCTGGGACGCCGCCAAGCTGGCAGAAAACGAGGCCCAAGCCGTCGCGGGCGGCATGCCCGATGTCCTTTCCAACTTCTCCTTCTAAGGCGCCGCATGAATGTGACTCAGCCGGTGCCCGGTTTGCAGCATCGTACGGTGCTGTTGGATGAAGCAGTCGATGCCCTTGCCCTCGAAGGCGGGCGCGCTGCGGGTACGTATATAGATGGCACGTTCGGCCGCGGCGGTCATAGCCGGCTGATCCTGTCGAAACTGGCGCCCGAGGGGCGCCTGATCGGTTTCGACAAGGATCCCCAGGCGATCGCGACGGCCGGGCAGATGAACGATCCGCGCTTTTCGATCGTGCACGACAGCTTCGCGACGATGCGCGAAGCGTTGGGGGCACGGGGCGTGCACCAGGTCGACGGCATCCTGCTGGACCTGGGCATCTCCTCGCCCCAGGTGGACGACGCGAGCCGGGGCTTCAGCTTCCGCAACGACGGTCCTCTGGACATGCGGATGGATACGACACGGGGCATCTCCGCCGCCGCATGGCTGGCCGAGGTGCCGGAGAGACAACTGGAAAAGGTGATTCGCGATTATGGGGAAGAACGGTTTGCTTTTCAGATTGCAAAGGCGATTGTTGCTCGCCGGGCAGTCGAACCAATTTCAAGCACACGACAGCTTGCCGCAATCGTGGCAAACGCGGTCAAAACCCGGGAGAAAGGTAAGGATCCGGCAACCCGCACCTTTCAGGCTATCCGGATTTTCATCAATCAAGAGCTTGAGGACCTTGAAGCAGGTTTGAACGCGGCTTTTGAACTGCTGGCGCCCGGCGGGCGCCTGTCCGTGATCAGCTTCCATTCGCTGGAAGACCGCATGGTCAAGCAGTTCCTCGCGTCCAAAGCCAACGTCGAGCAGCCGGATCGCCGGCTGCCGATTCGTGCCGTCGATCTGCCCCAGCCCTTGATGAAGTTGATCAGCAAGACGAAACCCTCCGACGTGGAAGTCGAGGCCAATCCGCGCGCCCGTTCTGCGGTGCTGCGCGTGGCCGAGCGCCTGGGCGCGCGCGCCGCGGGGGATGCCGTATGAGCGGTAAGATCAACGTCGTGCTGACCACGCTGCTGGTTGGCTGCGCGCTGTCGGTCGTGAACGCGCGCTATCAGGCCCGCCACCTGTTCATCGACCAGGAAAGGCTGGTGCAGCAGCAGCGCCAGCTCGAGGTCGACTGGGCCCAGCTCCAGCTCGACCAGTCCACGCTCGGCAAGAACGAACGCATCGAACAGATCGCGCGCTCGGAGCTGAACATGGCGCCTTTGAGCCCGGCGCGTACCCAATACTTGACGGAAGGCGGCAAATGAAGGCCGGCACCAACGGATCCCGCGTCGCCGCCGCCAAGGGCGTGGCGTTTTCCAAGAGTCCCGTGCTGGCCGTGCGCCTGCCGGACTGGCGTTCGCGCGTCGTCCTGTTCGTGCTGTTCGCCGCCTTCCTCGCGCTGGCCGGGCGCGCGCTGTGGCTGCAGGGCGTCTCCAACCAGTTCCTGCAAAAGCAGGGCGCGAGCCGCTACGAGCGCACGCTCGAACTGCCGGCCACGCGCGGCAAGATCTTCGACCGCAACGGCATCGTGCTCGCGTCGTCGCTGCCCGTGAAGGCCGTGTGGGCGATCCCCGAGGACGTGCTGAATTCGCCGCGTCCCAAGCTGCGCGAACTGGCGCAGCTGCTCGACCTGCCGGAGGCCGAGCTGCTGAAGAAGCTCGATTCCGACCGCACCTTCGTCTACCTGAAGCGCCAGGTCGAGATGGACGTCATCGCCAAGATCGAAAAGCTCGGCATCGACGGCCTCGACACCCGCAAGGAATACAAGCGCTATTACCCGCAGGGCGAGGTGATGGCGCACATCGTCGGCTTCACGAACGTGGAAGACGTCGGCCAGGAAGGCATCGAACTCGCGCAGCAGAAGAACCTCGTCGGCCAGACCGGCAGCCGGCGCGTGATCAAGGACCGCCTGGGCCGCATCGTCGAGGACGTGGGCCTGTCGCGCGAACCGCACGACGGCAAGGATCTGACCCTGTCGGTCGACTCCAAGCTGCAGTACATCGCCTTCAACAGCGTCAAGGACGCCGTCGAGAAGTTCCACGCCAAGGCGGGCGCCGCCATCGTGCTGGACGTGCACACGGGCGAGGTGCTGGCGCTCACCAACTGGCCGACCTATAACCCGAACGACCGCTCGCACCTGACGGGCGAGCAGCTGCGCAACCGCGTCATCACCGACACGTTCGAACCGGGTTCGACGCTGAAACCGTTCACCGTCGCGCTGGCGCTGGACAGGGGCCTGATCAAGCCGACCACGCTGTTCGACACCGGCAACGGCCGCTACCAGACCGGCGGCCACACGATCCGCGACACGCACCCGCACGGCGTCATCGATGTCAGTACGATCATCCAGAAGTCGTCGAACATCGGTACGACCAAGATTTCGGAATTGTTGTCGGCCCAGGACATGTGGGAGATGTTCACCAAGGTCGGCTTCGGCCAGGCGCCGCGCTTCGGCTTCCCCGGCGCCACGGCCGGCCGTCTGCGTCCCTACAAATCCTGGCCGATCGTGGCCAAGGCCAACATGTCGTTCGGCCAGGGCATTTCGATGTCGCTGCTGCAGCTGGCGCGCGCCTGGATGATCTTCGCGCGCGACGGCGACATCATCCCGCTGTCGTTCCAGAAGGTCACCGAAAAGCCGGTCGGCCAGCAGATCATCTCGCCGAAAGTCGCGGCCCAGGTCCGCACGATGGTCGAATCGGTCGTGAGCCCGCAGGGCACGGCGCCGCAGGCGCAGGTCGCGGGTTACCGCATCGGCGGCAAGACCGGCACGGCGCAGAAAGTCATCAACGGCCGCTATTCGCAGACGCACTACGTCGGTTCCTTCGTCGGCATCGCGCCGATGAGCAATCCGCGCTTCGTCATCGCCGTGATGATCGACGATCCCTCCGGGCCGTTCCACACCGGCGGCGCGGTGGCGGCGCCGACGTTCGCGACACTCGCGGCGAATGCGATGCGGGCCGAGAACATACCGCCCGATTCATCGGTCACCGACATCATCATCCCGGAACATCCTCTCGAGGAGAGCAATTGATGGCCGAGACGCCGAACATCATCGATTGGATTCGGGCCGCCGCACCAGGCGGCCGTCTCGTTTCCGACTCGCGCCGCGTGCGCCACGGCGACGTGTTCTTCGCCTATCCGGGCGAAGCCGCCGACGGCCGCCGTTTCATTCCCTCCGCCGTCGAGAACGGTGCCGCCGCGGTCGTGTACGAAGGACGCGATTTCGCTTTCGACGGGTCGCTCGCCGTCCCGCACCTGGCCGTGCAGGACCTGAAGCAGAACGCCGGCCCGATCGCGCACGCCTACTACGGCGCGCCGGATGCCGGCATGTTCACCGTCGGCGTCACGGGCACGAACGGCAAGACGTCGTGCGCGCTGTGGACGGCGCAGGCGCTGGCCACGCTCGGCGAGACCAGTGCCGTCATCGGCACCCTGGGCGTGGGCTTCGTGCGCGGCCGCGCCGAGCCGGAATTCGACGCGACCGGCTACACGACGCCGGACGCCGTGCTGCTGGCGACGGAACTGGCCAGGCTGCGCGATGCGGGCGCGACGTCGCTCGCCATCGAAGTGTCGTCGATCGGCCTCGTGGAGAACCGCACGGCCGGCATGCACTTCGACGTGGCCGTCTTCACGAACCTCACGCGCGACCACCTCGACTATCACGGCGACATGTCCGCCTACGAGGCCGCCAAGCGCCGGCTGTTCGACTGGCCCGGCCTGAAAACCGCCGTCGTCAACCTGGACGACCAAGCGGGCGTGCGCATCGCGCAGCACCTGCGCGATGCGCGGCAGGACGTCGCCGTCATCGGCTACACGCTGCGCACCGTGCACGAACAACCGGTACTGGACGGCGTGGCCGTGCTGCGCGCTTCGAGCCTGCGCAGCCGTCCGAACGGCAGCGAATTCCATATCGAGTCGCCGTACGGCAGTGCCGTCGTGCGCACGCACATGGTGGGCCACTTCAACGCAAGCAATGCCCTCGCGGTGCTGGGCACGCTGCTGGCGAAGGGCGTGGCGTTGCGCGCCGCGCTCGACGCGATCGAGGCGCTCGTGCCGGCCCCGGGCCGCATGCAGCAGATCGGCGGCCAGGATGCGCCGATGGTCGTGATCGATTACGCCCACACGCCGGACGCGCTGGAAAAGACGCTGGAGGCGCTGCGCCAGGTCGCGCACGAGCGTGGCGGCCGGTTGTGGTGCGTGTTCGGCTGCGGCGGCGACCGCGATCCGGGCAAGCGTCCGCAGATGGGCCGTATCGCGCAGATGGCGGAGCACGTGCTCGTCACGAGCGACAACCCGCGCAGCGAGGATCCGCGCGCCATCATCGACCAGATCGTGGCCGGCATGGACCCGCGCCACCCGACGTCGACGTACCAGGCCATCGAGGACCGCGCCGCCGCGATCCTGTCGGCCGTGAAGCATGCCGCCAAGCCGGACGTGATCCTGCTGGCGGGGAAGGGCCACGAGCCGTACCAGGAAATCAAAGGCCGGAAGATGCCGTTTTCCGATGCCGACCACGCGGCGCTTGCCCTGACCGCGCGGCTGACGATGATGAGGACTGTTTGATGATTCGTGGTTCGCTGGAACAAATCGCAGCATCGATCGCCGGCGCGCACGTCACGCGCGACGCCTATTTCCAGGGCGTGTCGACCGACAGCCGGCAGGCGGTGCCGGGCTCGTTGTTCGTCGCCCTGCGCGGCGAGCGCTTCGATGCCCACGATTTCCTCGGCCAGCTGGCCGGCAATCCGGTGGCGGGTGTCGTCGTGGAGAAGCTGCCGGAGAATTATCCGCTGCCGGCCATCGTCGTGCCGGACACGCTGGTCGCGCTGGGCCGCATCGGTAACTTCTGGCGCCGCCGTTTCGCCATTCCCGTCATCGGCGTCACCGGCAGCAACGGCAAGACGACGGTCAAGGAAATGATCGCCGCGATCCTCGCGGCCGCATTCGGTGCGGACGCGCGCCTGGCCACGCAGGGTAACCTGAACAACGAGATCGGCGTGCCGCTGACCGTGACGCGCCTGACGGAGGCGCACCAGGCCGCCGTCGTGGAGCTGGGCATGAACCACCCCGGCGAGATCGCCCGCCTGGCCGCCATCGCCGAGCCGAC